>JBBDSK010000024.1:0-11737 GCA_040904985.1 Woeseia sp. | reverse complement strand
ATGAAGTTGAGGCCGACGGCCGTCTGTCTTATGCGCGCCTCGCCCGGGCCCGGCTGGGGCAGTTCAACCGCCTCGAACTGCAGCACTTCCGGCCCGCCGTGTTTGTGGATTCTGATCGCATGCGTCTTCATCGTCATCGTACCGCTGTGGAGAAATACCCGAGCATAACGAAGTGCGCCGCGCCTGACGAACGGCGCCCGGGCCGGCGCAGCCAATCGCTTTCATTCTCAACTATCCATCGGCTACTGATGTAACAGAGGTCCGGCAACCGAGTGCTCGCGATTCAACGCGGATCGTGTTTGAATCCGGAACCTCGTCGGACGCAACAGGAGTGCTGGTCGCCGCCCTGAAGACGTCGCGTACGCCGTGCTTTACCTGGCGTCCGATGATTCCGCTTTTGTCACCGGCTCGGTACAGACGGGTGGACGGCATCAGTGCAATGTAAACCGGCGAGACAGATGAAAGAGAAAATTGTAATTGCAGGAGCGGGGCACGCCGCGGGGCAGGTCGTGGCAACGCTGCGTCAGAAAAAACACGAGGGCGAGATCGTGCTGATCGGCGAGGAGCACTGGCTGCCGTATCAGCGCCCGCCGTTGTCGAAGAAGTTCCTTGCGGGCGAAATGCCGGCGGAACGGCTGTTCGTCAAGCCGCCGTCCTTTTACGAGGATCCGCGCATCACGGTAAAGCTCGACACGACGGTCGAGGCCATCGATTGCAAAAAGAAAACGCTGCGCCTGAGCCCGAGGGAGACGGTGCAGTACCACAAGCTCGTGCTGGCGCTCGGCTCGCGCGTGCGGCGCCTGCCGTCGCTGCCGGGCGCGGATCTTGCCGGCATTCATTATCTGCGCAACGTGCGGGACGTGCAGGCCATTCAGGGCGACATGCAGGAAGGCCGCAACCTCGTCATCATCGGCGCCGGCTATATCGGGCTGGAGGTGGCCGCCGTGGCATCAGGCTGCGGCTTGAACGTAACCGTGGTCGAGATGCAGGACCGGGTGATGAAACGCGTGGTCGCGCCGCAGGTGTCGGAGTTCTACCAAAAGGAACATCGGGCGCAGGGCGTCGAGCTGAGGCTCAAGACGGGGCTGAAAGGCTTCAGCGGCAACGGCCGCGTGCGGAGCGTGCAGCTTTCCGACGGCACCGAAATTCCTGCCGACCTGGTCGTGATCGGCATCGGCATCGTGCCGAACTCGGAACTCGCCGCCGCGGCAGGGCTCGAGGTCGAGAACGGCATCGTCGTTGACGATCGCTGCCGGACCTCCGACGGCGACATCTACGCCGTGGGCGACTGCACCTTCCACCCGAGTGCAGTGATGGGCTGCAGCATCCGGCTGGAGTCGGTGCAAAACGCGCTGGAGCAGGCACGGACTGCCGCGGCGAATCTTTGCGGCGAGGATTTGCACTACGACCAGGTGCCCTGGTTCTGGTCCGACCAGTACGACCTGAAGTTGCAGATCGCAGGTGTGGCGCAGGGCTATGACAGCGCGATTGTTCGGGGCGCGCGCCATGAACGCTCGTTCTCCTGCGTCTACCTGAACGAAGGCCGGATCCTCGCCGTCGATGCCGTCAACACGCCGCGCGACTTCCTGCAGGCGAAAAAGCTGATCGCCGATCGCGCGGTGATGGATCTCGGCCGGCTGGCCGATTCGACAATCGAGTTGAAGGACCTGGTGGTCTGACCGGTCGAAGAACTTCCCTCGGCCTCAGTCGCCGTCCGCGATAGCCTCGGAAGCCCTCTTTCTTTTTGCGCCACCTGCGGATGGGTCAACGGGAGCGGAGGTGGCGGCCCGCTCGATGCGCCCCAAGCGCAGCAGATCGATCACATCGTCCGCCTCCACGGCATCGCTGAAGAACATCCCTTGAGCGATGTTCGACGTCGCGCTGGAGAGGTCGCGCTGTTCGGCGGTTTCCACGCCCTGGGAAACAACCTCGATGCCCAGTTCGCGGGCCAGATTGACGATCGCCCGCATGGTCGAGGCGCGATCGCGATCCTTCACCGTCATATCGACGAAGGACTGCGCTATCTTTAGATGATTCACCCGGTACGTGCGCAGGTAGTCCAGCGAGGAGTATGCGCTGCCGAACTCGGCGATCGCGATCTGCACGCCGAGCGCACGCAGATCCATCAGGGCCTCGCTGTGCATCAGCGTCGCCTTGGCAAGCGTCGCTTCCGTCACATCAAAGCTCAAGTCGCCGGGCTGCAACCCCCATTTTTTCAGCGCCTTTTTGACATCGCTCAGAAGTTCCCGCCCGTTCTTCAATTGTGCAAAAGACAGATTGATCGTGAGCACACCCGGCTCGGTGCCCGCCTGGCGCCACAAGTGCCACTGCCGGCAGGCTTCCTCGATCACCCATTGCCCCAGGGCCACAATGGCGCCGGTCTTTTCCGCAACGGGTATAAAGGCCGCGGCAGGCAGCAATCCGCGCTCCGGATGATGCCATCGGACCAGCGCCTCCATGCCCACAATGGTGCCGGATGCAAGTTCCACCTGGGGCTGATAGTAAAGCTCGAGCTCGTTATTCCCGATTGCCGATCGAAGCTCATCCGTGAGTGTCATACGCTCGAGCACCTGATCGTCGAGATCGTCGGTATGGAAACGGTAGCGATTTCGCCCCTCCTCCTTCGAGCGGTAGAGCGCAAGGTCGGCCTGGGCCAACATGGCGTCGGGCCCCGCGCTTTCCGGCCCGTAGGGGCAGATACCGATGCTCACGGTCACCTGCAGCTCGTTTCCATTCAGCAGGTAAGGACGGGTAAGCGCTCTCTGAACCGTAGCCGCCAGGGCTCCCGCATTCGCGGGCTCGCTGATGTCTGTTTGCAAAATGGCAAACTCGTCGCCGCCGAGACGCGCGACGACATCGTTTTCGCGGGCGCAACTCTTGAGGCGGTCCGCCACCTCACGCAGCAGCATATCGCCGGTCTGGTGACCGAGGGTGTCGTTGATGGTCTTGAAGTGGTCGAGGTCGAGGTAAAAAATCGCAAAGGAACTGCCGCCACGCTTCGTTGAAAAATAAGCCTGCCGCAGCCGCTCGATAAACGTGCCGCGGTTTACGAGGCTCGTAAGGCTGTCAGTCCGGGCAAGCTGGGCAATCTTCTCTTCTGCGGCTTTGCGCTCCGTTATGTCGATAATCATGCCCTCGATCTCGACCAGGCGGCCCTGCCTGTCCCGCACCGTCGTGTAACGGTTCTCGACCCAGCGATAGGCGCCGTTACCGGTGCGCAGGCGAAACTCGATACTGGCGCCTTCGCCGCCGTTATCGAGCGTACGCGCCATCGCCGCGCCTATCCTCTCCTCGTCTTCCGGGTCCATCAGTTTCCCGGCCCAGTTCTCCGCGCCCACCAGCTCTCCCGCGCTGTGGCCGAATTTGCCGATATTGTGCGACACGTAGATCAACGGGAAGGGCGGCTCGCCTTGCAGGCGATACAGAATCGTCGGGCTGTTTTGCACGATCATATTCGCATCGGCAAGATCCTTGACGTATTTCGCTCGTGTGATAGCAACACTGAACAGCCCTGCCAGCGTCTGCAGCGTGTCCTTCTCGGCCCATGTCCATTCACGAGGTGCTTCCGAGGAGTCAATGAAAGTGAACATACCCCAGAGCTTGTCGTCCACCATGATCGGAATGGGCAGGAAGGAGCGCATTTCATTGTATTCGCTCAGGCTTTTGAACTCGCCGCCCAGCTCCTCGATCGTAAAAGGTCGTAACTTGCCGCACAGAAGCGGCCGCGTCACCTGCGGCAGCTCGGCTGTCAGATCCAGCGCCTGTAGTGCCGCGTCCCCGGCCAGGGGCGCCACCCCCGGAGCGCACCATTCATAGCGCAACGACGACAGGAGATGGCCTTTGCTCCCGGCAGCTATGGTGCTGATCTGCACCCGGCTGGCGGCCGTCGTCTGGCCGATCAGTTCCAGAACGTTTGCTGTCGCATCATCGAGGCTGTGCGAGCCGAGAAACTCCGCTGCACCATTGGTGACCGCATGCAACAGGGCATCGTGCTCTCTTAGCTGTTCCTCCGCCGCTTTGCGCTCGATCAGCTCTTGTTCGAGACGCTCTTTGCTCTGGTTGAGTTCGGCGGTTCGACGCAGGACGGTCTGTTCAAGCTGCTCCTTGTAACGCCCCAGCGCGGTGGCCCGTTCACGCTGCTTGACCGCATCCTGCTCGGCCAGGGCCCGCTGCTTGAGCGCCCGAATGAGGAAAGTGGAAAGAATCAGAAAGACGGTGCTCGCGATGAGAAGCACCACGCCCCTTTGCCACACGGACCTGTGCCAATCGACAAGAGCGTCCGCTTCCGGCAGCGCAGCGTGAACGGTGAAGCTTTCCCTGGGGTCCTGAACGACGATTGCGTCGGTAATTTCCTGCGGCGGTTCCTGTCCGCCGATCAAGGCACCGTCGGCTTCAACCCAGATGCTGGCCGTCGGGTACTGAAGAAGCGCTCGCCAGATAGCCGCCGTCCGATGTTCTGAGCTGCGGACAATGGCCTCGCCGGTAGCCTGCGCCGCCAGTTCGTTAAAGTCGGCAAGCGTCGTGATGGCGGTCGTAAGCTGAGACTCCACCCGCTCGAGGGTAAAGCGGCGCTCCGACAGGGTGAAAATGGCGGTGAGTGCCCAGATTCCGACCAGCGCCAGCAGGACCGGCAACACGGTCAGACGCTCCAGGCGGCTGCGCTTTCGACGCAGCGTTGCATCGAACCTGATCGTCGACTTCATGGCGGCCTATTCGACTGACCCGAAGCTCATGGAGAAGGTTGCGAAAAGCGTGCGCTCGACCTCCGGTGCCGAGCTTTGCCGTTGCCGTGCACTACCGAGATTCTGGCCGCTCACGGCCACCACAACGCGATCGCTGATGGCGTAGCTCAGGCGGCCGTCCAGCGACACGTAGCTGGAGACCGGGATGAGCAGCCCGCTCCCGAGGCCCAAGGGACCGACCGTGATGCCGCTGAAGCCGGACTGATAATGGAAGTACAGGTCCGTCTCCCAGCGATCGCGCGCCCAGCCGAGGCGCGCCTTCACGACATGGCGCGGAGTCGTGTGCTCGAAATCGGCAAGAGTCGTTTCTACTGAAAAGCCAGGATCAAATTCGTCATCTATGTCTTGACCTCTGTAACTGAGCCCCCAGCGCCATTCGGCGTAAAGCGCGCCATCCAGCGACACTTCCACGCCATGGGTCTGCGAGTCGCCGAGGTTGAACGGCACGTTGACCAGGCGTTGCAGCGGCCGCATGCCGCCAAGCAGCGCGACCATGTCCCGGCTGCGCCCTCGAAAAGCGCTGACGCGAAGCTGCGCGGGAAATGCGGAGAGGGTGCGGTCCCAGCTGATTTCGAAATTCTCCACGACGGTCGGCTCGAGATCCGGTACTCCGCTGGCGAAGCCGAGAGGAGGAACGGGAAAAACCAGTCCGCCCAGATTCAGCAAATTCGGCAATTGCACGCCGCGGCCAAGCAAAAAACGCACAGTGTCGACGTCACTGGCTTGCCACACCACGCCGGCGTTGAACGTGGGGTCGGATTCGGCGCGGTTCCAGCCGTCATTCTCCAGGCCGTAGCCTGCGGGCACGCTGCCGCTGCGCCCGAGCGACCAGCGGTCCAGTCGCAGCGCGGTCGTAAGCGTCAGGGATGGAACAAGGCGCCATTCCCACATGCCGCCAATTGCGGCAACGTCGTAAAAAACGTCGCCCCCGGGAACCGGCGTCGTCTCCATCGTGTTGTGCCGATACTCGGCGGACAAACGCATGGTGTGTTTGTTCGCCAGCTTGGAAATGCTCTGCAGCTGGGCGACGGAGACGCGGTTGTCCAGCATCAACCATGGCACCGGCGATGCGGACATGAAGGAATCCATACGCATCTGGTTGCTGTAAGCAGTCGCCTCGAGTAATCCGAATCGTGTATCGGCGGTCATGTAACCCTTGATGGAGGTCGTCTCGTACTCGTCGTGGGTCATCAAGTAGACCGGCAGTTGCTCCGATTGCCGCGCATTGCTGTAAGTTGCTTCTGCACCGAATGTACGCTGTTGTCCGGCATCCCATTCGAGGCTCAGATTGACAGCGTTGCGCTCATTGCCGCGGCGCACGCCGACATCGGCAGGGTGCAGAGGCGTAGAGAAATCGTCACCGTCGCGATGTCCCGCAGACAGCCGGATGCCTGCCGATTCCGCAAACCTCCAGGTGGAGACGACGGATGCTTTCTTCAGGTCCTGCGTGCCGGCGGACAGCGACGCCGTGTCCACTTCTTCATCCAGGGGACCGTAAGTAACGATGTTGATGACGCCGCCCACGGCATTGAAGCCGAACAAGGCGCTGTTGGGTCCTTTGACGACTTCGATCTGCCGGATCGCATCGAGCTCCACCGGGACGGTGCTCCAGGGCGTGAAGCCATAGTAGTCTGCGTAGACCTGCCGCCCGTCCACCAGGACCAGAAGCCGCGGCGAAAACGCCTGGTTGTAACCGCGTGCGCTGACGTCTGTGTGGTCGTTGCTTGTCTGCAGATGCTGAACGCCGACAACGTGGCGAAGAACGCCGGGGATATCGCGAGCACCGGAGCGGCGGATGTCGTCGGCCGTGATGATGCTCATCGTCGCCGCAACATCGCTGCTGCGCTGCGGCGAACCCGTGACACTGGACGTCACCGGCTCGCCGAAAAGCTGCTCCAGTGCCGTGTAATCCAGCGACTGACTACCGGCTATAGCCGGCGCCAGAAGCGCAGAGACCAGGACCGTGTAAAGTCCCGCCGGCGTTGTTCCAACAAAACTGCGCATCTTGGTCAGAGCTCCGTAATCATTACGCGGAAGACGGTCGAGAAGGTAATGCCCTGTGACATCGCTGCCGAGCGGTTCACGAACACCTCGACCTTCGGCTGCGACTGGATACCCAGCACGCAGGCACCGCGCCGCACTTGTTCGATGTCCGTCGTAACGCAAAGAGTGCGGCCAAGGAAGTCGTTATCACGTAATTTCGGAGCGGTATCCGCCGCCATGTGTTCGGTCATGAAAAAGAGATCCACGTTTGCGCTGGATGCGTCCGCAGCTTCAAGAAGAACCGGCTGCAATTCCAGCGCGCCTATCCGCAGGCCTCTGGACAGAAGCGCCTGCAGTTCCTGTGCCTGGCGGCGGGAGCCGGCACTATTGGCGGCGTATACAATGCCGACGCGGACACGCCCGCTCAGCGGCTCGGAAATAAAGCTAAGGGCTCGTGCGGCAACCTGAACGTCGGTTGTCGTTACGTCTGCGTGGGTGACGGAGGCAATAACGAGAGTGCACGCCAGCGCGGGAAGCCGCATGACCAGCGTTTGCGCTTTCAGTAAGAGCGAATGCACGGTGACCGTCCTTGACATGTGCCTGCTGCTTTCCCTGGAACAAGGTCCGGCCGGGAGCGCGTAAAGCGGCAACGGCCGGTTGATTAACATAAGAACGATAGCCGATCGGCCACGGTCATTCTGTGAATTGGTAGACGCAATCAAAAAATGCGGACGTGACCAGTGGCTGCAAACGCTTTTTTATTGTTGATGAACGAGCAACGCACTTTTATCAGAGATAAAAACACTGCCCGCGATTAAAAAATAGACCAGTAACCCGGATGCATCGAGGAACCAACAATGGTCGCAAGTGTGCATATCGCTATCAACGTTAGGATCATGAGACGACTGCGGTGCTATTCTGCCCGTAGCAACTGACGGAGCGCCTGCGATGTCCAGAATGCACTTCACGAACCGCAGCGGCATGAAACTCACAGGAAACCTGGAGCTGCCTCCCGGCGGGGAATGGCAGGCGACAGCGCTGTTCGCGCACTGTTTTACCTGCTCGCGCAACATCAAGGCAGCGCGAAACATCACGCGCGCGCTGGCGGACGCCGGCTTCGCGGTACTGCGCTTCGACTTCACCGGGCTCGGGGAAAGCGAAGGCGACTTCTCCGGTACCAACTTCTCCAGCAACCTGGACGATCTTGAAGATGCGGCCGCCTGGCTGGAGGAGAAGTTTGCAGCGCCGCAGCTATTGGTCGGGCATTCGCTGGGCGGCACTGCGTCGATTGCGGTCGCGGAGCGGCTGGACAGTGTGCGCGCCGTCGCCACACTCGCAGCCCCGGCCTCGGCCGAGCATGTACTCGAGCACTTCGGCGACAGCATGGAGACGATCGAGAAAGAAGGCAGCGCGGAGGTCAAGCTGGACGGGCGGCCGTTCCGGATTCGCCGCGACTTCGTCGAAGACTCCCGCCGACACCCGCTGCATGAGCGCCTGCGCCGATTGCGCCGCGCGTTGTTAGTGATGCACTCGCCGCATGATCGGACGGTACCAGTCGTTAATGCGCAGAAAATCTTTATTGCGGCACTGCACCCCAAGAGTTTTATCAGCCTGGACGATGCCGACCATTTGCTGTCGGAAGACGCGGACTCCCGCTACGCCGGCCGCCTGATTGCAGCGTGGGCGAGCCGCTTCCTCAGGATCCCGATCCCGCTGCCGGCGGACGAGGTCATGGTGGCCGGGCGCATCGAGGATGGCTTTACCTGTCGCGTGCAAGCCGGCGCGCACACGCTGCTGGCCGACGAGCCGAGCGACGTCGGCGGACGCGGCCTCGGACCCGATCCCTACGCGTTCCTGGCGGCGTCGCTCGGCAGCTGCACGGTAATGACGTTGAACATGTACGCGCGGCACAAGAGGCTGGCGGTGGAGCGCGTCCGCTGCGAGGTATCGCACGCGCGCATTCACGAGAAGGATTGCGAGGACTGCGAGGACAAGGGCGAAGGTAAGATCGACCAGCTCTCGCGCGTGATCGAGATCGACGGCGACCTGACGGACCAGGAGCGCGAACGCATGCTGGAGATCGCCGAACGATGCCCGGTGCACAAGACGCTGGAAAACCGGATTACGATCAAAAGCCGGCTGGAAAAGGACCGCTGACCCCGGCCGATTCTTGAGCGACTGGCACGCCTTGCAGTGGCTCAGGAAGCCTTCTAGTCCTCCGGCAACGGGATCGTCTTCACCTGCGACGAGCCCTCGGTCCTGAACCGCTTCACCAGGCTCAACGATAAAAACTGCGCGTCTTTCGTAAAGTAGTTGTACTCCAGCTGCAGGAAAACGTGCCGGCGAAGGGCGAAGGCGCCGGCCACACCCATATACAAGGAGGTCTCGTCTTCCTGGCGGAAGGGCACGTTGGCGTTGACGTCGAGGCGCGCCACGCCTGCCTTGACGAAGGCGGAAAGACGCGGCGTGTTGGAACTGCCGAGGCCGAAACTGGCGCCCACGCCGTAGAGGCTGTAGTCGATCGCGCCGCGCCGTTCAAGCGTTGCCTGCCCGAGATCGGCCCAGAACGCTTCGAGGGAAAGTTTGCGGCTGATCGGGGTCAGGTCGACACCGCCGAACACCTTGTAGCCGAAATCCTGGTTCTCGGTGCTCGAGAAGTTGGTGCCGGCGGTATCCGGGTCCAGCTGGGAGACGCCGATGCCGGCGCCGATGAAGGCATCGGCGCGCGCTTCGGGCGGAGCGTTCACCAGCAAAACCGCGAGTGACAGTAAGGCCACGCCGGCAGCCGGGCGCCGGCGTCGACAAAAGAGCCAGCCCAGCAGGACGACCAGCGAGGCAGGGCCTGCGGCACCGCCGCCCTTCCCCGCCACCACCTGGCCTTTCGGCGTGCCGACACCGCCCGGGTCCTTGATGACGCCGTTCGGCCCCAGCGCGGCGTCGCCGTCGTTGGGTCCGCCGTCCTCGATGCCGAGCTGGATGCAGAAGTGTCCCGGCGTCAGGCCCGGCTGGTAGCTGTCGTCTCCCGGCGGCGGACAGCCGCTTTCGCTGCCCGGGGCGGACCCGAGGGTGTTGCTGGCGTTGTCGGTGAAATCGCTCCAGCCGTCGGGCAGAAGCTTGCGGTATTCCGGAAATTCTCCGATGGGCGTCGCTTGCGGGATCACGATCTGGACGACGGCGCCTGCCTCCGGCAGGTTCGTCACCTCGAAATCGTAAAGGCCGCTCAGGAAGTCGAAATCACCCACGTTGCCGGCAGGGCCGCCCTCGCCTGTGCCCACCACGTCTTCCAGCGATACTCTGGCCGACGTGGTCTGCGCCGTGCGCGCCGTGCTGCCAAGCTGCAGCCGGACGCCGGGGTTCGCCCGCATCAGCGCCGCGGACTGCGCCGGCAGCGTGTTGGCAAGGCCGCTGCGGGCGTCGCTGTCGTCGACGGAATCCGGTATGCCGTCGCTGTCGGCATCGGCGATGTCCGATGCCTGCGCGCCCGGCACCACGTTCACCGTAAACGCCACCACGGACTCGGGCGCGCTGAAGTTGCCTACCGTGCGCTGCACGCGCAGCACGACGTTGTAGCGGTCGGCCGGCAGCGTCGCCGGTGAGAAGTTGCGCACCTTACCCGCGGGCGATCCCGACGAGACCGCCAGTATCGCGTTGTCGGTGCCGCTCCAGTCGTAGCTCAGTCCGCCCTGAGGTCCGCCGACGAGGGCGCGGGCCGAAACCTCACCGCTGTCGGTGCCGATCGCCCGCACGGGTCCGACCTCGCTTTGCGTCAATTCGACCCAGGGCACCGGTTGCTCCTTGTGCAGCGGCGCCGTGCCGAGACGGATTTCCTCCGCATCGCTGAGGCCGTCGCCGTCACTGTCGCCGTCAGCATCGATGTCGGTCGTACCCAGTAGCATTTGCAGCAGGTGTTCCACCGCGTTGCTCACGCCGTCGCCGTCGTCGTCCAGTGAGCCGTTCGCGATCGGCGAATTGGCATCCAGCGGGTCGGCGCCGATACCAAGCTCACGTGCATCGGGAATGCCGTCGCCGTCCCTGTCGGTGTGGGCATCAATGTCGCCGCCCGCCAGCCATTCGACAACGTCCGGCACGCCGTCGCCA
The DNA here is from genome assembly GCA_040904985.1 of Woeseia sp. GTDB lineage: Bacteria > Pseudomonadota > Gammaproteobacteria > Steroidobacterales > Woeseiaceae > IDS-8. The sequence continues at coordinate 914 of JBBDSK010000024.1, read as the reverse complement.
TCACCGTCTTTAGCGGCCGCGCGGACCGGGCTCAGGCCCAGCCCGATCTCTGCGACATCGGGATAGCCGTCGCGATCGAAATCGCTTAGCTCCTCGAGCGAATCTATGCCCACGGAGGCGAGGTAACCCTCGACCGCGTTGGAGATGCCGTTGGCGCTGTCGTCGCCCGCGCCGTTCGCGGTGGGGGAATCGCTCGACTGTGCATCGGCGCCGATCATGATCTCCAGACGATCCGGCAGACCGTCGCCATCCGTGTCACGTCGATCGTCGCCGGGGTCCTGCGGGCTTGTTGCCTGCAGGCCGTGGTCCGGAAAGACAACCACTTCGATGTAGTCGGCAGTGCCGCCGCCATCGCTGTCGGCAAAACTGTCCGGGTCGTAGGGGTCGCTGCCCTGCTCGATTTCGACGGCGCCCGGCACAAGGTCGCCGTCCGTGTCGCCTTCCGGATTCCCCTGCTCGCCCTCATCGTCTCCACCGTCGCCGCCACCGCCGCTGTCGGCTTCATCGTCGTCCTGGATCGACAGGCTTGCAGTGTCGGGATTGCCGACAGCGACGCGGGAATTGCTGGTGCCGGTCAGCGTAACGTCGACTGTCTCATCGTCCTCTGCCTGGTCGTCGTCCAGCGGGGTTATCTCGATGGAGGCGGAGCTCGATCCGCTGCGGATTACGGTCTCACCGCTTAATGTTCCGTAGTCGGAACCCGGGGTGGCGCTGCCGGCAACCGAATACTCGACCCTCAGCGAATCGCCCGACTCGTTACGTCCGTCGAGGGAAACCTCGAATCGGCCGGCACTGGTTGGGCTTTCGCTGGCATGCGAGGCGCGTGAAATCGTTACTTCGTGCTGGCTGTCGATGATGGTGACAGTCGCGGGGCCGTCTACGACGACGACCCTTTCGTCGTCGTCGTCGTCGTC
>JBBDSK010000023.1:0-11873 GCA_040904985.1 Woeseia sp. | reverse complement strand
GTTCCAGCTCCGCGATGAGGTCGTCAACGTTTTCGATGCCCACGGACAGCCGCAAGAGGTCGGGTGGAATAGGGCTTGCGGCTCCCTCGATCGTGTAGCGGTGCTCAATGAGGCTTTCCACCCCGCCAAGCGAGGTGGCGCGGATAAACACCCGGCATCTCTTCGCAACGTCGAGCGCCGCGTCCGCGCCTCCGCGGACGCGCAAAGACAGCATGCCGCCAAAGCCTCCGCTCATCTGCCGGGCAGCAATCTCGTGGCCGGGATGGCTCGCCAGCCCCGGATAGAGGACCCGTTCGAGTTGCGGATGACCCTCGAAATGGTTTGCGACTTGCAATGCGGAAGCGCTGGCTTTGGCGACCCGAAGAAAAAGCGTGCGCATGCCCCGCTGCAATAGCCAGGCTTCGAATGAACCAAGAAGCGCCCCGCCCTCGGCGCGCAGCTCGCGGATCCTCTCCCACATTTCATCTTGCCGTGCCGTAACCAGTGCGCCGGCGACGACATCGCCATGCCCATTCAGGTACTTCGTCGCGGAATGCATCACAATATCGGCGCCGAATTTTATCGGCCGCGTCAGAACGGGTGTCGAAACGGTAGAGTCAACAGCGAGAAGAGCGCCCACATCCCGGGCGATCTCGGCCGCCTGCGCAATATCCACCACCGCCCAGGTCGGATTGCAGGGTGTCTCAACCCACAGCAGCCGTGTCTTTGCCGATCGCACGCAGCGCACCAGATCGCCGGGAACATCCGGACTGTAAAACGCAAGGTCGAGGCCCCAGCGTTTGCAGAACTTGACCAGCCAGTTCCGGAGGCCCCAGTACATTACTCTGGGCGCCACGATGCGATCGCCCGGCTCGAGCGCCTGAACGATGGTTGTTGCGGCCGCCATGCCTGAGCCGAACGTGAGCGCATCTGCGCCACCCTCCAGCCTCGCGAGCATGTGCTCGGCCAGGAGGAAGCCGGGATTATCGTCACGCGCATAGCTGTGGGATGCCGACGTCAGCCGGTAGGTTTCATCCCGTGCGAAAGTGGTCGAAGGTGTCACCGGCGGCGCAACGGCGCCGGTTAACGGATCGACCCAGTGCAGGCCCTGGGCGGTAAAGGTTTCCGGCGCCTGATTCTCATCCGTCATGCTGAAGCTCGCACTGAATCCAATTGTTCCGTCACAGCGGCCATACCCAAAGTATCATGGGTACGGCGACAGCGATAATTACGAGTTCCAGCGGCAGGCCCATGCGCCAGTAGTCGCCAAAGCGGTATCCCCCCGGTCCCATGATTAGCGTATTGTTCTTGTGCCCGATCGGTGTCAGAAATGCACTCGAGGCAGCAACCGCAACCGCCATCAGGAACGAGTCGGGATTTGCATCGAGGCGAGAGGATATTTCTATGGCTATCGGCGCGGCGATGACGGCTGTTGCCGTGTTGTTCATGACGTCCGAAAGCGCCATTGTTACGATCATGAGTATTATGAGAACGACGACAGGCGAAAAGCCGGAGGCAACGTTCACGATACCCCCGGCAATGAGTTCTGTGCCGCCTGTCGCCTGAAGGGCACCACCGATTGGAATCATGCTTCCCAGCAGCACAATGACCGGCCACTCGATGGAAGAGTATATTTCCCGCCCCGGCACGATGTTGAGCAGAACCATCAACACGGCCACAGCGCCCAGCACAACCGGCAGCGACACCAGTTCGAAGCTGGCGAGGGCAATGCCGATTGCGAATATGCCGACTGCAATACCCGCTTTGTCGCGCTGAATCACGCGCTGACCCCGGTCAGCCAGCGGAAGGACGCCGGTCTGCCGCGTCATGTCCTTCTGCCGGTCCTCACTGCCGAGAAGCAACAGCACGTCACCGGGTTCGATCGTAAGCTGCCGCACCTTCTCGCGGAACCGCTTGCCACCGCGGGAAACGCCCACCAGTGCAATTCCGAAACGGTAAGTAAGCCGCGCGGAGGACGCGGTTCTGCCGGACAGCGGCGACGATTCCGGCACGACAACCTCGTGGAGTGTCAGGTTTTCCTCGTCGAGACCGCCCTCGCCTTTGCCGACATACTCCAGCTTCAGCGAGCCGAGCGCTTCATCGATGCTTTCAGGATTACCTTCGACTACGAGCGAATCGCCGGCTTTTATCTCCACTGCGCGGCCCATGCCGGGCATCCGCCGTCCCCCGCGAATGAGTCCAATGACATCGACACCGCTTTCCTGGGCATCTTCGTCCAGGTCGCGCACCCGCTTGCCTACGGCACTCGAGCCCTCGCCGACTTTGAGCTCGGCGATGTATTCGGCCAGATCGAACAGTGCTTCATCCGACTTGGCATCCTTGGACTCGACAGGCAGGAGACGCCAGCCTATTACCGCGATGTATAAAATACCGACCAGCGCGCAGGCAGCCCCCACCGGGGCGTAGTCGAACATGCGGTAGGAGGCGCCAAACGCATCATTGCGGATTTCCGCAATCACGATGTTCGGCGGCGTTCCGATCAATGTAATCATGCCGCCGAGAATCGTGGCAAAAGACAGGGGCATCAAGGTCAGTGCCGCCGAGCGCTTCGCTTTTGCCGCGGCCTGCATCTCGACCGGCATGAGCAGCGCGAGCGTTGCTACGTTATTCATCAGCGCCGAGAGAACCGCGGAGACGGAACCCATTATGCCGATGTGGGTGCTGACCGTTCGCGAGCTGTCGACGATGTGCCGCCCGAGCAATTCCACCACCCCTGAATTGGAAAGGCCCCGGCTCACGATCAGGACCAGTGCGACGATAATGGTCGCGGGGTGGCCAAAGCCGGAGAAAGCCTCATCGGCCGGCACCAGTCCTGTAATTACCGCTGCCAGCAGCGCGACGAACGCCACGAGGTCATAGCGCCAGCGGCCCCAGATCAGGAACAGGAAAACCAGCAACAACAAGGCAAACAGGGTGTACTGGTCAACAGTCACAGATCGTCCTTTTGTTCCCGCTCGGCACAGTTCCAGCGGGCGCCTGGTACAGCCCTGCACCAAGCGCTGCTCTCTGCCGCTGCCCTGAGTTCGAGCCCGATTCAATGCGCCATTCTATCGATGAGCCGAGGCGACGCAATGTGCCCTTCGGCAGTCGGCGAACGCCCGGCGATAATACCTTGCATTGCCGCCCTCATCTGCTAGAGTGCGCGCCATCTGGTGCACTCCGGTCTGCACCACGCTATTCGCGGCGCCGTTTAAGGCGCGTCTCGAGTCACTTTTCCCCAAATGATTTTGCCTGGACCGGCATTGGCGCTTGACGTCGTGCGCGGGTAATCCTGGAGCAATACCTGTTATGTCTTTCCAATCACTTGGTCTTTCGGCCGAGCTGCTTCGCGCTGTGTCCGCGCTGAACTACACCTCACCTACACCCGTTCAATCCCGGACTATCCCCGTTATTCTCGATGGTCGGGACGTACTGGCGGTGGCCCAGACGGGCACCGGCAAAACCGCCGGCTTTACCTTGCCGCTTTTGCACCGGCTTTGCGCAAACAAAAAGGCCCCCGGCCCCCGTTCGGTACGGGCGCTTATTCTTACCCCCACGCGGGAACTTGCTGCGCAGGTCGAGCAATGCGTAACCGATTTTGGCAAGCACTTGCCGATCAGATCGGCGGCAATTTACGGTGGTGTTTCCATTCGCCCGCAGATCGCCGAAATCCGTCGGGGTGTCGATATTATCGTTGCAACGCCGGGGCGCCTGCTGGATCACGCTACCCAGCGCACGATCGACCTTTCGAAGGTGGAAGTGCTGGTGCTCGATGAAGCCGACCGCATGCTCGACATGGGTTTTATTCGCGACATCAAGAAAATCATCGCCCTTTTGCCGGCAAAGCGGCAAAACCTGCTTTTTTCGGCAACGTTCAACAAAGAAACGACCGACCTGGCAAGTCGACTGTTGCAGATGCCTGCAAAAATCGAGGTTGCCGGCAAGCAAAGAGCCGCCGACAGCATTCTCCAGCGAATTTACCCGGTCGACCGTGCGCGCAAGCGGGAGCTTCTGTCCTGGCTGATCGGGTCCGAAAACTGGCGGCAGGTCCTGGTGTTCACGCGCACCAAGCACGCGGCGAACAGGCTCGCTTTGCAACTCGACAAGGACGGCCTCTCGAGCTCGGCCATCCACGGCAACAAGAGCCAGGGAGCGCGGAGCCGTGCCCTTAGAGAATTCAAGAACGGGCAGGTTCGTGTGCTGGTGGCGACTGATATTGCCGCACGAGGCCTGGACATCGACCAGCTGCCGCACGTCGTCAATTTCGAAATGCCGGAGGTCGCCGAAGACTATGTGCACCGCATCGGCCGCACCGGCCGCGCCGGACTGACGGGGAAAGCCGTGTCGCTGGTCAGCCCCGAGGAAAAGCCGCTTCTTGCGGGCGTGGAAAAATTGCTCAAGCGAAGCATCGAACAAACGATAGTGCCGGGGTTTGAAACCACTACAACCGGTGCCGCGCCGGCAATGCAGCAGCGCCAGCGTTCCCGCGGGCGATCAGGCAACCAGGACACCGCAAAATCCCAGCGGACGAGGAATGGCGGCGGGAAAGGAAAGGCCGTCCCGGCGGGACAAAAGCCGAACAGCAGTGGAAGCCGGCGCCGTAAGGGGCCGTCGTCATCTGCCGGTCGCGGGGGTGCTCCTGCGCGGGGTTCAGGCGGCGCCCGTGCCCGGTCCAGGCAGGCTTGATGTTTCAGTAAGAGCGGCGGCCGCCTCGCGGCCGGGCCTTTACCGTGCTTTTCGCTCCGCCTCCGATTCGCCGGCGGGCTTGGAGTTGCCACCCATTTTCAGATGAACGCGCCCGGACCGACCGAGACGCCGCTCATTCATGCGATTGACGATGTCCTCGACAGCCGCGATGACGCTTTCGCGGCTGCCCTGGCGCATTCCGGCCATGGCCGCACGGCCCTGGCTGATCACATAGCGATACCACTCGCTGTCCGGTTGTCCGCTGGGCGGGTCCGCCTTGGCGAATTCGACGATTTTGAAGGGTTCGTTGCTGCAATCGAAGCGGCTGGCGCTTTTGGCGTTGCTTGTACTCATGTGTGGCAGCATACGCTATTCGCCGCCTTCTCGCGCGCCGAATTCGTTATTACGAGGCGCCTGAACGAGGCCCCAGGCACCGTCAGGACAAGAAACGCTTAGCCGTTCACCACGTCCAGCAGTACGTGACGCAGGAGGACTTCGTAGCTCTGCCTCTCCATCACCAGCCCCCTCGGCAACTCGAGTGTGTGTATCGGCGCGTCGTCGTGACTGCGAATCTCCTGCAACAGTTTCCTGCCGTCCCGATACACCTGGTACCGAACACCCTTGCGCTGTCCGAATTTGAGCAATACCGTACTGTCTGTCCAGTCCTGGATCACTTCCCTGCTCATAGCTGTCCCTCTTACTTCGACGGCGGGTTGACCGCCGGTGGCCGGTCCCATGTCGTCATTCGGGTAGGTGCAAACCTTGTGCCATCAAATATTGGACTTTGCGATTATCCTGTATGCCATTGTTTTTATGAATATAAATAATTTTTCTCTCTGACCACGGCTGGCAGAAGGTTACGGTTTTTGTCAGCTCTGGACGAATTTTCCTGCGAATAGCGACTTTCGCTTAACATAAACCTTTCCAGCCAAAGCAAGGACGTCGGCGTCGATGCCAGAAACCCGGGACTCCGTTTGCTGCATCGGGGGAATGACCCTGGACCGGGTCCTCCGGTTGCAGCAGCCAGCCGTGCGCGGGACATCGAACCCGGTGTCAGGCCGCCTACGCCGCGGCGGCGTTGCCCGAAATGTGGCGGAGAACCTGGCGCGGCTGTCCGTCAGCTGCAGCCTCGTCTCCATCGTCGGCAACGACGATGCCGGCCGCATTCTTCTCAATGAGACAGCCGCGCTGGGTGTCGATACCGGTCTGGTGCAAAAAAGCCTCGGCAAGGCGACCGGTTCCTGTACCCGGGCCATTGAGCCGGATGGCGAACTCTTCATCAGTTTCGCCGACATGGAAATTTGCGATGCGATGGATCGCAGCTTTATCCAGAACTGCTGGCTGCAGATCAGCAACGCCGGCATTGTCTTTGCCGATACGAATTTGTCGGCCGGCTCCCTCTCCTACCTGATTACCGGTTGCCGTGAGGACGATGTGCGGCTTGTTATCGGCGCAGTCTCCACGACCAAAGCGCGCCGCCTGCCGCTTAATTTGAACGGCGTCGACATACTTGTTTGCAACCGGGCCGAGGCACGTGCAATGCTCGGGGACGATATTGCCCGGGACCTGGAAGGTATGTCGAAGGCCATTTGCCAGCGCGGTGCCACGAGCGCCGTAGTCACGGCAGGCAGTGACGGAATCTGTTTTGCGAGCGACGGCCAATGCCTGACATTGCCTGCTGCGTCAATACGTCCTGTCGACGTCTCAGGTGCAGGTGATGCCCTCATTGCCGGCATTTTATTCGGCCGATTGAAGCAGTACGACTTTGTCACCAGCCTGCGCATCGGCCAGAAAGCCGCTGCGATGACGCTCGTGTGCGAAGAGCCCAATAGCCCCGAGCTTTCCGCCGAATCCGTTACCGAAGGGTTACAGCCATGACGGACCCGTCGACTTGACGTTCGACATCTCGGCCGAAGTCTCCGAAGCACTTGCGGCCGGCCGCCCGGTCGTCGCGCTGGAAACCACGGTCATCACTCACGGCATGAGCTTCCCGGACAATTTGGAGATTGCTGTCGCGATGGAGGAAGCGGTACAGGCGGAGCAGGCATGTCCAGCTACGATCGGTATCGTCAAAGGCCGGGTTACGGTAGGCATGCAGCGTCACCAGATCGAGGCGTTTGCCAAAGCAGGCAGGAAGCGCGTCCTCAAGTGCAGTCGCCGCGATTTGCCCGCCGTCATCGCCAGCGGGGCTGACGGTTCCCTCACCGTCGCCGGCACAGTTGCAGTGGCCTTCCATGCGGGCATCCGCCTTGTTGCCACGGGTGGCATCGGCGGGGTCCATCGCGATCGTCCGCAGGATGTGTCAGCCGATCTGTACGAGCTTGGTCGAACGCCCGTCGTCTGCGTGTGTTCAGGGGCCAAATCGATACTGGACCTGGCGGCGACGATGGAGGTTTTGGAGTCGCTTGGCGTACCGGTGATCGGTCTCGGCACATCCAACCTGCCGGCCTTTATCGCCAGAGACAGTGGAATTCCGTTGACCCACTACGCCAACTCGGTAGATGAGACCGCCGATGTCTTGCGCGCCTGGAAGGATTTCGACTCGACCACAGGACTGCTCGTAACGATACCGGTTCCCGAAAACTTCGCGGTGCCGGCGGAGGAAGCCGAAATTGCAATTCGGGAAGCTGTGCTCGCCGCGGCGGAGCAGGGAATCAGCGGCAGCGCCCTCACCCCCTACATACTGCAGCACGTCGCGACATCAACCGACCACCGCTCCACGGTGGCAAACAAGGCGCTACTCCTCAACAATGCGCGCACAGCCGCACGTCTCGCAAGGGCATCGGGCCTCGGACAGCCCGACGGCAGAATTTGAAGGGACCGCCGGACCCTCCTCTCGAGCTTTTTTTATGAAATCTCCCTCATCCCGGCTTGGCAACCGGCAGCGGCAGACGGGTCGCTCGCCAGGCGTCCCAACTGAAAGCGATGACCGCAATCCAGATCAGGCTAAAGCAGATCGCGTGCGGCAGGGTCAATTGTTCCCCGTAGGCGAGGCCCATCAGGAACTGCAGGGTCGGCGCGATGAACTGCATGATGCCGATCGTCGACAGTCGGAGCCGCCGGGCCGCCAGTGCAAAGCAGAGAAGCGGCAGGACAGTCAGTGGGCCGGCAAGGACCAGGCCACCCATCATCCACGGGTCCTGCAGGCCAAAAGAAGACTCTCCCGCGTGGAGCAACCAGATTACGTAAGCCAGGGACAAGGGCACAAGTATCAGAGTCTCGATGAAAAGACCCGGCATGCCGCCAACCACTACGCGGCTGCGAATTACGCCGTAGGTAGTAAAGGATACCGCCAGCGTCAGCGAAATGAGCGGGAAGACTCCCCCACTGATGGTAAGCACCGCAACCCCGCCGGCGGCGAGAACCACGGCGATCGTTTGCAGCTTGCGCAGTCTCTCGCGAAGAAAGACAACCCCGATAAGAACGTACATAAGCGGATTAATGTAATAGCCGAGACTTGCCTGAAATATCTGGCCGCCTTGAACCGCAAGGATGTAGACGAGCCAGTTTATGGCGATAAAAAGCGCTGCGACAGCAAGCAGGCCAAGAGTACGGGGATGGCCTAGAGCCCGCCTGACCTCCGGCCATTGACGCCTCGCAAGGATGATGAGACCGCCAAAGGGCACCGCCCAGACGATGCGGTGCGCCAGCACCTCGAGCGAGGGCACCGCTGCGACGGCCTTGAAGTAGATCGGCAGAAAACCCCACATCGTGTAGGCAAGAAGCGCCGCAATAACGCCGTTGCGCATACGGACATCATCCGGCTCCTCGGCCGAAGACGCAGGTTGAACAGTCGTCACCCGCCGCCTTCCGGGGATGCTGAAGCCCCGGCTCCTGCAGCAACGATCAAGAAACGGTAACTCAGGACCGGCCGAAAACTAGCCGTCTTCAAGCCGGGTCAGTAGCAGACGCGCCAGTTCCTGGTAGGCTGCCCGGTCCTGGTCGTCCTGCATCGGTTTTACCTGCAAGGTACGGCCGCTGCGATTGACGAACAAGCCGACATCCGTCCACACCGCTTCATCGCCTATCCCCTGAACGAAGCGCGGATTAATGTCCTCCCCAAGTTCCCGCTCCAGCCTTTCCACCTCGACCCGCAGATCTTCCTTGTACGGATGCAGTTCGTACTGTACGAATGCCTCCTCGCTCTCCGCATCGTTCAAGGTACAGCGATCCATCGAAGAACGGGTGTCGCCATCGGGAGCGAGCCTGTTGACGAAAATCTGTTGCAAGTCCACCTGGCGCACCAGCTCGCAGACGGGTTTTTCCGGCCCCTGGCCGCGGGCGCCCTCGGGTTCGCTTACTTCATCGCCGCAAGCGCCGATCAGTACTAAAACCGCGGTCGCAAGACCGCTGCCGGCCGTCAGTCCGAATCTCATCCATGCCTCCATTTGGCCGTCCAGATCAGCCTGTGCCGCCCGGCCGGCAACGGCTATTGCAACGCATCCGCAGGTCTCGCGTCCAGCGCTCGTTACGCATACTGCCTCATAATCGCGAGAAACGCCTCGCCATAGCGCGCCAGTTTGGCCTGTCCCACGCCGCTGACTGACAGCAGCGCAGCTTCGTCGCACGGGCGCTCGAGCAGCATCTGCATAAGTGTCGCATCGTGAAATATCACGTATGGGGGTACTTTCAACTCGGCGGCCAGCGTCTGGCGGCATGCCCGCAGCGCCTCCCACAGGTCGCGGTCCGCTTCGGCAAGACTGTTTATCGCTCCAGTCGCGGCGGTGGGCTTCTTCCTGACCGCAGCAACGGCCGGGTCCTGTCGCAGCCGGATGTCGACCTCGCCGCGCAGCAAGGCCCGGCTCGTTCCCGTAAGCACCATCGCACCAAAACGTTCCGGGTCCGCACGCAGGTAACCCTGGACGATCAGCTGGCGCATGACCGAACGCCATGTGTTCGGCTGCAGGTCCTTGCCGATGCCGAACACGCTAAGCGCATCGTGCCGGTGCTGCCGCGACTTGTCGGTAGACTTGCCGAGCAGCACGTCGATGACGTGAGCGGCGCCAAAGCGCTGACCGGTCCGGTAGATCGCGGAAAGAAGCTTTTGCGCGGCCTCCCGGCCGTCCCAGGTAACAGGCGGCGTCATGCAGATATCGCAATTCCCGCAGTCGGCAATCAACTCATCGCCAAAGTACTCCAGCAGTGAACGGCGACGGCAGGTGGTCACCTCGCACCAGCCGAGCAATGCGTCCAGCTTATGCCGCTCGTTCCGCTTGTGCGCTTCGGCGGCCGCCGACTCCTCCAGCATCTGCCGCAATCTCACCACATCCTGTAGCCCATAGACCATCCACGCGTCCGCTGCCAGTCCATCGCGGCCGGCGCGGCCCGTTTCCTGGTAATAGGACTCGATGCTTTTGGGCAGATCGAGGTGCGCCACGAAACGTACATCGGGCTTGTCGATACCCATGCCGAAGGCGATGGTCGCGACAATGACGATTGCGTCCTCCATCAGGAAGCGTCTCTGATGGGCCGCCCGGGTGTCAGCGGACAAGCCCGCGTGGTACGGCAGTGCCGTAAATCCCTGCGCCTGCAGCCAGTCGGCCGTGCTTTCCGTCTTTTTTCGCGACAGGCAGTAGACGATGCCCGCCTCATTGCGGTGGTTCGCCATGAAGGAAATCAATTGCCGGCGGGCGTCGGTTTTCGCCTGCACCAGGTAGCGAATGTTCGGACGATCGAAGCCGCTCAGGAAGATGCGAGGATTCCGCAACTCCAGCCTTTCCACTATTTCCGTGCGGGTAAGGGCCGTCGCCGTGGCCGTCAGCGCCATGCGCGGCACATTCGGAAAGAACTTGCCGAGCTGGTTCAGCGCCAGGTAATCGCTGCGAAAATCGTGGCCCCACTGCGAGACGCAATGCGCCTCGTCAATGGCAATAAGCGACACACGGTGGCGACGCAAAAGCTCCAGCGTTTCGTGCTGCAGGAGCCGCTCCGGGGCCAGGTACAGCAACTTGAGCTCGCCGGCCGACAAGCGGGCAATGACGCTGCGCTGCTCGGTATGGTCGAGCGTCGAATTGAGATATTCGGCCCCGATGCCGAGCGCCTGCAACGCCGCGACCTGATCCTGCATCAGTGCGATCAGGGGTGAAACGACCACGGCCGTACCTTCGCCGGCGAGCGCCGGAATCTGGTAGCAAAGCGACTTGCCGCCGCCGGTCGGCATCAGGACAAGGCAATCCTTTCCCGCCATGGCCGCACGGATGGCCGCCTCCTGCTCCCCCTGAAACCGCGTAAAGCCGAACACCTCCCGCAATATTTGATGAGCATCCACGGTCACGGAAAAAGAATACCGGACGATGGCGGATTTGAGCGCGGGCGAAGCCGGGCAATTCGTAGCGAAAGAGCAAGGCGCGTTGCCTTCCGGAATTCCGGCCGGCTGAAGATCAGTTTGCGCCGGACGCGCTTGCCGTGTCCGTCTCCCGATGATGCTCCAGCGCCTCGCTCGCCTCCAGCCACTCGGCTTCCGCCTTCGCCAGCGCCCAGCTGTTGTCTGTCTGCTCTCCGAGCACCGCTTCCAGCTCCGGTTTCATGTCCGACTGGTAGAGCTCCGGCTGCGCCAGCCGACCTTCAAGCTCTGTCTTGCGCTCATTGAGTCGGGCCAGCGCGGCCTCCGCCTTCTCGATCCGCCGTTCCAATCGCTTTGAAGACTGCCGCCCCACCGCTTCGCGGCGCTTTCGCGTCTGGCGTTCAGCCGCTTTCTCGCGCCGCGACCCGCTTCGCTGATGTGCTGCGCCCGGCCGGTTCTGGCGCGCAAGCCAGGCCGGGTAATCGTCCAGGCTTCCATCGAATTCCGTTACGGCTCCGTCATGGACCAGAAGCAGCTGGTCGGTCGTGACGCGCAGGAGATGCCGATCATGCGAGACGATCACCATTGCGCCGGCAAATTCCTGCAGCGCAAAGCAAAGGGCACGGCGCATGTCCAGATCCAGATGATTTGTCGGCTCGTCGAGCAACAGCAAATTGGGTTTGCGCCGCACCAGCAGCGCCAAAGCGAGCCGCGACTTCTCTCCTCCGGAAAAAGGCTTCGTCGGCACGAGGACGGTGTTTTCGGAAAACCCGAAGCCGCCGAGATATCGTCGCAGGTCCATTTCGCGGGCCGCGGGCTCGATCTCGAAAAAGTGCTCCAGCGCCGAGCGGCGCGGGTCGAGTTGCTCGAGCTGGTGCTGGGCAAAGTACCCGACCGCCAGATCGTTGGCCGGCGCACGCTCACC
>JBBDSK010000022.1:0-11878 GCA_040904985.1 Woeseia sp. | reverse complement strand
CATTCAACTTCGAGCTGCAGGCGGCCGCCGACGAGAACAGCATCGTGTTGTCGCTGGGCGCCGCGCACAGTTTTGCGCTCGACGAGGTTTCGCGCTATCTCAAATCCGCAAGCGTCCGCGACGTGCTGACGCAGGCTCTTCTGGACGCTCCGATGTTCGCTACCCGCTGGCGCTGGAACGCGAGCATCGCGCTGGCGGTAAAACGGAACTTCAATGGCAAGCGCGCCCCGGCACAATTTCAGCGAAGCGATGCGGAAGACCTTCTGGCGGTCGTGTTCCCGGATCAGCTCGCCTGCGCCGAAAACTTGAGCGCCGGTTACCGCGAGATCCCCGATCACCCGCTGGTGCAACAGACCATTCGCGACTGCCTGTACGAAACGATGGACATCGAGGGTCTGGAAAAACTCCTCGGTCGTATGGAAGAAGGCGAGTTGCGGGTAGTGTGCCGCGATCTTGCCGCGCCCTCGCCACTGGCTTGCGAAATTCTCGGTGCGAGACCGTACGCGTTTCTCGACGATGGCCCGGCGGAGGAACGGCGCACTCTTGCCGTGCGTCAGCGCAACGTTCTCGGTGCGGAGGAAGCGGCTGCGCTGGGGCGGCTGGATCGCGGCGCGATCGAGAAGGTGCGCAAGGAAGCCTGGCCGGAGCCGCGCACGGCGGACGAATTGCACGACGCATTGCTCGTGAGCGCTTTTCTCACTGCGCGCGAGGGACAGGCGGCGCAGACGGAAGGGCTGGCTTCGGGCTGGACGCAGTTGTTCGAGCAACTGGTCAGCGGCAAGCGCGCGGCGAGGCTGACGCCCCCGGGCGGCGAGGCACTGTGGGTCGCGGCCGAACGCCTAGCCTGGTTCCGATTGCTGTGGCCAAACTCCGAGACGACGCCGGCCGTCGACGCACTGCCCGATCCGGATGTACGGACTGCGGACGCTGCCAGGCGTGAAATCCTGCGCGGACGCCTCGAGACGCTGGGGCCCGTTACGTCCGCCGCGCTTGCCGCGCCGCTAGGCCTCCCTGTCGACAGGGTTGCGCCCGATCTGGCGGCGTTGCAGGTGGAAGGTTTCGCCATGCATGGACATTACAGCGGCGGCAGCGAGCCGCAATGGTGTGAACGCGGCCTTCTGGCGCGCATTCATCGATACACGCTGAAAAGGCTGCGGGCGGAGATCGAGCCGGTGACGCCAGCGGCGTACTACCGCTTTCTTTTGCATTGGCAACATGTGTCGGGCGAAGAGACGGAAGGACCGGAAGCGCTGGCTGCGGTGCTTCAACAGCTGGAGGGTTATCCCGCCGCCGCGTCGTCCTGGGAGGCCAGTCTCTTGCGGCTTCGTATCAGGAATTACGACCCGGCATTGCTGGATCGTCTTTGCAACGCCGGTCGATTTGTCTGGACGCGCCTGAACCCGCCGCGCATTGAGGGGCGGGAGGAAGACAAGGCAAACGGCTCCCGGCACGCAGCGCCGGTGCGCAATACGCCGATCACGTTCGTAACACGAAGCCATCTGAAGCACTGGCGGGCCATGGCGCGGGCAGTGCAGGAGGAACAGCTAAGCGGCGCCGCGCAAGCGGTGCTCGAGGTTTTGCGCGCACAGGGCGCCCTGTTTTTTGCTGACATCGAAGAAGAAAGCCGCCTGCTGCATAGCCAGGCGGAATCCGCGCTTGCGGAGCTGGTGGCGCGCGGACTCGTAACGTCAGACACTTTCGCCGGCTTGCGCGCGCTCATCGGGCCGCAACTGCGCCGCGCGGGCGCGCAACGTGCGCGCCGCCGGGGGCGGGCCCCGGGCGTCGAAGACGCGGGCCGCTGGGCCACAGTGTTCGCGGGCGAACGCGGCGCAGGCGACAGAAGCGGTGCCGCGGACGATGGGCAGGTCTCGCATATCGCGCAGGTCCTTTTGCGCCGCTACGGCGTTATGTGCCGCCGCGTGCTGGAGCGCGAGCCGCTGCTGCCGCCGTGGCGCGACCTTCTTTATGCCTTTCGCCGCATGGAAGCCCGCGGCGAGGTGCGCGGCGGGCGCTTCGTGCAGGGCATGAGTGGCGAACAGTTTGCCCTGCCGGAAGCGATCGGCCCGCTGCGAGAGGCGCGCAAGAGGGAGGATGGCGACGTCATGCTTTCCGCCGCCGATCCTCTCAACCTCGTCGGCATCATCACGCCGGGGCAAAGGCTCCCGTCGTTGCCGGGCAACCGGCTATTGCTGAGGAGGGGCGTTCCCGTCGCGGTTCGCAGCGGCAGGCAGGTCGAGTTTCTGCAGGAACTCAGCCCGGCCGAAGAATGGCCCGTTCGAAGTCGGCTCATGGGCCCGTTCGGTGCCTCACCGTCGCTGGATGCCCGGGGCGCCCTTTAACGATACGAGCAATCGGGGCGCGCCTTGTCTGGACGCGAAGCGCGAGGAAAGCTATCTTCTCCAGGGACAATGGCAATAAGCTAAGGCCATGGCCGGTTCTGCTGCGGTTCCGCCAAAGGACCTCACACAGGGCATGCCTGCCTCGCCGTTGTCCGAGACTTAATGCTTAACTAAGTACCGTTCTCTCCGGAGTCGACGTCCCGTCGCGGGGCATGCTGCTCGACGAGGAGCAGAATCGACGGCCGTAATTCGTACAACGGTTTTCAGCGTTTGCCGCGGTTCGGCCGCAGGAATTCCCCTTACACACCGGCTCGCTACTACATAAGCGACGCTAATCCATTTGAGCCTGAATAACAAAAGGAGGACCGGCGCGTGGAGGCATTCATAACAGGAGGCACCGGGTTCATCGGGCGCGCCCTCATCCGCTCGCTGGTGGATGAACAGTGGCAGGTACGTGCGCTTGCGCGCAATCGTGCCCGCGCCGCCATGCTGCCCTCGGCGGCGGAGATCGTTGACGGCACGATGGCCGACGATCGCGCGCTCGAACAGGGCGCAGCCAGGGCCGATGTCGTATTTCATCTCGCGGCAGCGACCTCCGGGAGCTGGGAGCAGCACGCCGAGGTGACGGTAGAGGGTACCCGGCGAATGCTGCGTGTCTGCCATGAGGCAGGCGTGCGGCGCCTGGTACTGGTGAGCTCGATCGTGGTGTATGACAAGAGCGGCCAGCCCGCCGACAGGCTGTTCGATGAAGCTGCGCCTCTCCTGGCTGCGGCCCCTGCGGCAGGCGCGTATGCGCGAGGCAAGCTGGAGGCAGAGAAGCTGGCGGTGGAATACACGCATGGCGCCGAGCCTCGAACGGAAATTGTCATCGTTCGCCCGGGTCTCGTCTACGGCCGGCATCGGCTCACTTTTTCCCATCTCGGAGAGCTTCTTGGCCAGATTCGCATCGCGTACGGCAGTCCCTCACTGCTGCTGCCGCTGGTTCAACTGGATTCCTGCGTTGATGCGCTTTTACGGGTGGCGGTAGCGCCGGCGGCCGCGGGCAAGGTCTATAACGTCGTCGATGAACACGCCTCGACGCGCCGCGACTATCTCGAGGCGCTCAAATCCCTGAGCGGACACGGGCAGCGAGTCATTTACCTGCCGGTGTGGCCCATAGCCCTTTCGGCTAACGCGATCGCCGCGCTGGCCAGGCTCAGCGGCAGCGCGGGGGCGACGGACATCTCCGCGGACAAAATACGTGCTCGCGCGACGGAAGTGCGGTACGACACGAGCCGGCTGCAGCGCGATACAGGATGGAAACCGCTGCAGAGTCTGGGCCACGGTCTCGCCCGCAGCGGCCTGGCGACCGTGCGCGGCCCAAGCCGGGATGTCCGGCGGGTTGGAATCATCGGTGCCGGCATGATCGCGCGACTGCATCTTGCCGCGTTGCGCCGCATCCCCGGCGTCCGCATCGTGGGTGTTCTCGACGAAAACCATGCTGCTGCCCGGACTTTCGCGGCAGAGGCCGGCGACGTGCCGGCGTATGACGACCCATCGCGGTTCTACGGTGAAGCGCGGCCCCAATTGGTGCACGTCCTCACGCCGCCCCATGCGCACGCGGTTGTGGCCGGAGAGGCGTTGCGGCATGGCGCGCACGTTCTGCTCGAAAAACCGGCAACGGCAACGCTGGAGGAATGCGACTCGCTGGTGGCGCTGGCGGAAGCGGGAGATTTGACCGCAGGTGTGGATGAGACGGTCGCCTGGGATCCGCTCTTGCGGCGGGCCCGCAGCACGCTTATGCATGGCGTACTCGGCGATCTGCTGCACGTCAGTGTTTTCATGGGCTTCGACCTTTCCCGCGGCGCTCGCCTGGAGGCCTTGCTGCGCGATTTTTCCGCATGGGAGCACAAGCTTGCCGGCGGACCGCTGGAGGATCTGCTACCGCATCCGCTCGCGGTGGTGCGCGCCTTGTGCGGGCCGGCGGAACTCCAGCACTGGCAATGCCGGAACAGCGGACGGCTACTTTGCGATTTTCCTGACGAGCTTCGCCTGAGCCTTGATGCCGGGCAGGCGACCGCCGACGTCATGATGTCGTTGACTGCCAGGCCGGACGATTTTCTGGTGACGCTGCACGGTACGCGCGCGACTCTGCGCGTCGACGTGCACAACATGCTGTTCGATTGCCAGACGCCGCTGCCGGGACCGCGGGCCGCCGCACGCGGTGCCCGTACATTACGTTCGGCAGCCCGCATACTCGGGCAGACCTGCCGCAACGCTTTGCTGATCGCGATAAAACGGGGACTGCCGCCGGCGAGTCCGGTCCACCTCATTCGCGAACACTACGCGGCCCTGGCACGCGGCGAACCGCCACCTGCGCCACTGGCGCAGGCGCGCGCCGATATCGCCATCGCTCGCGCGATATGGCCGCAGAAACGGCAGGAGGCTTCCGACAACCTGCCGGATCGGCGCCAGGTGGTCACGCCGCTGGTCGCTCGTGCCGGTGCGGCAGGCATGCATTACGAGCGCGGCCATTGACTTCAATGAGGACAAGAAGCCGCGTCGCGCCGCCACCCCGGGGGCGCGACCGACATCGCGTTCTCTTTCTGGCAGACCATCTCGGCACGGCAGATGGTGGCGTGCACGGAGTGACGACGTATCTGCTCGACGTATTGCCGGCCCTTTTGTCCGCGGGAATGGAGGTGGGCGCCTGCTTTCTCCGCGAGGAGCATCCGGCAGCGCAGCGTCTGCGGGAAAAAGGCGTATCGGTACGCTTTCTCGGCAGCCGGCGTTTCGACTTTCTTGTGCTGAGGGAAGTCGACGCGATAGTCCGCCGCGAAGGCTGGAACGTGTTGCACTGCACGCAGTTCAGGGCATCCCTGATCGGGCGCGCCGTGGCGCGAATAAGGCAGGGAACCAGGGCGATTCTTCATCTTCATGACCTCACGATGCCGCCACCGGCGATTCGGCTGATGAACCGAATCGTCGCGAACCGGGAAGACGTCGGCCTTTGCGTGTCGCGGGCGGCGCGTGAGCTGGCTGTGCGCGGATACTGCATCGCACCGGAGCGCGTGCGCGTGCTCTATACCGGCATCGATACAACCCGGTTTCGTCCTCTTTCACCCGCCGCTAAGGCGGCGATTCGGGGCGAACTGGGCATCCCTGCCGCGGCAGCCATGCTGTGCCTGGTCGGCCGCTTTCAGCCGGTCAAGGGTCAGCGCGACATGATGCCGATCCTCGAGAAAATTGCGGCGCGCAGGCGGGACTGCGTTCTTCTTTTCGTCGGCAGCGGCCCCGACCTTCCGGTCTGTGAGGCGCTGGCGGAGAAACTGGGAGTGACCGGCAATGTGCGCTTTGTCGGCCATCGGGACGATGCCCCGCGTCTCCTGGCGGCCGCCGATGTTGCGGTCGTGCCGTCCCGTTCTGAAGGCCTGTCGCGCTTCGCCATCGAGGCGAACCTTTGCGGCCTCCCTGTTGTGGCCTTTGCAAGCGGGGGACTTACCGAGGCGCTGGCCGATGACCGCTGCGGAGAACTTGTCTGTCCCGGGGATTTTGAAGCCTTCGCCGCCGCGGTCATGCGCGCGCTGCAGGCGGCGGGGAGTGCGTCGTCTGCCGATGCCCGCGTCCGCTCCGCGAGCGCGCGTTTCGGCCTGGCTGCACACCTGCAGTCGCTGCGCGCCTGTTACGACGCACTGGAAATCGCGTGATGCGGCGCTCGACGCTTACGAGGCTGGCGAAAATCGTTCTGAGCGTGGCGCTTCTTGCGGCGATCGTCGCTCACGTCGGGCCGCGAGCGGTCGCCGTGCAACTCGGAAGCATGGATAAAGCGCTCGTGGCGCTTGCGCTCGCGCTGCTTGTTTGCGAGTCGCTCGTCCGTGCGCTGAACTGGTACCAGTTGATTTGCAGCGGAGCGAGACGCGTGGCGCTGCGAACTGTGGCCTATGCCCACTTTGTCGGCGGGTTTTTCGGTGCGCTCCTGCCCTCCACTCTGGGCACGGATGTCGCTCGTAGCGCGATTGGAACAACCCGCAGCAAACTTCCTGTCGAAGCCTGGCTCGCCACCACAGTATTGCTTAATGTACTGAGCCTTGCGGTCATCGCGGCTCTTGCCCTCATTGCCTGCCTGTGGGCTGTCCGACGGCCCGATGCGCCTGTCGCGACGCTTCTTGTGTCTGCAGCCATTTCGGCGTCGGTTCTTCTCGCTGTCGTCGCATCCTGGGCCCGCGCCAGGGGACCGGGCCGAACCCGGACCTCGCCGGCGGGTGTGCCAGGTACGGGGAAGCTGAAGAAGCGGCTGCAGCAGTTTCTCGCCGCCCTTGTTATGTTGCCTCGCGGCTGGAAAATGGCCAGCGTTTCTCTCGTCGCCACCCTTAGCTATGCACTGCGGTCTCTCGGCTGGCTGGTGCTCCTGGCGGCGGCCGGTGCGCAGATTTCCTGGGCCGCTCTGCTCACGATAGGGCCGCTCATCACACTGGGTGCCGTGTTGCCGATTTCGGTGCTGGGCTTTGGCGGTTTCCAGGCGATCAGCGTTTTTTTGCTCGCGCAGTGGGGCGTGCCGCCAGAGCAGGCACTTGCGGTGTCTCTTGTTCAGTCCGGTCTTGCGGTGCTGTTGCACGGCATCGGCTGCGTTACTTATGTCGCGGGCGGCCGCGTTTCGTTGCCCGCGCTTGCTGCTGCAGATCGCCCCAACGAAAAATATCCGGCCTGATCAAAAACGGTTGGCTGTCTTCCCTGCCAAGCGTTGCCTGCCCCGCCGTTCTACCGCTGCCTCGACTGCCGTTGTTGCAGCGTCAGTCGGACCTGGTTCGAGGCGAAGCGGCGGAGGGACATCCGCCTGCCAAAAAGCGGAAAGAACCCGGCCGGATTCCTGAGCTCCCGGAGCAAAGCCATTGCGAATCCTTCCGGACGGCAGTTGAGCGACACTCTGAAGCCGTAGCTGCCGGCCCGCAGTTCCTCGCCACGGATCGGCCACGGGTCCGTTCCGGCGATGAGCCGCACACCTGTCTCCGCCGCGGCCTCGAACTGCGGCACGCGGCTCCAGCACCACGGCCTTACCCCATTATCCGCCAGCAAAATATCCGGCCTTTGCGCGGACGCCCGGACCAGTTGCGTCACTAGCCGGCCGCGGCGGCCCAACCATTTGCCTGCGCCCCAGGGGATGATCGCTATGCCTCCTGCCGCGGCAATGCGATCCACCGTTGTGAAAAGCGGCAGTTGCGCCCAGGGAACGGCAGCGCCAAACGTGAGAACTTCGAGTCCCTCCTGCGTTACCAGTTGCTGACCCCTGACCGCGGCGACTTGTGCGCCGTCTGAACGCCTGAACACGAGGTTTGCGGAGTCGGCGTGCTCCTGCGACCAGGGCCGGTCAGGGCGGTCGTCGCGAAAGGCCGCAAGGCGGGCAAAACCCTTTGTGCCTTCCGGATCGGCGACCAGAAGAACGCCGCCGGGCGGACGCGAGGCCGGCTGGTCGTGAAGCACATCGTGCGAACGCAAAAAATTTGCGCTGGCCGCATCCAGCATCGTCCTGGCGGCCATGAACGGGTAAAGGTGAACGTGCCCGTCCACGAGCAGATGAACCTTTTCCGTCGGCATCAATACTTATGCTGTTCCGCACAGCGCCGGGCGAGCAGCAAGACGGGCGAGCCCAGCAGCGATGTCACGCCTGTTGTTCTTAACGCCCCCTCCAGCAACTGCAGTGCTCGGGAGCCCGACATGGCTCGGTGCAGAAACATCGGCAGAAAGAACTGGCCGAAGCTGCGTTCGACGTCGAAGCCGTTGCGCCGCAGCTCACGGGCAACACCCGCCGGAAAGAAATACCGGTAGCGCTGCGCGCCCTGTTCGATGTGCTTCTTCAACGGGAGTGGAAGCAGTGTCACCGCATCCAGGCTACGCAAGCTGGGGTAATCGACGATTACCGCCAGGCGGGACACTCTGCAGAACTCGGCGAGAAGCGCCTCCCAGGCCGAAAAATGCGCCATGAGACGCACCGACACGACAATATCGAAGGTTCGGTCGCCATAGGGCAGCTGCAAGAGGTTTCCGCTGCCATAAGAAATACGAGCATGCGGGAAGTACGCTCGTACCCTGGCGTGCGTGCGTTCCTCGCTGCCAAACATCGTCAGGTCGCAGTTCCGTCGCAGCAGAGTCGGTACGAGCTGCCCGTGCCCGCCGCCGACGTCCAGTACTCTGGGCGATGGCAGGTCGCGGATGAGGTAGTTGAGTGCGCGTGCCTGGACCTGCAGGAAGTAGGCGCCGGCGGCGCCGGAGAAGCGCCGCGCGTACGCTGCCGAAGACGTCTCAATGTCAGGAGATTCGGCTGCTGCTGCGCCTTCGGCAGCTGTTCGCAACCTGCCTGCCATTGCGGTCGAGCGCAAAGAAGAGCCGTCTGCCGCTGCATGCGCGGATGGGGGTTGCGTGCTGCCGGGGACTGCCGCGTGCTCCGTTTCCAATGCCTCCCACTCCCGCAAAATCGTTACGTTTGATAATACTCCCTGCCTGCGTACCGTGAAACCGGATGACCAGAGGGCGCGGAAAATTTCAAACTCGATCAATCCTCCGATAGACTGGTTCCAGGAAAAAACAGGAAGGAGCGATGAGCTGATGAAGTGCCTCGTAACCGGGGCGACTGGCTTTACGGGCGGCCACCTGGCCCGCAGGCTGGTACGTGAGGGCAATAACGTCGTTGCGCTTGTTCGGCCCGGAAGCGATTCGCGTCCTCTTGCGGCTGCCGGCGTCGAAATTTTCAAGGGGCAGCTTACGCGGAAGCAGGACGTTCTGGCGGCCGCCTCCGGGGCGGAGCGCATCTACCACATGGCTGCGGTCTTTCGCACAGCTGCCCACCCGCAAAAGTACTATCACGACGTTAACGTTGGCGGCACGATCAACGTGCTGGAAGCGGCGCGAAGAACCGGCTGCGAAAGAGTCGTTCACTGCTCGACCGTCGGCGTCCATGGCCACATCGAGGAGCCGCCGGCCGGTGAGACGTACAGGACCCGGCCGGACGACATTTACCAGGAAACGAAGCTTGCTGGAGAGCTGGAGGCGCAGGAGGCCATCCGGCGGGGACAACCTGTGTCTATCGTCAGGCCCGGCCCCATTTACGGAGAGGGTGATCTGAGATTCCTCAAGCTGTTCCGCTCAATTCAGGACCGCCGGTTCCTCATGATCGGTACAGGGCGGGTCCGGCTACACATGGTGCACGTTGACGACCTGGTGAACGGCCTGCTGCTGAGCGGAGTGGCGCCCGAGGCAATCGGCGAGATTTTCATCCTCACCGGTGCCGAAGCGCCTACGCTCAACCAGCTGGCCGCCGCGGCGGCGGCAGCGATGGGCGTGCCTGCGCCACGGCTCAGAATTCCCGTCGCGCCTGTTTACGCCGCGGCATGGCTCTGTGAAATGGCCTGCGTGCCGCTGGGAATCGAGCCGCCGCTTTACCGGCGTCGGGTCGGCTTTTTCACTCACCATCGTGAGTTCGATATCGGTAAGGCGCGGCGTGTTCTCGGTTACGAACCCCGTGTCTCGCTGGAAGAAGGCATTCAACGCACCGCTTTGTGGTACAGCCAGCAAGGTCTCATTCGACCGCTCACGTGCGATGCGCGTGTTGTGCAAAAGCACTCCGGCAAGTAGCTGATCCTGCTGCTCCTGATCGATCCGTGGCATGAATGTTGCAGCCGCGTAACCCAGGGGCGCGAGGTATTTCGACTGCCGCGGAGGCTTTCAAACGAATCAAGACACTATCTGAAGCAGGGCGTAGACAGCTGATTTTCTGGCGTATTCTGAAGAAGTGATTAGCGCGCGAAAACGCCTTCAGCTCGAACGCCCGGTCCCGTCGTATCGTGTATCGCTGCGCCTGAAGTTTTTACACCGTTTGTAACTTTTGCAGTTGTCTTTTTTTGAAACTGGTGACGGTGAACTCTCCCTGAACTACACGAACCAGAAACAAGTGGATCCGGAGATTACAGCGTGAAAATTCTTTTTCTTGCACCCCAGCCATTTTTCCAGGAGCGCGGAACGCCCATCGCGGTCGATCTCATGCTGTCAAGCCTGTCGGAACGGCGCGATGAAGTGGACGTGCTCACCTTTCATCTGGGAGAGAACCGCCGCTATGACGGCGTCAACATCATGCGCATCAGTCCTCCTTTCGCGCCTGCGAGCGTCAATCCGGGATTCTCCTGGAAAAAGGTTTACTGCGATTTGTTCTTGCTGTATCGCGCCTTCAGGGCGGTGCGCGCCGGGCGCTATGACATAGTTCATGCCGTTGAAGAAGGCGTTTTCATTGCGATGCTGCTCAACGCGTTTTTTCGCATCCCTTACGTTTACGACATGGATTCGTCCATGGTGGCACAGCTTCTTTACCGCTTTCGCTGGCTGCGCGTCGGCCAGCGGCCGCTGCGCTACCTGGAGACACTGGCGATGAGACGAGCCCTCGCTGTTGTGCCCATGTGCGAATCGCTGGCTGAGAGAGCGCGCCAGCATTGCCGTGGGATTGTGCAGGTGGTCAGTGATGCGAGCCTCATCCCGTCGGGATCGATTCCGAATGCGGAGAATATTCGGACTCTTCTCGATACCACTGGCCCCATACTCTTGTATGTCGGCAACCTGGAACGTTACCAGGGGCTCGACCTGCTTCTCGACTGCTTCGTCAGGGTGCACAGGACCCGCCCGGATGCGGAACTGGTGATTATCGGGGGCACGCCGCCTGACATCGACAAGTATCGCCGCAAAGCCCGGGCGCTGAACGTCGCGCAGCGTGTGCATTTGCTGGGGCCGCGTCCGCTCGCGGCACTGGGAGGCTACCTGAGGCAGGCGGACCTCCTGATCTCGCCGCGGGTCGAAGGCGACAATACGCCGCTGAAGATCTACAGCTATCTCGATTCGGGAGTGGCCGTCGTGGCGACTGACGTACCTGCGCACACGCAACTGGTGGGCACAAAAGAAGTGGCCCTTGCCGCGGCGGAGGCCAGCGCCATGGCGGCGGCCATCAATCGCCTTCTGGATGATCCGCTGGAGCGCCAGGCGCTTACCCGAAACGCGCGGAACCTCATCGGCCGCCGACATACGCTGGAACTTTTTTGCAAGGACGTTGACCGGGTGTTCGGCGAACTGGAGGCGAAAGTGACAGGCGGCGCCTAGCCGCATTATTCATGAACGTTAGACGGTGGTGGTAAGCGGAGCCCCGATTGCGGGGAAGGCCTTGCAGGAACGCCGTGAACCCGTCCATGGGGGAGGGCCTGCAATCGGTTCCCCGATCGCCGCGTTGCGGTCCCAAAGGCGCCGTGGCAAGGCGCGAGGAGTGATGTTTAGTACCACTAAATGAATGACGAGCAACGCGGCCACGGCGCCTTTGGGGCCGCAACCCTTCGGGGCGTGGCCATTTTTCCGCAAGGCGGCGTTGCGGCTCGCTTATGTAGCCCTACTACACTGCGCTCGCCGCGCCTTGCCTTGCGAAAAAATGGCCTAAGCCGCGGCGACCGGAGAACCGTTTGCAGGCCCTGCTCGACATCCCTGTCTCGCACGCTCCTGCAAGGCCTTCCCCGCAACCGAGGCGCCGCCAGTGCGGT
>JBBDSK010000021.1:0-11882 GCA_040904985.1 Woeseia sp. | reverse complement strand
TGGGCCTTTGGTGCAAATCAAGCGGACCGAAGGGAGCCATTGCGCCAAAGGCCCACCCGCCGACGAGGCCGAAACGCTGGCCTCCCGGCTGGGGGGAACCGATTGCAGGCCCTGCCCCCATGGATGGGTTCATGGCGTTCCTGCGAGCCCTTCCCCCCAGTCGGGACTCCACTAACCACCATGTTCTGCCTTTCAAGATGGGCGAGGGCGAGTCAGCGGCGGGCTGGTTTGACGTGGGTGTTCATCAGCTTGTAGATGCGGCGATATTCATCGAGCCAGGACGGCGGGTGCACGAAGCCGTGCGAGTCCAGCGGGTACAGCGCCAGTTCAAAGTTTTCTTTCTTAAGCTCGATGAGACGCTGCACGACCAGTACGGCGTCCTGAAAGAACACATTATCGTCCTGCATGCCGCTGGCGATCAGCAGCGGCTTGGTCAGATTTTCGACGTAGTTGATCGGCGAGCTTCGCTCATACGCAACCGGATCGATCAGCGGCGTGTTCAGAATATTGGATGTATAGCTGTGGTTGTAGTGCATCCAGTCGGCGACCGGGCGAAGTGCAGCCCCCGCGGCAAACAGGTCCGGCTCGAGGAACAGCGACATGAAGGTCATGAAGCCGCCGTAGGAACCGCCATAAATGCCGATCCGCTCCCTGTCGACACTGTAATTCCCGACCAGCCAGTCCACACCGTCCTTGAAATCCTGCAGTTCTGGCCGCCCCATGTTGCGATAAATCGCCGTGCGCCAGTCCCGGCCGTATCCTTTGGAGGCACGATAGTCCATGTCGATCACGACATAGCCCTCGTTGGCCAAAAGCGTGTGAAACATAAACTCGCGGAAGTAGTAGGGCCAGCCCGTGTGGGCGTTTTGCGTGTACCCGGCGCCGTGCACGAACATCACGGCGGGATAAGCGTTGCCCTCGCGGTAGTTTTTCGGCAGGTAAAGCTTGCTGTAAATCGGCTCATCGACCACCGAAGACGGCACTTCGACGATCTGCGGGAGCACCCAGTCGATGCTCCTGAAGCGCTCGCTCACCGTGTCGGTAAGGCGAATTGCTTCCGCCGCGGGCGCCGCGGGCTGCGCGTAGAGGTCGGAATGCCGGTCCATGTAGGATCGGCTCAGCAAAAGCCGGTCTCCGTCCGGCGAAAGCCGGAAGCTGACCACACCGCCCAACGCGGTGATGCGTTCCAGGTCACCGCCACGCGCGTCCACCCGGTAAACCTCGTAGTTGCCGGGATGATTGCGATTGGCCACGACGAAAAATTCCTCGCCTTGCGGCCCCGGTTCGGGCTCCCGGACGACGAAATCACCGCTCGTCAGTTGCCGTGCCCTGCGGGCAGATACCGGCTTGGTGTAGAGATGGGAAAAACCGGATTCCTCGGACAGGTACCACAGCGTGTTGCCGTCCGGCATCCAGCCGAACTCGTTGTAGTCCCAGTTGATCCATGCCTCGTCGGTCAGGCGATGCTGCACCCTCAGGGCCGGATCGGCAGGCTCGATCGTCGCCAGCCAGCGGTCCTTGTTGTCGATTGCGCGAAGCTGGACGGCAGCCAGGCTGCCGTCGCTGTTCCAGATCACCTCGTCGACGGTAACGGGCCTTTCGGCCGGGGCCTCGAGCGCTTCCTCGACTTCCTTGCGGTCCGCGCCGTGTTCGACGTGCCAGTCGACGGCACGGTCGCGCAGGCGCCGCAATGGATCGGCATTGATGCCCGGCAGCGAGGCGAAGTCCACCGTTTCAAAAGTGCCGGCCGGCAGATCCACAAGCAGCAGCTTTTCCGCCGCGGGGAGATTTCTGCCGACCCGCGTACGGGTTTCGCTGATGCTGGCATACCCTGCTTCGGTGACGTAGTTCGGCATGATGCCGTGCTGGCCTTCCTCGGTCTTTGCATCTTTGACGATCAGCAGCAAGTAAAGACCGGAGGGCGACAGGGAGCGATCGACTTCCGTGTACTCCTCGCCGAGGTAAACCGGCAGGGGCGCCCCGGCAGGATCCCGTTGTTGCCGTTCTTCTGCATGGTCCTCCAGCGCTTTCTTGCGGCGCTTGTCCTCACGCAGGGTTTCGAAATTCCGCATCTGTTGCGCGCGCAAGGTATCGAAGGACTCATCATCCGGATGTTCTTCGAAGCGTATATCGGCGGGTTCGACGATCGTTCCACCGGAAGCTTCGTACACGAAATGCACCTCGTCGCGAACGAATGCCACTGACTCACCGTCTGCCATGAACATCGGGCCGATCTCTTCGGCTGTGGTGCGCGTTATCTGCCGTGTCTCACCCGTGTAGAGGTTTTTCACCATGATGTCTCCGCGGTGTATCCACGCGACCCTGCTGCGTGCGGCGTTGTACACCCGCGAGCCATTAGAGCTCCGGGACTCCGCCGCCGCCGCCACCTTTTGCGGCTCGCCGCCCGTGCTCGGCACGCTGTAAAGGTCGCTGAAATCCTCCCCGGTCCGTTTCTGCTCGAAGTACACCTGCTCGCCGCTGTCGGACCAGTAGGTATTGATCGGTTCATTGCCGATCCAGTCCGGATCCGACATGATCAGTTCGAGGTTCGGGAGCTCGGCGGCAAGGCCGACAGAGCACAAAAGGAGCAACGGCAGCTTTGCCGTAAAGCGGAAAATCATCGGGTTCTCCAGGATCTTAAAGCAGTGGTAAGGCGTGCGGTCCAGTCATTACTCCGGTCATTTGCAGCGGCGCCGAACAACGCACGGGCCGCCAGGGAGATAAAAGGGGCCGGGGGCGCTTGGCTTCATTTTTGCCTTGGTACTGCGCATTCTCATTCTCATTCTGGTCTGGCTGGCAGCCTGTCGCAGTATAGCAACGCAAGGCCCCTGCAGCGCTTCGTCTTGCTACCGGGCGCAGCTGTCGCGGCGATATTCAGGCCTGCTCGTCGAGCTTGCGGTAAATGGTGCGCCGTCCCACATTCAGGATCTCGGCGGCGCGCCTTTTGTTATGGCGAGTGTGCTCGAGAATCCAGCGAATATAGCGGAGCTCCAGTTCCTGCAAGGTGGGCGGCGGAGTGCTCGTAATGCCGAGCGGGTCCGCGTCCGGCGGGTTCGGCGCCTTCGCGCTCCGCAGCCGTTCCGGAAGGTGGCGCACTTCGATTTGCCCGCTTTCGCAAAATGTTGCCGCGCGGGCGAGGGCGTTGCCGAGCTCCCGCACGTTACCGGGAAAGGAATAAGACTGGATCGTCTCCAGGGCGCGCTCCGAGAGCCGCAGTCCCGCAAGTTCGCGTTCAGCTGCGATCTTTGCGAGAAACCAGGTAGTCAGCGTCAATATGTCGTCGCCCCGGTCCCTGAGCGCCGGAACCTCCAGCGATAAAGCCTCCAGCCTGAAGAAAAGATCTTCCCGCCACCGGCCTGCCTTTACATCGGCTTCGATGCTGCGGTTAGTGGCCGCAATTATTCTCACGTCGACAGCAATTTCCTGCACGTTGCCGAGCGCACGGACACGGCCGTCCTGCAATACCCGCAGGAGCTTTGCCTGGAGAGACGCCGGCATTTCACCGATTTCGTCGAGAAACAGGCTGCCGCCATCTGCCTCGCGAAAGAGGCCGCGCCGCGCGCTGCTGGCACCGGTAAAAGCGCCTGCCGCGTGACCGAAAAATTCCGCTTCAAGGAGACTCTCCGGCACGCTGGCGCAATTGATAGCGATAAACGGCGCCGCCGCGCGATTGCTTTGGCCATGGATCGCCCGCGCGACAAGCTCTTTTCCGCTTCCGCTTTCGCCGGTGATGAGAACCGGCTCTTCCACTTTGGCGATGCGCCGGATGGAGGCATAAAGACTTTTCATCGGCGGACTGTCGCCGATCATCCCGTGAAAATCGCGAGGCCGATTCGAGTTGCGCAACGTTTCCTGCAGGCTCGCGAGCGTGGCTCCCGTTCGCCGGTAAAGAAGTACACGAGCGATACGCACTGCCAGATGATCCAGGTCCAGGGGTTTGGTCAGAAAATCGTCGGCGCCGGCTTTCAGCGCCTCGACCGCTTGCGGTACGGAACCGAATGCCGTTATCAGGATTATCGCAGGACCGTCCCGCCGTTCCCTCACGGCGTTCAGTATGTCGAAGCCGTCTCCATCCGGGAGGCGGAGATCGCTGACCACGAGATCAACATCCGGCCCGAGCGCCGCCAGGCAGCTTCTGACGTCGCCGAAATCCTGTACGGCATAGCCCCGGTCCGATAGCTCCTGGACCAGGAGGTCACGCAGCGCAGCATCGTCTTCGACGACTACTATTTTGTCCCTGCGTTTGCTCACGATGCATGTCCGGGAAAATCGATGCGAAAGCCGGCACCACCCAGTGCACTGGTGTAAACCGTCATTTCCGCGCCATGATCCGCAACGATCCCCCGCACGATGGCGAGACCCAGTCCGCTGCCTTGCCCCGGCTCCTTGGTGGTGAAAAACGGCTCGAAAATGCGGTCGCGGTCCTGCTCGGCGATCCCGGCGCCGGAGTCCTCGACAAAAATGCTGCTGCTGTTGCCGCTCACGCGCCATCCGAGCAATACCGTCCCGCCCCGCGCTGCGTGCAGCGCGTTCTTCAGCAAGTGCGTCAGCCCTTCGCGCAGCCGGATCTCATCTGCCATGATCCGGCCATCCTGCCCTGTGCGTTCGACCCGCAGTCGGGTGGCCGCTTCCTCGAAAAGCGTGCGCACGTCGGCCGCTGCAAGGGCCGCAAGACGTTCGATTGAAATTGGCCGCCTTTCCGAGTCCGAGCCACGGCCGAACCCGAGAAGATGCTGCACAACCTCGGACATTCGCCCGGCGGCCTCGCGAACTCGCGTCAATGCCTCGTACTCCCCTGTTCCCGGCTCCCGCTGCCGGAGCAACCGCTGCACATGCCCGTCGACGACGCTGAGCGGGGTGCCGAGTTCATGGGCTACGCCCGCGGCCAGTCGTCCGGCCATGGCGTACTTTTCCGAGCGTCGCAGTTCGTCGGCAAGCCGCAATTGAGTTTCCCTTTCGGCCGACAGAACGTTGTCCCGATTTTTGATGCCTTCGAGCATGAGGTCGAAGCGCTCTCCAAGCCGGCGAATTTCCCGCGGCCCGCTAGGCATCGCCCTGGCGCGGATATCCCCGCCGGCGACGCGATCCATTGCATCGGTCAGTCGATTCAGCGGTCGTCCGATCGCAAAATAGTGACCAACGATGACGATGAAGATAAACAGAACCCCGAAAGCCAGCAGACCCGGCAGCACGCGCCAGCGCAGGTCGTTGACGTAGTCGCGCATTTCGCTGACCTGCCGTGTAATTTGCAACATGCCGATGACTTGCCCTCCGGCGTTTGTCAGCGGAGTGAAAAGTGAAAACACCTCCTGGCCTCCCATGGAGCGATAGTCACCGAGGTGGTCGCTTTCCTCTAGCTGGCGAAGTTCCGAGGACACTCCCCCGGAAAGTTCTCGATCGGGCAGGTGATCCGCCCGCGTGATGAGCTGCCCGTCCGCGCCATAGACGTAGACGCCATAGACCCGGCCGAAGTCGAAAGCAGAACGAAGTGCCTGGTCCATTGCCCGGTCGCGGTCGCGCTCCAGGGCGCGCGCCATAGGCAACTTCAGGGTGCGCGCGATGAGGGAGATGTCCTCCTGAAAACGCTCTTCCATTTCCTGTTCTACGACGCCAAGTGCGAACACGCCGCCGATACCGAACACCAGCAATAGCGGCAGGAGCACCAGTAACACGACGGCCAACCGCAGATCGAGAGCATTGCGCAGCTTTAGCATTGCGATACCTTACGCAAATAGGGCCCATGTGCCAAATCGGCACAGAATGCCGCGTGTGCTGTCCTTGCAGTATCTGAGGAAGAACTTGGTCACGATAGTTGCCATATTGGCACACTAGCGACGCTAACGACCCGGGCGTCAACGGCCCCGAGGCGCCCGCAGCGGGCGTTTCACCGGCTGGCACGGTCCTTGCTAGCCGCTGAAGGGACTACATCAGCGTTACCAGCGCTGGTGAATCTGACCCTCAAATGGAGATCTCATGAAATCACTGAAAAAATCGATACTCACAGCCGCAGGCGCATTTTTGCTGACGGGTGGCGCGGTGCAAGCGCAGGTCGAGCAGCCGGCGGCGCCGCCGATGCCGGAGCAGCAGGCTGCCTCTGTTTCGCAAGGCGACATCGAGAAGTTTGCGCAAATCTATGTGCAGGTCGAAGAGACTCGGAGCGAGCTGGCACTGGAGATGAACGACGCCGCTACGCCGGAGCAGGCGCAAGAGATCCAGGCGCGCATGCAGCAGGAGATCGTTGCTGCCATCGATGACCATGGCTGGTCCGTCGACAAATACAATGAGGTCGCTACCGCGATCAGCAATGACGACGAAATGCGCTCGAGGGCTCTCGACCTGATCAACGAACTCAGCTCCTGATCCTGACGGCTCCCGTAAAAGTCCGCCATGCGGCGAGTTTGCTGGCGCTCGATACGCCCGCCCGCGTGGGCGGGCTCCTGCGGCAGCGAAGTAGGCGAAGAATCCGGGGAATTTCCTTCGTGACTGCCCGTGTACTGCCGAATCTGTTTACCTCTATTGCCCCTCGAGCAACAGCGCTGCCGCTTCTCTTGCGAGTTCCAGTGGCAACCCGGGCTGCAAGCCGAACCAGACATTGAGCAGCACGGCCGCCCACAACACGGTAACCATCCACCAGGGCGCCTCGGCGCGCACTACGGTCTCCCCGGCGTTGCCAAAATACGCCGCTTCCACCACCTTCCAGATGTAGATTACTGCCATCACCGAGCCGATCAGCACCGGGACGATCAGCAGCGCACCCATTACGCCGAGCTCCAGCGCGGCCAGGACGAGGTACCACTTGCTGACAAAGCCGGCGGTACCGGGTATGCCGATCAGGCTGAGGCCCGCCACGACAAATGCGGCAAAAGTCCAGGGCATGCGCCGCGCCGCGCCGGACAGCTTGTCGAGAGAAAGAACTCCGAGGGCGGTGCCGATGCAGGCGACGGCAAGGAATAGCGCTCCCTTGGCCAGCGCGTGATTGAACATGTGCAGGATGCCGGCCGTAAGACCGGACACCGATACGAGACTTGCGCCGAGCATGATGTAGCCGATTTGCGCGACGGACGAGTAGGCCAGGAGAAACTTCAGGTCCTTCTGCGCCAGGGCGATTGCCGAGCCGAACAGCACCGCGATAATGGCCAGCGGCATCATGAAAGCCGAGAACTGTTCGATGTGGCCCGGCAGGTTTCCCTGGAATACCAAAAAGTCGAAGCGGAACAATACGTAGAGAAATACCTTGGTAGAGCAGGCCGCAATAAACGCCGTAACGGCGTGCGGCGCATGCGCGTAAGCGTTCGGTAACCATATATGCAGTGGAAACACTGCAGCCTTGAGCGCCAGGCCCACAGTGATAAAGCCGCCGGCCACCAGGACGGGCCGGAGATCGGAGACATCCTGAATCAGGGCTTCCATGTCGGCGAGATTCAGTGTGCCGGTCATCATGTAGATGTAGCCGACCCCGATCAGGTAGAACGTCGCGCCGATCGTTCCCATGATCAGGTAGCGAAACACCGCCGCCAGCGCCTGCCGGTTCGGCCCGCCGGCAATCAGGATGTAGGTCGCGAGCGACGAGATCTCCATAAAGACGAAGATGTTGAAGGCATCGCCCGACACGACAATACCGCTGAGCCCTGCAAGCGCCAGAAGCCAGGCTGTGTAGAAAAGGTACTGGCGGTCGTCCGGCACACCGCTGCCGAATCGCGGGGCAATCAGTAACGCAAAGCTGGATGCGCCGGTAACGATCAGCAGTAGCAGCGCCGAAAACTGATCGACAATCAGCTCGATGCCGAAAGGCGCCGCCCAGGAGCCTACTGCGTAAGCCTGTACTCCGCTTTCACGGACAGCGGCCACAAGGGTAATCGCGACGGCGAAGCAGAAAAGTGACGAGGCAGTCGCGGCCGCCCAGGCGAGTCCGCGCTGGCGAAGGAGAACCACCAGTGGCGACGCCAGTAGCGGGATGATGACCGGGATGGCCGGCAGATGGGCGCTCAAGCCATTCATGCGTTGTCCATCTTCCGGATTTCGTCTTCCTCTATGCTGCCGTAGGCTTCACTGATGCGGATGACGATCGCAAGCCCGAGAGAAAGAGTAGCGATACCCACGACAATGGCCGTCAGGATCAGCACTTGCGGCAAAGGATTGGAATAAAGCTGGCCCGGCATATGCGACTGGATGATCGGTGCTGTTCCGCCTTCGACTTTGTCCATCGAGATGTAAAGAAGGAACACTGCTGCCTGGAATATCGTCATCCCGATGAGTTTCTTGATCAGGTTCGTACGGGAGATCACCGCGTAAAGCCCCAGCATCAGCAGTACGGCGAAAACCCAGTAGTTGTAAAGCCCCAGATACTCCATCATGATTTTTGGTCACGTGCGGCGAATGAATGAAAGATAGTCAGCAGGACTCCGGTAACGGTGAGGCCGACCGCGGCCTCAACCAGCAGGATGCCGAGATGCTGCCCGGCGACCGGATCGGCGGATAGAACCGAGTAATCGAGGAAATTTCCGCCCAGCAGGATTCCTGCGATGCCGACCCCGACGTACAGCAGAGCGCCGCCCGCGATCATGCCGGCCAGCACGCGAAAGGACAGGGCCTTCAGCGCCATGCTCTCACCTTCCACGAGCGCGTAAAGAATAATGCCGGCGCTGATCAGTGCCCCGGCCTGGAAGCCGCCTCCGGGTCCGTAGTCGCCATGGAACTGGACATAGAGACCGAACAGCACAATGAACGGCACAACTAGGCGTCCCACCACACGCGGCACCAGGTGATGCCTCAGTCCCTGGCTCTCTGCTGACTGCGACAGACTGAGGGCGCCGCCTTTGGACGGATTTGCCAGAAGAAACAGCACGCCGATACCGGCCGTGAAGATGACGAAAAGCTCGCCCAGCGTGTCGTAGCCGCGAAAACTCGCCAGGATCGCCGTGACGACGTTGGGCACATCGATAAGCCGCGGCGTTTCCTCCAGATACCAGGGAGCGACATGCTGGTGCACCGGCGCGTCCGGATCGCCCAGCCGTGGCTGGTCGAAGGTCGCGTAGATCACGAGCAGCGTGGCGGCGGCGATCAGGGCCAGGGGCCACCATGGCCGTATGCCTGACGGTCTTTCGCGATCGTTCGTCAGCGCCAGTGCGCCAAGCAGCAGCACCGTGGCCACGCCGGCGCCGACGGCCGCCTCCGTTAATGCGACGTCCGCGGCATCCAGGATGAAGAACATCGCTGCCATCTGCAGGCTGAAGATGCCCGTCAGCATGACCGCCACGAACAGATGCTCGGCACGCAATATGCCGACCGCGGTGATGACCAGCAGCGTGAGAAGAAAGACGCCAAACAATGTAACCATACGATCAGCCTTCAGTCGTCCAAAGCCCGCCGTTCCGGCGCGAGCCTGGCCAGGCGTGCAGCGTTCGCAAGTGCGTAGGCGGCGGTCGGCGCGGTCAAAAGTAAAAAGACCATGACCGCGAGCAGTTTCACTGCAGACAGCGTGAAACCGGCCTGCAGGATAATGCCCAGGAGCACGAGGATCGTGCCGAGGGTATCCGTGAGACTGGCGGCATGCATGCGGGTATAAAAGTCGGGCATGCGCAGAGCGCCGACGCCGCCGATGAAGACGAAAGCCCCGCCGCTGACCAGTAAAACCCAGCTTATGATGTCGAGTAACACTTCCATGCTCAGTGCTCCGCGTCCTTGTGCCGCAGCGTGAAGTCCTGCACGAACTTCAGCACGGCAAGCACGCCGATAAAATTAATGAGCGCGTAGGCGAGCGCGAGATCGATAAAGTCCGGGCGGTCGTAGAGATACGCGATCACGGACAGCAACAGCACCGTCTTGGTGCCGAACATGTTGACTGCGAGGACCCGGTCGTAAACGGTCGGGCCAAGCAGCGCCCGCGCGAGCGCCAGCGCCATGGTTACGAGGATCGCAACAGTTGCCGCGAGATACATCAGCTTTTCCCTGCCAGCCGTGTGGCGCGGCGAAGCATCTCGCCGCCCTTCAGGTCATCGGCCACGGCGCTTGTCAGGCAGTGCACTTCGATGACCCCGCGGTCGATGTCCAGCGACACGGTGCCGGGTGTCAGCGTAATCGCATTTGCCAGGGTGGCCTGTGCAACGCGAGGCAGTTCCGTTGCGTCCACCGTGGCGATCATGGGCTCGATCGGCAGGCGCGGATTCAGGATGATCTTCGCTACCGCAAAATTGGACTTCACGATTTCCTTGAGCAGCCACAACCAGAATCGGGGAAGCCTCGGCCCCAGGTGCAAGGCATAGACTTCCACTTCAAAAAAACCGGTGCGGGAGGCGAGGACGAGGACCAGCCCGCAGGAAACGACGCCCAGAAATAGCAGGAGGGGCGTGTAATGGCCCGACCACAAAAGCCAGGCGGCGGCAAACAGGGCGCCGGCGACGGCAATGCGCATGATCAGTGCCTCCCTCGGGCAGTGGTGCAGGGCATCACAGCCATTGTTATGCGGCGATGTCTCATCCGGCGGTCACGTAATATATCAACAGATAGGCGACCAGCATGATGCCGACGAGCAGTGCGGCGATGCCGGTTTCAGCCGAGCGCGCCAGCCACGTTCCTCCGATCGCACGCTGCACCAGAAAGCGGCTGCTGTCACGCAGGGGTTCCGCGACAGCGCGGGATGCATAGCCGAGGCCGTTGCCGACCGCGAGCGAGATCCTGGCTCCCAGCCGCCGGTAAAGCCAGTCGGCATCGAGGTTCACGGACCGGAGCTCCGCGGGATAGATGCCGCTCAACTTGAGCCAGGCGAATGCCAGCGCAGAAAACAGCAGCAGTTGCACCTGGACGATGACGTGCGGGTAGGTATAGGGCACATAGTCGACCTCCCACGGAAGAAGGCCGTAGAGGAAGGTCGGGAAGCTGCCCGTGAGGATGCAAAGGGTCGCGGCAAGACCCATGGCGATCAGCATGTTGCGCGGCGCTTCCTTTACGCGGATTCCCGAATCGTGGGCAAAGAAGGCGAAGTACGGGATCTTGATGCCGGCGTGATGAAACACGCCCGCGGAGGCGAACAGCAGGCCCAGCCAGCCGATGGTATGCCCCTGCTCGACCATGGCCGCCATGATCATCGACTTCGAGACGAAACCGTTGAACAGCGGAAAGGCGGAAATCGAGGCGGCGCCGACGACGCAGAAGACAGTCGTCAGCGGCATCGAGCGGTACAGGCCGCCGAGGTCGCTGCCGAGGACGTGGCGCACGCGCAGCAGTACGGCGCCCATGGTCATGAACAGAAGGCCCTTGAACAGCACTTCGTTGAAGGCGTGAGCGACGGTGCCGTTCAGCGCAAGCTCCGTACCGATGCCGACTCCCACGACCATGAAGCCGATCTGGTTGATCATGCTGTAGCCGAGGACGCGGCGCAGGTCGTTTTCGATGACGGCGTAAAAGATCGGGAACAGCGCCATGACGGTGCCGACCGGCACCAGTACGTCGGTGCCGGGAAAGCCGCGCGCGAGTGCGTAAACCGCCACCTTGGTGGTGAACATGCTGAGAAAGACGGTGCCGCTGGGCGTGGACTGCGGGTATGCGTCCGTGATCCAGCTGTGCAGCAGCGGAAAGCCGCATTTGATGCCGAAGGCCAGCAGGATGAGCCAGCCGGCAATCGATTCCACACCGACAAAGTCGAAGGCGATGTCACCGCTAGCCTGGTAGTGAATGATCGCGCCGGCGAGCAACAGAAGACCCGAGGCGAGATGGACGGCC
The DNA here is from genome assembly GCA_040904985.1 of Woeseia sp. GTDB lineage: Bacteria > Pseudomonadota > Gammaproteobacteria > Steroidobacterales > Woeseiaceae > IDS-8. Next base: position 164 of record JBBDSK010000021.1, on the reverse strand, counting down.
AGATAGCGCAGGCCGGCGCTGTTCGACTCGGCCGAACGCCCGGCCCAGACGAGGAAGGCAGACGCCAGGGCCATGCCTTCCCAGTAGAAGAACAGGCTGATCAGGTCACCTGCAAATACTGCGCCGAGCGCCGAGCCGGCGTAGGCAAACGCCGCGACGTGCTG
>JBBDSK010000020.1:0-11934 GCA_040904985.1 Woeseia sp. | reverse complement strand
GGAAGAGTTTGTCGACAAGGATCGGACTTCCGCCAAAATGAAAGTGGAGTCGTTCAAGCCGCACTGGGAGCGTATACGCAGTGCCGCTGCGGCGTCGGACGCAGGCACGCTTTTTCGCTACCGCCACGTCTAACCCGTCCTCGGCTCGCCTGATCGGACGGAGGCTCAGGCGGTGCGGCAAGGACCACAGGCTTTCAGCCCTGTTTCAGTCTTCCGTATCCTCGGACGGAAGGCGGATGACGGAGATCAGCTCCGCGCGGCGCTCACCGGCGGCGAGAATTTCAAGCCGGCAGCCATTCCATTCCACGGCATCGCCCCGCACGGGCAGACGGCCGAGAAGCTCTGTTACCAGACCGCCGGCGGTAGTCACCTCATCTTCCGGCTGCCAGGGCAGATCGAGTTTGGAGCAGATTTTCCGTAAATCGACCGTTGCCCGTACATGCAGCGAGCCGTCCTTCTGCGGCCAGATGTTTTCGACCGGCCGATCGCTTTCATCGAGAATTTCACCCACGATTTCCTCCAGCACATCTTCCAGCGTGACAATGCCTTCCACATCGCCATACTCGTCAACGACAATCGCCATGTGCTGCCTTGCATCCTGGAAAGTGCGTAACAATGCGAGAAGAGACATCGACTCCGGAACCACGACAGGCTCATGGACAAGTGTCGACCAGTCGATCGCCGTACCGGGGTTTTCCTGCAGCCAGTAGAGGAGCTCCTTTACGATGACGACCCCGGAAACCTGGTCGACGTCATTTTCCGGCGAGAACGGAAAGCGGCTGTGCCCGGAGGTACGGGCCGTCTGCAAAACGTCCTGCACGGTCATCCCGGCTGAAAAATAAACGACCTGTTGCCGCGGCAGCATTACGTCGGACGCTGCCATCTGCCACAAGTGCGTTGCACCGACGATCATCCCGGCCGTTCGAACGCCCACAGCGCCTTCCGTGCGGCCCAGCGCCGCGAGCAGGCGGATCTCTTCCACGGAAGTGACGGGAGCGGTTCGCTCGCTGCGCCTCATTGAGCGCGAAATGCGCTCGCTGACCACAACCAGCGGGCGCAGGAGGAAGGTCATGACACGGATCCCCAGCGCGGCGGGCCCGGCCAGAGCGGCCGTATACGTGACCCCCAGCGTCTTGGGAATAATCTCGGTGAAAAGAAGTACCGCCAGGGTAAACAGTATCGTGAAAATCCAGAGTGTCTGAGTGCCGAATAGTGTGGAGTAACTGGCCCCCGATACTGCGGCACCGACCGTGTGGGCTACCGTATTCAGGATCAGGATCGCGGCGATTGGCCGGTCGATGTTTCGTTTGTAGCTCGCCAGAAGACGCCCGGCACGGCGATGCTTCTGTGTTAGCGTCTCCACCTGCGCGGGCGTTACCGACAGCAAAACAGATTCAGACACGGAACACAGGAACGAAACGACCAGTACCACGGAGACCGCGGTGGCTAAGAGAAGCATGGTTTCTCCGGAGTGTGCAAAAAAGTCAGGCTCGCGAAGCCGCTCTAATCCAGATCGAGCGAACCCAGTACGAGCAGGTAATAGCTGACGATGCCAATGACCTCGTCATCCTCGATCACCGGCGCATGGCTTATTCCGCATCGCTCGAACAGCCGCGCGCAGTGGCGGATACTCATGCCGGGCCTGACAGAAATGACAGGCTTGGCCATGATTTCGAAGGCGTTGACGCGCTCCGGAGCCCGATTCTTTGCGATCACCTGCTTCGCAATGTCGGAAAAGAGCACCATACCGTATTCATCGTCATCGTAGCGCTTCTCTACGATAAGACTCGTCGCACCTACGCGTTTCATCGTCCGCATTGCCTCCATCACGTCGATACGGCCATCGACGATGGTGACGTTCTCACGCATGACCTGGCGTACGGTAATGTCGTCCTTTCTCATATTTGATCCTCCACAACCCCTGTAAGCTCCTCCGCCTGGCGCACGACACCCACTGCATCCTCGACATCCAGTTGCACCGCAATGCCCGTGCCGGGTTTAACATCGAATTCTCCGACGTCGCTGATGTGCTCGAGAATCCGCCGGCTCAGGTGCTCTTCCACGAGCATCAGCAGAACATCCCGCTGCGCCGCCAGCGACATGCCAAAAAAACTCGTCGGTTTTTGCAAGCCCTCGCCGCGGGCGTGGTGGATAACGGTACACCCGGTGGCTCCGCTCTCGCGCGCCGCGTCCATCACAGGATCGGTCTTGCGCTCGTCTACGAACACGACCAGTAATTTGAAATGCATCTTGGGTTCTCCGTATTTAAATGCCGGTGGAATCGTCAGCCCGACTCGCGGCACTTCGGCGGGCCTGGTGCCTTTCCAGCAACCAGGTGAGCTGGGCGTACGCCAGCACGCTGATAACAGGAAAAATACAGGCCAGTGCAACAAGGCCAAAGCCGTCGATAAAGGGACTCCGCCCTGGCACCTGTTCCGCCAGTCCGAGACCCAGTGCTGTCACGACGGGCACTGTCACGGCAGTGGTGCTGACAGCTCCGGAATCGTATGCCAGCGAAAGGATCAATCTGGGCGCCGTGAAGCTTTGAATGACGATGATGGTGAAACCCGCGGCGATGCACCAGTGCAACGGAACGCCGGTGACGATCCGGATGCAGCCAAGTGTAACGCCCGTCGCCACACCGAGAGCTGCTGCCACCCGGAGACCCCAGGAATGAATGGCGCCGCCTGAAAGTTCATTTACCCGGTGGGCTACAGCCAGAAGCGCGGGTTCCGCTATAGCCGCACCAAACGCGATGCAGAATGCAAAGACATAGACAAGATAATAGCTCGACCAAACGGAAATTTCCGCCGTCACCTCGCTCATCATCGTCAGTTTCCGGACCATCATCCGGCCGACGGGGAACAGGGCCTCCTCGAGGCCTTGCAGGAACAGGGCGAGCCCCAAAACGACCAGGACAAGCCCCGCGAGGATGTTCCTGCGGTTGGCCAGCCTCTGTCCCAGCACGAAGCGGTAAAAGAACAGCAGGAAGGCCGCCACCGGCAGTACGTTAGCTGCCGTGCCAAAGATGCGCTCCAAAAAACCCAGAATCACATCCATGCGAGCAGCGTGCCGTACGCCATTACGAAGATCATGGGTGTCAGAAAGACCAGTGCAATGACACCGAATCCGTCGCTCATCGGGTTCCGCCCAGCCAGGGACGACGCCAGACCGATCCCCAGTGCCGTCACCAGAGGCACCGTGATGACAGACGTGGTGACGCCGCCGGCGTCGTAGGCGATACCGACCGTCTCCTCCGGGGCGACACTGGCGATTGCAGTGACAGCAATGTAGGCGCCGGTTATGATCAGCGGCAGCGACCACCCCATGACGATGCGGCTCACCCCCAGTATGAGCGCCACGCCCACCGATATCGCCACGATCGTCCTGAGGCCGAGCGAGTAACGAGCCATCGCTTCCGGCGTGTCAGCGATCGCAAAATTCGCGGCGGCGGCTTTTGCCGCTTCGGCCGCAACCGTAGAGAGCGCCGGCTCCGCGAAGGTCGTACCGAAGCCGAGCAAAAACGCGAAAATCAAAAGCCAGGCGAAGCTGCCCTTCTGCGCCAGCGCATAGGCGACCGCGTCGCCGATGGGGAACAACGCCATCTCGAGGCCGCACACGAATAGCGTAAGCCCGATCAGGACCAGCAGCGTACCCTCGAGCAGATAAAGCAGCTCGGCAGCTGGCTGCTGCAACACCACGGTCTGAAAAAAGAGAATGACCAGTACAACGGGCGTGAGATCCCTGAGACTGCCCAGGGTCATGCGCCAGAGAAAAGACATGCTCGGCGCTACGACCCGGAGCGCGCAAGGGCGGGCAGGCCGAAAAAACGCTCGGCGTTGGCGGTGCAGGCCGCGGCCACGGACTCCGGCGAGCGGCCGCTTGCGTCGGCAAAAACCCGCAGCACTTCCAGAAGATACATCGGTTCATTCCGGCGTGATGAGGGCTTGGGCCGGAGCGTGCGTGGCAAAAGATACGGTGCGTCAGTCTCCAGCATGAGGCGATCCGGCGGGATCTCATGAGCCATCTCGCGAAGCTCTGCACCACGCCGTTCGTCGCAAATCCATCCGGTAACGCCGATGTAAAGACCCATCTCCAGATAGGCCTGCAGAGCCTGCCGGCTGCCGGTGAAACAGTGCGCCACACCCCTGCAGATGCCATCGAGCATAGGCTCGAGAATGGCAGCGAAATCGGCGTGCGCATCCCGCTGGTGGAGAAACACGGGCAGCTTGGATTCCTGCGCCAGCTCGAGTTGAGCCTGAAAGGCCGTCCGCTGAGCTGCCCGCGGCGAAAAGTCCCGGTAGTAGTCGAGGCCGCACTCACCGACAGCGACGACGCAGTCCGTTCCCAGCAACTGTCGCAAGGTGCCGGCGACATCCTCGGTATATTCGCCTGCATGATGTGGATGGACACCGGCCGTTGACCACAGGCGGCCCGGATATTCCTGCGTCAGCCTGGCGGCAGCCAGACTGCTTGTCTCGTCGCTCCCGGTGATGACCAGGCGCCGCACACCGTACGCGGCTGCCCGCTGTATGACCTCGTCGCGGTCGCTGTCGAACGCATCGTGAGCCAGGTTCGCACCGATGTCGATCAATTCAAATTCGCCGCTCATGGGACAGCAAAAGCTCCTGTCTTGCATCAATGTGGCAGCAGTGCTGGAACCGCTAGTGTACCCCGTCGTAAATAATGGATTATTGTCGCGCGCGATCTTTCGTGGCTGGCAAGGCGCGGCGACGAGTAATAGCAAGCTATTGCGAGGAGCCGCAACGCCGCCAGACGCGAAAAGGCGCCACGAGAATGGTTCATTATTTGCGACGGGGTACACTGAAGTAACGTCTGCATCCCGGACCGCATAGCGGCAGCCGCAATGGCGCCCAAACCATCTGCAGACATCGGGCATCTAACTGGCTGAAAATCGAGAAACGGGCCGTCCGTGACCCGGTCCACCAGACTCTAAAGGATTCAGCCATGTTCAACGCGTTTAGATCAGTTTTTTCAGCCACGACGGCCTGCATCATGTTGACCGGCTGCGCTCCCGCGCAGGCGTTCGACATGAACAAGAGCATTGACGTCGATGCCGGCAGCCAGAGCGACGGCCAGTCCACGCTGAACGGCAGCATCTCCGTGGGTAATGCCGCCGTTGTCAGTGGTGGCCTGGAGACCGTCAACGGCACCATCAGAATCGACGAGAACGCCAGGATACAAAATGCGAGCACAGTCAATGGCAGTGTCCGCCTGGCCGCCGGGGCCAGTGCAAGAGATGTCTCCAGCGTCAATGGCTCCGTCAGCATCGGTGACATTGCGGTCGTTGACGGTGAAGTATCCGTCGTCAACGGGAGAATCAATCTCCAACCCGGCTCATCTGTCGGCCAGGACGTCAGCAATGTCAACGGCAGTATCCATATCGGCGGCGGGGAGATCGGTGGAGACCTGACCACTGTCAATGGCGACGTGACGCTTTCCGACAATGCGCTCGTGCAGGGTGACCTGGTAGTCCGGAAGCCGCGGACCGGTGATTTCGACGCAGGCCGCAGGAAGCCGACGGTGGTGATCGGCCCGGGGGCGCGTGTCGCCGGTACGATTCGCCTGGAACAGGAAGTCGAGCTTTACATAAGCGATTCCGCTCAGTTCGGCGGCGTCAGTGGCGTCATGACACTCGATGATGCGGTGCGCTTCAGCGGGAGGCGGCCATAGCGCCATATGTGGGCCATCTGGAGCATCCGAGGCGCCTTTCCGGGCGCCAGCCGCTTTTGCCGGAGGGCTCTGAAATAGCGGTTTCAGGCTAAAATAGCTCGGTGCAAACCCCGCGACGCCAACTGACTCTGTTTCCCGAGACCCTCCAACCAGGCAAAACGCCGGGATTTTCGGTGCGCAAGAGCACGCGCGCGAAGAGACTCATGATCAAGGTGTACCCCGGCGGGCGGGTCGAGGTGGTGGTGCCGCGGAGAACGCGCGCCGCCGACGTGCAGGCCTTCGTTCGTGACAACGCAGCATGGATTCGCGACGCGCGCGAATCCTACGCTGCCGATTATCCGAGCGAAGCGTTCGCACTGCCCGACACCATCAGGCTTCCTGCTGTGGAGCGCCAGCTGTCAGTGCATTATCGGTCCCGCCCAGGGGCGGCGTCAGTGCGCTACAGCCTCAGCGGAACACGGCTCGTCCTTACGGGCAAGACCGGAGACGAGCAGTTGTGCATTCGCGCACTGCGGCGATGTCTGGCCGCCGTGGCCCGGAAAGAGTTTACGCCGCGGCTGCGATCCTTGTCGCTCTTTATGAACACGCCATACAAAAAAATCCAGATCCGCGCACAGCGGACCTGCTGGGGCAGCCGCAGCAGTTCCGGAACAGTCAGTCTCAACGTGTGCCTTTTGTTTCTGCAACCCTCCATCGCACGCTACCTTCTGATCCATGAACTGTGCCACGGGCGGCACATGAATCACTCGAAGCGCTTCTGGAAGTTTGTGGGAAAGTTCGAGCCTGACTACCGGCGCCTTGACCGCGATCTCACCGAAAGCTGGCGGCAGGTGCCGCCCTGGATGGGCGTCCATTAGGGAATCTCTGCACATGTCCATCCTGGACTTCTGCAGAGTCGAAAGGGCAAAGCAAAGCTTCGCCCTTTCTCCCGCGTTATCAATCGCTAACGCGATTGTCGCGGCGGGGCATCCTTGCCCCGCAGGCAAGCTCCGCACACTTGTGCAGAGCTTCGCTAGTGGTTTCCTAGAGAATCTCCTTCTTGCTCCGGGCTATCCCTGGTCCAGCAACTCGCGCAGGTTGATTACGGCCGAGTTTGCGCGCGCCAGGTAATTCGCCATGACCAGCGAATGGTTGGCGAAAAGGCCGAAGCCGCCGCCGTTCAGCACGACGGGTGAACGCAGCGGCTGCACACTTGCCTCGAGTTCGCGAATGATCTGACGCACACTCACGGCGGCGTTTTTGTCGGACAGCACCTGATCGAAATCGAACTCGGCCGCGCGGAAAAAATGCACCAGCGCCCAGGCCGTTCCCCGCGCCTCGAAAAAGACATCGTCGATCTCGAACCAGGATGTTTTGACGTTGACGGTGTCGCCGAGCACCGAACTGGCGCTTGCGGAAAGATCGCCTGCCAGGTCCGTGTTGATCACGGTGGTTGCGACACTGTCTCCGAGCCGTCGTGTCAGGCTGCCCAGCCGCTTTTCGACCTGCGCGAGCCACTCTCTCAGGTTGTCGGCACGGGCAAAGAACTGCGCGTCGCCGCCTATGCCCGAAAGCCGGTCCCGGTAGCGCGTAAAGCCCCGGATCGCCTCGCGATATTCCGACTCGGTCGGCGGCAAAATCCAGGAATCGTTGTCAAAATAGAACTTCGGCTCCGCAACCGCGACGTCGGGATCTTCCCGGGATTGCGACTGGCTGCGGCTGTGATCGTTGCGGATAACACGCGCGAGGTCCCGCACCTGTTGCAGCACCCCGAACTCCCAGTTCGGAATGTTATCGAGAAACACGCTGGGAGGCATGATGTCATTGCTGAGGTAACCGCCGGGCTTGTCGAGCAGCGTTCCGGCTACCCGCACCAGGGTGTCCGTCGTTGCATAACCCACAACCCTGCGTTCGCTGTCAGGCCGCTCGTTGACCCAGAAGATTTCCGGCTCGCCGGACCAGTACACGCCGAGGCCGATCATCAGGACTGCAAGCGCGCCTGCAACACCGGCCGCTGCCTTGACCCACAGGGGCTTCGGAGAGACCGCAGCCGCGTCTCCGCGGCGTTTGAAAAACCGCCCGAGCACCATCAAAGCCGCCGCTGCTTCAACGACCGGCCAAAAGCGCCCGCGGGCGGCAGGACGCCGGCGCCAGTTCGGAAAGCGGTTGCGTCGTCACGCAGCCTCTGGTCTGACGGCAAGCTGTCGCAGCATGTAGTGGAGTATCCCTCCGTGTTCAAAGTAGTCTCGCTCCTTGGGTGTATCGATTCGCACCTTTGCGGTGAAGGCGAACGTCTCGCCATTTTCTCTTTTTGCCGTGACATTCGCGGTCCCGGTTTTGGCGTCTGCAAAACCTTCGATGTCGAACACCTCCTTGCCGGTGAGGCCGAGGCTGTGGGCATTGTCGCCGGACATGAACTGCAACGGCAACACGCCCATGCCGATCAGGTTGGAGCGGTGGATTCTTTCATAGCTGACCGCGATAATCGCTTTCACCCCCAGCAGCAGGGTGCCCTTGGCAGCCCAGTCGCGCGATGAGCCGGTGCCGTATTCGCTACCCGCTACCACGATCAGGGGAACTTCTTCCTGTCGATAGCGCAGAGAAGCGGCGTAGATGGACATTTCTTCGTCACTTGGCTGATGGCGGGTCCAGCCACCCTCCGTGCCGGGTGCGAGCTGGTTGCGCAGCCTTATGTTGGCAAACGTGCCGCGCATCATGACCTCGTGATTGCCACGGCGGGACCCGTAGGAATTGAACTCTGCGGTATCGACACCCTGTTCGCGAAGATACTCGGCCGCGGGGCTGTCCGCCGCGATACTGCCGGCAGGGGAGATGTGATCGGTTGTGACGGAGTCGCCCAGCAGCGCAAGCAGCCTGGCGCCGCGAATGTCCTGCAGGGGCGTTGTCTCCAGCGTCATGCCGTCGAAGTAGGGCGGATTTTTGACATAGGTGGAATCGGGGTCCCAGCTATAAATTTCTCCTTTCGGGACGTCGAGGCTGTTCCAGTTGTCATCGCCGGCGAAAACGCTCTCATAGCTCGTCCTGAACATGCCCGAATTGATGTTGCGCGCCATGAAGTCCTGGATTTCCTTCTGCTTCGGCCAGATATCCCGCAGGTACACTTCCTTGCCTTCGGCATCCTCCCCGAGCGGGTCATCGAACAGGTTAAGGTGCATCGTTCCTGCGAGCGCGTACGCGACGACAAGGGGTGGAGATGCCAGAAAGTTCATTTGCACCATCGGGTGGATGCGGCCTTCGAAGTTCCGGTTACCGGACAGCACGCTGCAGCCGACGATCTTGCCGCTCGTGACAGCCTCGGCGATTTCCGGCTTCAAGGGCCCCGAGTTGCCGATGCAGGTGGTGCAGCCATAGCCGACGGTATAAAAACCCAGAGCCGCCAGGTCATCGAGCAGCTCGGCCTTTTCGAGATAGCCGGTCACTACCTTAGAACCGGGAGCAAGGCTCGTTTTGACCCAGGGTTTTGTCTTCAGGCCCCTCATGTGCGCGTTGCGCGCCAGCAAGCCGGCGCCGATCATCACGGCAGGGTTAGAGGTATTGGTGCAACTGGTGATGGCTGCAATGAGGACTGCGCCGTCCTTGATCTCGGCCGTCGTGCCGTCCCAGCTGGCCGTGGCCGATCCGCCCTGGTCGCGCCGGGCAACGGCTTCCTCGAGGTTTTTGCGAAACACGCTGTCTGCCTTGGTCAGGGAAATGCGGTCCTGGGGCCGCTTGGGCCCGGCAATACTCGGTTCCACCGTGGCCAGATCCAGTTCGAGCAGTTCGGTGTATTCGGCGGCTTGTGCTCCCTCGTGGCGCCACAGACCCTGCTCTTTGGCATAGGTCTCGATAAGTTTGATTTGTGCCGAATCCCGTCCCGTCAATTCCAGGTAACGCAAGGTCTCGCCGTCGATTGGAAAGATCGCGCAGGTACTGCCGAATTCGGGCGACATGTTGCCGAGCGTTGCGCGATCTGCGACCGGCAGGTCCGCGAGCCCGTCGCCGAAAAACTCTACGAACTTTCCGACCGCGCCTTTTTCCCGCAACATCTGCGTCACCGTCAGCACGAGATCCGTTGCGGTCGTGCCTTCCTTCAACGCACCGCTCAGTTTGAAACCGAGAACCTGCGGGATGAGCATCGTGATCGGCTGTCCAAGCATCGCGGCTTCCGCCTCGATGCCGCCGACGCCCCAGCCAAGCACACCGAGACCGTTGATCATGGTCGTGTGCGAATCGGTGCCGACAAGGGTGTCCGGGTAAGCAGAGCGCTTACCGTCTGTTTCCGTGTCGAATACGACCCGAGCGAGGTATTCGAGATTTACCTGATGCACGATGCCGGTATTGGGTGGCACGACGCGGAAATTCTCGAATGCGCTCTGGCCCCAGCGCAAAAAGGTGTAGCGCTCCTCATTGCGCTTGAACTCGATCTTGTTGTTGAGATCCAGCGAGTCGGCGGCGCCGTAGCGGTCCACCTGAACGGAATGGTCGATGACCAGCTCGGCGGGAGACAGCGGATTGATCCGGTCCGCCGTCCCGCCCAGTTTTACGACGGCATCGCGCATCGCTGCCAGGTCTACGACCGCCGGCACCCCGGTGAAATCCTGCAAAATGACACGCCCGGGGGTGAAGGATATTTCCGTGTCGGGCTCCGCCCGGCTATCCCAGTTTGCAAGCGCGAGTATGTCATCACGGGTTACATCCCGCCCGTCTTCGTGCCTCAGCATGTTCTCCAGAAGGATTTTGAGCGAGTAGGGCAATCGGTCCGCGTGGCCCTCCTTGAGGGCATCGAGTCGGAAGATCTCGTACTGCGTGCCATCAACATCGAGCGTTGAACGGGCGCCGAAGCTGTCCTTCATAGCGTATCTCCGGAAGTGATTGCGATTGTTGCAGCCCTGGCAGCGACGTCACGAGCGGTCACGAGGGTAGCGCGGGGCGGCATTATAGCGAATGCGGCGTTTTAAATCGCGGCCCGGGCAGCGGCGACGGTCGAGCGAGCGCGCTCTATCACAGCACCGCCAAGGCAATGGTCTCCGCGGTAGAACACGACAAACTGCCCCGGAGCAACGGCGCGCTGCGCGGCATCGAACATTACCGTAACTTCGCCGGCTTCGCTTCTTCTGATACGACAGCCCTGGTCGGCCTGCCGGTATCGGATTTTTGCGCAGCACCGCATCGAATCATTTCGCCTCAGCGCTTCCGGAGCCTCACCTGTCCAGCTGGCGTCGGTCGCGTCCAGCTCATTGCTGTAGAGCAGGGGATGATCCCCTTGCACGACAACCAGGGCATTCTGTTCCGTGTCCTTGTGCGCGACGTACCAGGGCGCGCCGGCAACGCCGTCCAGGCCCCCGATTCCCAACCCCTGTCGCTGGCCGAGCGTGTAGTACATGAGCCCATGATGCTGGCCGATCGTGCGGCCCTCCGGCGTCCGTATCGGTCCGGGTTCGGCAGGAAGATACCGCGCCAGGAACTCACGAAAGGGACGCTTTCCGATAAAACAGATGCCGGTGCTGTCGGGTTTGTCGAAGATGCTCAGGCCGCGGTTTCTTGCTACCTGACGCACTTCATTCTTGGTCATCTGTCCCAGCGGAAAAAGCGTTTCTGCGAGCGCATCGGCACGGACCGCATGCAGGAAATAACTCTGGTCCTTGTTTCCGTCCGCCGCCTTCCACAGCTGCCATTCGTCCCCAACCCGGCACACGCGCGCGTAGTGGCCTGTCGCCAGCAACTCGCCACCCAGCCGCTTTGCGTAATCTCGAAACACGCCGAATTTGATTTCGCGATTACACAAGACATCGGGGTTGGGCGTCCGACCCGCCTGGTATTCCCGCAGAAAGTACTCGAAGACGCGGTCGCGGTATTCGCCTGAGAAGTTTACGTGGTGAAGCGGCATCCGGAGATGTTCGCAAATGCGTCGCGCATCCTGCAGATCGGCGGCCGCGGTGCAGTAGCCGTCGTCATCTTCCCAGTTGGTCATGTGCAGGGCATGCACCTCGGCGCCTCGCTCCTTCAGCAGCAGCGCCGCCACAGCGGAGTCCACGCCGCCGGACAGGCCGACAACGACGCGTTTTTCGCGGAGATCCGGAATCGATAGAGCAGCGGATGGGGTCATGGCCGGTATTTTATCACCGCAACGGGCGAGCCTGCGGGAACGGGCTGTGAAGCCGGTGGAAGGGTGCGTAGCGGCCCCTGATGAGCTGGCTAAGCTAAGCTAGGGAAGCTCTGCACAAGTGTGCGGAGCTTGCCTGCGGGGCAAGGATGCCCCGC
>JBBDSK010000019.1:0-12210 GCA_040904985.1 Woeseia sp. | reverse complement strand
GAGGAGCGCTTTCGCCTGAACACGAGTCTCGGCTCGGCGGTGGTCATCGACCCGGCGGGTTATCTTGTCACCAATTTTCAAGTGGTGGCCGACGCGGCGGAGATCCGGGTGCAACTGGCGGACGGACGTGTCGCGGATCCGGAGGTGGTCGGCTACGATGCCGAAACGGATCTTGCCCTGCTCAAGGTCGATCTGGGGACCCTCCCGGCTATTCCGCTCGGCCGCTCGCAGGACGTGCGCATCGGTGACGTGGTGCTCGCGATCGGTAATCCCTACGGCCTGACAAAAACCGTGACCCAGGGGATCGTCAGCGCAACCGGCCGCGGACTCCTGGGTCTCACGACCTTCGAGAATTTTATCCAGACAGATGCTGCCATTAATGAGGGAAATTCCGGCGGCGCGTTGGTCAACACCCTCGGCGAACTCGTCGGCATCAACACCGCCGTTCTTGCGCAGGATGCCGGCACCGAAGGCATCAGCTTTGCGATCCCGGTGGACCTCGTTCGCGGTGTGGTTGACGAGATCAAGCGTCACGGCCGGGTAATCCGCGGCTGGCTGGGGCTGGAACCGGACGAACTGTCCCGCGCAGAATCCGCGGCACTCGGCCTGGAACGGAACATCGGCATCCTGACGCGGGTGATCGACGGTGGGCCCGCCGCCACGGCAGGGCTCGAAGACGGCGATGTCATTCTGGCGTTGAACGGCGAGACCATAAGGTCGGCGCAGCAGGCGCGCCTCCTGGTGGCCGCCCTGGAACCGGGCGACAAGATCGAAATCCAGGGCTGGCGGGACAATGAGCCGTTCAGCGCGACCATCACCGCCGCAGAGCGGCCGGAATAGCCTCAGCCTGCAGCAACCAGAGGCAAATCACAAAATGCGCCGGATGCTCGCGCCCAGTTGCCGCAGTTTCTCCTCGATGCGCTCGTATCCGCGGTCGACGTGATAAATGCGGTCGACAAGCGTTTCTCCTTCGGCTGCCAGTCCCGCCAGCACCAGGCTCGCGGATGCGCGAAGGTCGGTGGCCATGACCGGTGCGGCAGTCAGTTTGCTGACGCCGGTGCAGACGGCGGTATTCCCCTCAATACGGATATCGGCCCCCATTCGCTGTAGCTCGAGCACATGCTGAAACCGGTTCTCGAAAACCGTTTCCGTGACGGTACCGACGCCCTTCGCGACTGAGTTCATGGCACAGAACTGCGCCTGCATGTCGGTCGGAAACGCCGGATAGGGCATGGTGCGAATATTCACGGCCTTGGGCCGGCGGCCGCCCATGTCCAGTTCTATCCAGTCCTCCCCGGTACGGATGTCGGCCCCGGCTTCGCGCAGTTTTATCAGCACTGCGTCGACACATTGAGGCGCAGTGTGCTTCAGCCGTACCCGCCCTCCTGTCATTGCTGCGGCAACAAGGTAGGTGCCGGTCTCGATCCTGTCGGGCAAAACCGTATAACTGGTCTGCGACAACGCTTCGACGCCCTGCACGCGTATCGTGCTGCTGCCCTCGCCGCTGATCTTCGCCCCCATTTGCCTGAGGAAACGCGCCAGGTCCGAGACTTCCGGCTCGCGCGCGGCGTTCTCCAGCACTGTTTCACCCCGCGCCAGCACCGCCGCCATCAGCAAATTTTCCGTGCCGGTGACAGTCACGGTATCAAACACAATGTGCGCGCCCCGGAGGCGGCTGGCGCGCGCGCGGATGTAACCGTTTTCCACCGTGACTTCGGCGCCCATTGCCTGTAGCCCCTCGACGTGCAGGTTCACCGGCCGTGCACCGATCGCGCAACCGCCCGGCAAGGACACATCCGCTTTGCCGAAGCGGCTGACGAGGGGCCCGAGCACCAGCACCGATGCCCGCATCGTCTTGACCAGATCGTAGGGAGCGCGGTACTCGCTGACGGCGCTCGCGTCGACCTCGACGTTTAACTTGTCATCGAAGGTCACTGCGGCGCCCATGCTCTGCAGAAGGGTAATGGTCGTCGTCACGTCCTTGAGGTGCGGCACATTCCTCACCGTGACCGGCTCGGATGCGAGCAGCGTACCGGCGAGAATCGGTAAGGCGGCATTCTTCGCTCCGGAAATGGTGATTTCACCTTCCAGCCGGGCGCCGCCGCTGATCAGCAACTTGTCCAAGAAAGGGTCAGTCGGCGGTCAGCCGCTGCCACTCCTCAGCGGTGTAGGCGCGAATCGACAACGCGTGGATTTCGCTGCCCATCATTTCACCGAGGCAGCGATACACGAGCTGATGCCTTGCCAGACGGGTCTTGCCGGCAAACTCGTCCGAAACGACAACGGCTTCGAAGTGAGTGTTGTCGGCGCTTGACACTCGCACCGTGGCCTGCGGCAGGCCGGCGTCGATGAGCTTCTTGATCTCTGAGGGGTTCATGTTCAATTACCTTGCGAGAGTTCTCCTGCCGCTGCGAATTGTGCCGGATAGCAAAACTCGGCGGCGACAGGCGTTGCAGTGTAGCAAAAGCGCCGCCCCACCACGGCTCGGGTTCTTTCCCGTTCTCTCAGGCACAATACGCCACGACTGGCGCGGCAACCGGCGCCAGGAACGATTGGGCATTAATGAATGTGTATTATGGAGCAACGGATCGGGAATCCTGCACGGCGGTACGGGCGTAGTGTTCCCGGGCTCACCGATTAAATATGGCAGGAAATATTCTCGCAATCCTTGCCGGGCTGCTTCTTCTTATCTGGGGCGCAGACCGGTTTGTTTATGGTGCCGGCGCGATGGCGCGCAACCTCGGCGTTGCACCGTTGCTGGTCGGTCTCACGGTGGTTGCGGTTGCAACCTCTGCGCCGGAAATTCTTATATCGATCGTTGCGGCGTCCCGTGGGAACGCCGAGCTTGCTGTCGGCAATGCGATTGGCTCGAATATCGTCAACATCGGGCTCGTGCTGGGGACGGTGGCGCTGGTGCGGCCCATCCGGCTCGCATCGCAGACCCTGCAGCGGGAAATGCCGGCCTTGCTGGCCGTCACTCTGCTGGGAGTCTCCCTGTTTCTCGACTCGCGGCTGAGCCGCGTCGACGGTCTTATCTTGCTGGGTGGCCTCGGGATCGTCATTATCTGGCTCGTGCGGCTGGGCATGCAATCGGCGGCCGACGACACCATCAGCGCGGAATACGATGCCGAGATTCCACGCAATGTCAGCATGAGAGCGGCCGTGATCTGGTTTCTCGTCGGTCTGGCCACACTACTTCTCGGCGCCGACCTGATGGTCGATGGAGCCATCGAAATTGCCAGAGCACTGGGCGTCGCGGAAATCGTTATCGGCATCGTCCTGGTCGCGTTCGCAACGAGCCTGCCTGAGCTTGCGGTCACACTGGCCGGCGCGCTGAAAGGCGAGCATGGGCTCGTCATTGGCAACATCGTCGGCTCCAACCTGTTCAATATTCTCGCCGTCATAGGCGTCGCCGCTTTCATCGATCCCGCCACGATGCCGCCGTCGGTGCTCTCGCTGCATCTGTTCGTGATGTCCGCCTTTACCCTCGTCCTTTTTGCAATCACCTATGAATATCGCGGCGCAGGTATCATCAGGCGCGTCGAAGGCGCTGCTTTGCTTGCCGCCTGGATCGCCTATGACATCTACGTCGTGGTTCAGAACGTATAACCCGCGTCCGTCGCTCGGTTTGCATCGAAGGCTTTCCTCTGGAAAATCTGGCGTGCGAGCAAATGCCCGCCCCGACCTTACTCGCGAATCGGTGACCGATACGGGTTAAACTGCCGGTCTCATACGACGCCGCCTGGACGCCACTTGTACAAGAAACTTTCATCTGCAGACCTGCTGAAGCTCGCCGGGCGGGTCCTGGACGTGGAATCGCGAGCGGTCAGGCAGCTCAAGGAGCGTCTCGACAGGTCCTTTACGGATGCCTGCGAGCTTTGCCTGCAAACGAGCGGACGGGTCGTGGTAACGGGCATGGGCAAGTCCGGCCACATTGGCGGCAAGATAGCAGCGACGCTCGCCAGCACCGGAACGCCCGCGTTTTTCATGCACCCCGCGGAGGCCAGCCACGGCGATCTCGGCATGATCACGCACCAGGACCTGATGCTGGCCGTCTCGTATTCCGGCGAAACGCAGGAAGTGGTTACGATCCTGCCGCTGGTCAAGCGAATGGGCGCCAAGCTCATATCCCTGACGGGGAAGCCCGGCTCTACCCTGGCCAAGGCCGCTGATGTGCACCTGAACGTGGCTGTCGACGAGGAAGCCTGTCCGCTGAACCTGGCGCCGACGGCAAGTACCACCGCCACACTCGCCATGGGTGACGCTCTTGCAGTTGCTTTGCTCGAGAGCCGCGGCTTCACGGCAGATGATTTTGCCAGGTCCCATCCGAGCGGTAGCCTTGGAAAGCGCCTGTTACTCCTGGTATCGGACGTGATGCACACCGGCGCGGAAATCCCTGCCGTGCGTGAGCACGTAAAGCTGAGTGAAGGCCTCGTTGAGATGTCACGCAAAGGGCTCGGTATGACGGCAATAGTGGACGCGGAGCAGCGCATACTCGGCATTTTTACCGACGGCGACCTGCGCCGCGCCCTCGACTCGAACGTAAACGTCCACGAGACGGAAATGCGGTCGGTAATGCATCGCAATTGCAAGACCATAGCACCGGATGTTCTCGCCGCCGAAGCCGTGCGGCTGATGGAAGAGCACAAGATCACCGCGCTCCTCGTGGCGGGCCCGGGCGGGCTGCTGGTGGGCGCACTCAACGTTCATGACCTGTTCCGGGCAGGCATCATGTGAGCGGAAACCTGCGACAACTGGCGGCCCGTGTCAGGTTGGCCGTCTTCGACGTCGACGGCGTCTTCACCGACGGCCGCTTCTGGCTCTCGGACGAAGGCATCGAGACCAAGGCATTCTCCACCCAGGACGGCTTCGGCATAAAGAAAATCCTGGCCGCGGGAATCGCTGTCGCGGTGATCAGCAGCCGAAACTCTCGCGCTGTCGATATTCGCATGGCTGAGCTGGGCGTTCAGCATGTGTTCCAGGGCGCGGCGGATAAAATCGTCGCTTTCGAGCGACTGCTGTCAACGCTGCAACTGTCTGCTGACGAATGTGTCTACACTGGCGACGATGTGCCCGACTTGCCGCTGCTGCAACGCGTGGGGTTTGCTGTTGCGGTTGCCAACGCAGTGGAACAGGTTAAAGCGGTTTGTCACCATATAACCGCCCGGCCGGGGGGCTCAGGCGCCGTCCGTGAGGTCTGCGAGTTGCTTCTCGCGGCAAAGGAAGCCGGGCGGGAATGACGGCGCGAAACGCGCTTGGCTTTACAGCTCTGGCCTTCGCTGCTGCCGCCAGCTGGTACCTGACGGTGTCATTACGGGAGCCGGTCCTGGAGCCCGCCCCCGTGACCGCCGCCAGCCAGGCGTACTATCTGAAATCTGCCCGCGTCCTCGGAACGGACAGCGACGGTGACCTGCTTTACGAAATCGAGGCGGAATACGCCGAACAACGACCGGATCAGCAAATCGAGTTTCAGAACGTGCACATCAACTACACTCCGGACGCGGGCGTCCCCTGGACGCTCAATGCGGACTCCGCAGTCATCGGGAGAAACCAGGAACGGGTCATTCTGAGCGGCCACGTCCTTGCCGTCAGTTCAGAGGGCTTTGCCGGAGAGGTGACCGAGATACGCACGTCATGGCTCGAATTCGATCCCATGACCTATCGGGCAGAGACCGACCGGCGAGTGCAGATCCGCGTCGGCGCCCGCAGCCTCACCGCGACCGGCATGCTAGCATCGTTGCAGGAAAACCAGCTGCAGCTGAAGTCGAACGTAAGTGGAAAGTTTTTCCCATGAACCGGCGGTGAAAATGCCTCTCACGCTAACCCGGACCTTGACCGCTGTCGCTGCCCTGCTGTTCTGCGCGCCGGCACTGGCGCAGGACGAGGACTTGCGGCTGCCCATCTCGCTCGATGCCGAAGAGACGAGCTACGACGGCAAGAATTCCATGCTCATGTTCAGCGGCCTGCGGCTGACGCAGGGCAGCATTGGAGTTGAAGCGGACGAGGGCCGCGCCAGCAATCTCGATTTTGCTGACAGTGTCTGGGAATTTTCCGGCAACGTCGTAATCGACATGGAGAACGGGCACATCGAGTGCGACTCGGCGCTTCTGCGTTTCTCGGATCATCGCTTGCGGCACGCGACCATAACGGGGTCGCCCGCCACCTTCGAAATGCAGCGACAGGACAGCGACGTTGTCACCTATGCCCAGGCCGGCCGCCTGGAGTACGATTTTGCGGCCGGAGTGATCGAGTTTTCGGAAGAGGCCACTATTCGGGAAGGCGGCAACGAGATTTCGAGCAACTATCTCGTTTACAACATCGAGGAGCAGCGGATCAACGCCAGATCTGCGGGTGAAGGCAAGCCCAGGGTAAAGATCACCTACACGCCCGGCGATGCGTCGCAGGCAGAGGAGGAACCGCCGCCAGGCGACGACGCTACCGGCGATGACGACGAGGATCCGGCCGAATCCGGCAACAGGGACGCTGGTCAGTGAGCATTCTGAGTGTCCAGGAAATATCCAAAAGGTACAAGTTTCGCGAAGTGGTCAGGGACCTGTCGCTCGAGGTCTCGAGCGGGGAAGTCGTCGGCTTGCTCGGCCCTAATGGTGCCGGGAAGACTACAGCCTTTTACATGATCGTCGGCCTCATTCCCTGCGACCGCGGGAGGATTCTGCTGGACGGACACGACCTGACGGCTCTGCCGATGCATCGCCGCGCGGCCATGGGACTCGGCTACTTGCCGCAGGAGGCATCCATTTTTCGCAAGCTCACCGTGGAACAGAATATCCTCGCCATACTCGAAAACCGAAGCGATCTCGACAGGGCCGGACGCGCCCAGGAGCTGGATGAGCTTCTCGACGAACTGCATGTGGGCCATGTCCGCACGAGCCGCGGCATCAGTCTGTCAGGAGGGGAACGGCGACGCGTGGAAATCGCCCGCGCGCTGGCCGCGTCGCCCCGCTTTGTTCTTCTGGACGAACCCTTCGCCGGCGTCGATCCTATTTCGGTGCTCGATATCCAGCGCATAATCAGGCACTTGAGCAACCGCGGTATCGGGGTCCTGATTACCGACCATAATGTGCGGGAAACTCTCGGAATTTGCGGCAGAGCCTATATACTGAATGAGGGTAGTCTGATCGCTTCAGGATCTCCGGGCGACATTCTGGAAAATCAGCACGTTCGGGAAGTGTATCTCGGACAGGAGTTCCAACTCTGAACCACCATCAACACCAGACACTGAGCATTGTGGCGCAAACGCTTGTCGCACACGTCGCCGCGCCTGCCCAAACGGCTGCTCCTTCGACTCCTGCGCGGCGCGCCGCATGTTAAAACCTTCACTGCAACTTCGGCTCGGCCAAACGCTGACGATGACACCGCAGCTGCAGCAGGCCATCCGCCTGCTGCAGTTGCCCGTGCTCGATCTGAGCGCGCAGATCCAGGATGCGCTTGAAGAGAACGTCATGCTGGAGATGGAGGATCTGCCCGACGTACCAAAGACGAGTACGGAAAACACGGCCGAAGTCGAGACCATAAAGCCCGAAGACACGTGGCAGTCGAACCCCATGGAGCGGACGCAGGACAGCGCCTGGAATGGCGAAGGCCGCCCGATCAGCGAGTATGCAGACCAGAGCGGACAATCGCTGCGCGAGCACCTGCTTTGGCAGCTTGAACTGGAGGATTTCACGCCGCGGGAAAACGTCATCGGAGAGGCGCTGATAGACGCGATCAACGACGACGGGTACCTGACCACGGATCTCGCGGAAATCATCGACTACATCGGCGAAGACTCAGCCGTAAGCATCGAGGAAATCGAGAAGACGCTGGTGAAGGTGCAGCGCCTGGACCCTGGCGGTATCGGCGCCAGGTCGCTTTCCGAATGCATTGTTCTTCAGCTCAGGCAACTCGAGCCGTCAACTCAGGGTCTGGAACTTGCTATCGAGCTGGCACAAAGCCACCTCGATGCGGTCGGTGCGCGCGAGTATGCAGAACTTCGTCGTACGCTGCGCACTACGGAAGCCTGCCTCGACGATGCGCTGGCGCTGATCAAGGGCTGTCACCCGAAGCCGGGACAGTCGGTGAATTCGGCCGCCGCGGAGTACGTCGTACCCGACGTATTCGTTCGGAAGGTGGATGCCCACTGGCAGGTCGAAATAAGCTCATCGGGTATTCCGCGGCTATCGGTGAATCAGCGCTATGCGCAACTTCTGCGAGGCAGCAGCGACCACGCCGCGTTGCGCACTCAGTTGCAGGAGGCCCGGTGGCTCGTGCGCAGCCTCGAGATTCGCAACGACACACTTTTGAAAGTCGCCAGTTGCATTGTGTCGCGCCAAACCGAGTTTCTCGATCACGGCGACGAGGCGATGAAGCCGCTTGTGTTGCGCGACGTAGCGGAGGAAATCGGGATGCATGAATCGACCATATCCCGTGTCACGACCAACAAGTACATGCACACGCCGCGCGGCGTCTTCGAGTTCAAGTATTTCTTTTCCAGCCACCTGGCGGCGGCCGACGGCTCAGATCAGTCATCGACTTCTGTAAGGGCCAAAATTCGCAAACTTATCGGCTCCGAAAATCCGGCGAAGCCCCTGAGCGACAGCAAGATTGCGAAACTGCTCGCTGACGATGGAATCTCCGTCGCCCGCCGCACGGTTGCAAAGTATCGCGAATCGATGAAAATCGCATCATCCAGCGAGCGCAAGGTGCGAAAGCCACGATAATAAGCGCGGCCGCTCCGGCCGAAGGAGGTCCGTCAGAGAGAACTCAGTCAATCCATTTAGAATCGGACGAACCTTCCGCCTCGGAACGGCGGGGGCAGGTGGATGGTTCGCCGACGCCAGAAGATACAGGAGAATGTTATGCAACTAAGCGTTACGGGCCATCATTTGGATATCACTGCCGCACTCAGGAATTATGTCGAAAACAAGGTCGAGAAGATTGGTCGGCATTTCGATCTGGTATCAGACGTGCACTGTATTCTCACCGTAGAAAAATTACGGCACAAAGCCGAAGCCACTGTTAACGTGAACGGCGGTACAATATATGCTGACGCCACCAAAGAGGACATGTACGCTGCGATCGACGGCCTCGTAGACAAGCTTGACCGCCAGGTCAAGAAGTACAAGGAAAAGCTTGCAGATCATCACGCTCGAGAAGCAAACAAGAGAGCATTCGAGTAAACGCCGAAATCCCCCGTACGGATTGCCGCTAGCCAAACCCAAACCGTACGCCCTGCCCCTCCAGGAACCAAATTTCACCGCGTGTCTCTAACGGACGAATCCCTCGTACACTTCACTATGACAGCCAAACGTTTCATCACACCTGACAACGTCCTCAGCAATGTCCAGGGCCGCAGCAAAAAGCACTGCCTGGAGATTCTCAGCGAGCTTCTTGCGCGCTCTACTCCCGGCATCGCGAACGAGGAGATTTTCGCCAAGTTGGTGGAGCGGGAGCGGCTGGGCTGCACGAGTCTCGATGACGGAATCGCGTTTCCGCACTGTCGTCTGGGCGGCGTCGAAGGAAGCAGCGCAGCCCTCGTGAAGCTTGCGGAGCCCATTGAATTTGATTCCCCGGATGGCGAGCTGGTGGACCTGGTGTTCGGCCTGGTAGTCCCCCAGGACATCGGCCCCGACCATCGAGCGGAGATTGCGGAAATCACAGGCTTGTTGAACGATCCCGCGCTCCGCGAACGCCTGCGACAGGCCACGAGCAGCCGGGGACTTTACGAGGCATTTGTCGCCGGCAATGCCGAGGCCCGGTTGCGGCCGCAATCGGTACGGAAAGCCTGACAGCGCCGCGGACGGTGCCCCTCGAGCTATGGACACTCCATTGACGGCTGACGACAAGAGACTGATCATCATCAGCGGGTTGTCGGGGTCCGGAAAAAGCGTTGCATTGCATGCGCTGGAAGATCTCGGCTACTACTGCATCGACAACATGCCGGTTGCACTCCTGCAGCCGCTCCTGGAGGAAGTGAGCCGCAATGACGACCCTTCGGCTGTTCGCATTGCTGTCGGCATAGACGCGCGAAACCGCCGACGCGACCTCGAGTCCCTCCCCCGGCTCATCAGCCAACTGCGTAGCAACAAGCTGCAGACGGACTTCCTGTTCCTGCAGGCAAGCGACGAGGTTCTTCTGAAGCGTTACAGCGAAACACGCAGGCGGCATCCGCTAGACAACCACGGGACCGAGTTGCGGACGGCGATTGAAAAGGAGCGCGCGTTGCTGGGCCAGGTCATCGATTCCGCCGACCTGATTATCGACACTTCGAGGACCAGCGTATACGAGCTGGCCGACGCTATTCGAAACCGCATCGATAGCCGCCAATCGAACATGCTGTCGGTGCTGATCGAGTCCTTCGGCTATAAAAGCGGCATTCCGGCCGATGCCGACTTCGTCTTCGATCTGCGCTGCCTGCCGAATCCTTACTGGCAGCAGGAACTGCGCGGACTGACGGGTCAGGACGCCTCCGTGTCCCGTTTTCTCGACGAGCAGCCGGCTTTCCTCCACATGTATGAAGACATACTTGCGTTTCTGACTCGCTGGATACCCGAGTACGTCAGTTTCGACCGCAGTTATCTTACCGTTGCCATCGGCTGCACGGGCGGGCAGCACCGCTCGGTGTACATGGCCGAGAAACTGGCAAAAGCGCTGAAAAAAACTCACGAGCCGGTTCTGACACGGCACAACGAACTGCCCGTGCGCGATACGAAAAAGAAATAACCCGCACTCTCACCGGCTGACACGACAGACTTCTTGTAGAATCGCCACGTCCGCGAGCCGCCTTCGCTCGCCCGTCGCCGGGGTGGGGCAAAATGGAAACGAGAGAGCAAACGCAAAATCCACTGGAACTGCTGCGCCAGAAGCTTGGCAGTGGCGCCGTGGATTCGGCTCGTATGCTCGTTCGTAGCCTTTATCCGGCCGAACTTGCGCGACTGCTCGAGTCATTGCCGCGCGCGGAGCGCACACTGATCTGGCAAATGGTCGATCCTGATCGTGAGGGCGACGTGCTGGTCGAGCTCGCCGAGGAAGTCCGGGACAGTCTCATAAGCGGCATGGAAACGGACCGCTTCGTGGCCGCAACGGAAGGGATGGAGCTGGACGACCTGGCGGATCTTCTGGCGGATTTGCCGGAAGCCCTGACCCGCGAAGTCATGCGATCGATGGATCATCAGGACCGCGAACGCCTGAGCCAGGTGCTGTCCTACGACGAGGACACCGCCGGCGGCCTCATGAATGTCGACATCGTGAGCGTCCGTCCGGACGTCACGCTGGAGGTCGTGCTGCGCTTTCTTCGGGCCCGTGGTGAAGTGCCGGACGGCACGGATACCATCTATGTCGTCAACAGGGAAAATGAATACCTCGGCTCCCTGTACCTGTCGCGCCTGCTCACCGAGGACCCGGAGCATACCGTCGAACAGGTCATGTCCTCTGTAACACTGCCTATTCCCGCGCATACGAGCTCGACGGAGGTCGTAAGGGAGTTCGAGAATCGCGATCTGCTGTCTGCGCCGGTCGTTGATGAAGATTATCGGCTGGTGGGGCGCATCACCGTCGATGACATCCTGGATGTCATACGTGAAGAGGCCGAACACTCGCTGATGAGCGCGGCAGGTCTTGACGAAGAATATGACATGTTCGCGCCGGTGGTAACCAGCGCGCGCAGGCGCGCCGTCTGGCTGGGCATAAACCTCGCGACAGCCTTCTTGTCTGCATCCGTTGTCGACCTTTTCCAATCGACTATTGACAAAGTCGTCCTGCTCGCGGTGCTGATGCCGGTTGTCCCCAGCATGGGCGGGGTCGCCGGGAGCCAGTCGCTCACAATCATTACTCGCGCCATCGCACTGGGGCAGATCGACAAGACAAATGCCCGCAGCATTTTCCGCAAAGAAATTATGGTTGGCATCATGAACGGCCTGGTCTGGGCAATCGTCGTCGCGCTATTCACTTACTTCTGGTTCAACAACTGGCAGATTGGAGCTGTGATTGCCGGAGCGATGATCATCAATCTTTTCCTCGCAGCTGCAGCGGGTTTCAGTGTGCCGCTCATACTGAAACGGATGAACATCGATCCGGCGATTGCCGGCGGCGTGGTCATGATGACCATTACCGATGTGGCCGGCTACATGTCGCTGCTCGGCCTCGGCACGCTGATTCTGCTGTAGCCGGCCCGGGGCCGGTCCGGCGTTCTGCACAACCCGGCCGAGATTTCCT
>JBBDSK010000018.1:0-12346 GCA_040904985.1 Woeseia sp. | reverse complement strand
AACCCGGTCATGCGGGCGGTAAACGCCTGTGTCGCGCCACTGCGGATCAGCAGCCCGATCAGGCTGCCCATGAACCCGCAAACGAGAATGACCCAGGCGACGTCCTCGTCGGTCAGGACGACAAGCGATGTATCGGCAAACCCGGTGACGAATTGCCCGCCGTGCAGCATGATGAGGCCGAGGAGTGCGCCCGCCAGCAGCGACTCGATCGGACGTCGCGAGACGATCGCGAGGACGAAGACAAAGATCGTGGGCAACGTCGAGACGAAAGACGGGTCATCCATGGAGAATTATTGGGACAGCTTCTTCAGAAGCAGTCCGGTTCTCCGGTGAGCATGGCCAGGAGCAGGGGGGTGGTTCCTTCCAGCATGTCTTGCGGCCTCCCTTCGCAATCATCGAATACAAATAATAAGTCACATTCGGTACAGGATGCCAATGCACCTTTGCATTCGTGGCGGGATCGTCATGATCGACGAACGCACCCTAATACCTGAATCAACTCATCAAGATGTGATTCATAGTTACGCCACAGGTTGACGGAGCTGGAATATATCGGACGCCGTACCTGCTCCGAACTGGCCGTTTTTACCGCACGTTCGGTTTCGTGGAAGCGTAAGCAGGCCTCCTCGAACGGCAGGCCGCAGAAATCCAGAAGTCGCGCTACCTGGCCGTCGAGATCGGCGACGACTTCCTCGTAGTTCACATCGAGTACGAAGCCGGGCAGCACGGCATGCCAATGGTCCATTAACCGTTGATACTGCAGATAGTATTCGCCCAGTTCGGTCAGGTCGTAAGTAAAGGGCTGGCCGCTGGCAAACAATTGCTTGAATGAACCAAAGCAGCTATCCAGCGGATGGCGCCTGGCATTGATAATGCGGGCATTCGGCAGGGCTAACTTCAGGACTCCGGCGTAAATGAAGTTATTCGGATTCTTGTCAATAAAGTACGGTGCCCCGCTGCGAAAAATTTCGGTGCGTTGCAAATATTCTTCACCGATACTTTGCCAGTCCTGGCGGCTTATTCCGGCCAGCGCTTCAGGAAAGAGCGATTGGCGGTTCTTTCCGCGGCGCACTGATTGCACGGCGCGAGCCAGGTCGCCGAGTTCGTGCGTGCCGTCCACCTGGCTGTGACTGGCCAATATTTGCTCGATCAGGGTTGAGCCCGATCGCGGCAGGCCGACAACCAGGATCGGGGTCACCTCCGACGCCGGTACACCAGCATTTTTCTCAAAGAAATCAGTATTGAACAATTCGATGATTCGGTCGTAAGTGGTTTGCGTTTCCACAGGATCATAGGACTCGCTGAGACGCCGAATCGCGTTGCACTCTTCAAAATGCCGGAATGCGCCGGCATAGTCTTTTCGCGATTCGAATTCGTGGCCTAGCGCGTTGTGTAGTTGGGCGCGCGACACATCCGGCAGCGAATCGTCCCGCAACAGTTCCTGCATCGCGGCAACTTCGCCGTCATCAAAGCGGAAGGTTTTCAGGTTCGCGAGGCTCCAATACGCTTCCGCGTGATCGGGTTTTATAGCGATGGCTCGTCGATAGCTCGCGACAGCATCGCCCTGGCGGCCAACGGTCTTTTGATGATGCGCCATGGCACAAACAGCGCCCGCTTTTTCCGGCGCCATATCGATAGCTTTCCGGTATGCCTCTATAGCGTCTTCATGCGCACCGGTCATACCGATGGCGCCTGCATAGGCCATGTACGATTCAGCCTTGTCCGGCGCCAGCCTCAATACGTGACGGGCACTTTCAACAGCATCGTCGAATTTGTCCATCTCTCGCTGCACGTTTGCAAGGTCCACCCATGCGCGGGCATGGTCAGGTGCGATGTCCAATACCTTCTTAAGGAACACCTCGGCATCGCGGAAGCGTTTATGGAACACCGCAATGCCGGCAAGCAGCCGGGCGGCCTCAATATGGTTCGGTTCCCGGGTGAGGATGTCGCGATAGATCAATTCCGCGGATTGCCGGTCACCGTTGGCTTCAAAATCCGCCGCCTTCCTGATTTCGTCCTCGAAACGCCGGGATATCGCAGCAACCGAAGCGGCCGGAGCGGCTAATCCACCTTTTTCGAGTTGTTTCGTCCGGTCGAGTTTCGCGTGCGTAAGATTGCGAGTCGGATCGAGACGCATGGCCGTTTCATACGAGACACGTGCTTTGTCCGGGCGACCTTTTAACAGCATGAGATCACCGTGGGTCTCGAACGCAGCCGCAAAGTCCGGGGATACTCGAATCGCCTCATCAATGAATTGTTCGGCGCTGTCGAATTGCTTCAGCGCAATACTGGCCTGTCCGGCGAGACACAGCAAACTTGCATCGCCCGGGTGTCTTGTCAGGCTCTGCTCACAATGCCTTATGGCCTCAGCGAAGTTTCCTGAACTGAGTTGCGAAAATGCTACCGCAAGTTCTTCTTTCTGGTTCATCGGGCGAGTTCAGCACAACTTTCATAACAGCGCCAGACCCGGCCCGGAGGCGGCACGTGCGGGCGTTGCCCTGAAGTAAGGCGCGTAGTACAACATCAGGCCATGGATAAAGACGTTCTCAGCACTCTTAACGAAGTTGTTCGCCTGATGCAGGACGGCCAGGCCGATGCTGCGGAGCGCAAATGTCGGGATGCACTTGCAAGGTGGGAGGATGATGTCAACCTGGTTGCGATGCTCGGCGCCATTCTCGCAAGCAAAGGCGAAACAGGGCAGGCGGAAAATCAGCTACGGCTGGCAATCAAGCTCGAACCCGAATTCGCCAAGCCCTACGAAGACCTTGGTAGTTTGCATCTCACGCGCGGCGACAACGATGGCGCAATTCAATGGTTCAGGAAGGCGCTTGCGCTGAATCCAGATCAGGCTTCCGCGGTGCGAGGTCTTTGCGTGGCGTTGGAACGTGCGGGCCGTGCCGATGAGGCCCGCGAACTGCGGCATAAGATGCGCCAATCCATGTCCATTGGGAATTTGCTTCGGGAAGCAGAGGCGTTACGAGCAAACGGTGACATCGCGGCGTCCGAGCAAGCGTGCGACGTCATTCTGCGGCGCGAACCCCGGAATACGGACGCTTTACGCATACTTGCGAAAGCCGCGACCGACGATGAGCGCTTCGCGGTCGCGGAAGGCTACCTGAAACGGATCGTCTCACTTTTACCGAATCGAGCCGACGCATTGTTCGATTTGGGAAAGTTTCTCCGCGACCGCGGCCGGTATCGGGATTCGATCACTGAACTCCGTGCTGCCGCGCACATTGCGCCTGACAACCCGGAAATCCAATCGTATCTCGGCAATATGCTTGGCATCGTGGGCCGCACGGATGAGGCGCTCCAGGCCTACGATAATTGTCTGGCTCAATCGGCCGATCATCCGGCAGCACTCATTGGTCGTGGCCATATGCTGCGCGTGGCGGGCCGCACAGATGAGGCCAGGGAAAGTTATGCACGTTGCACCAGGGTTCATCCCGGGATTGGCACTGCATGGTGGTACCTGGCGAGTCTGCATGGTTACGTTGGGAGCGACGAAGACACGCAGCTCATTCAGCAACAGCTTGATGCAGGCACCACAGACCGCGAATCGGAAGCTGGCTTTCGCTTTGCTCTGGCGAGAACGTTTGAACATCTGGAACAATACGGTGCGGCGTGGCAACAGTACTCACTCGGGAATGCGGCAAAGCGGAGTTTAGTGAACTATGACCCGGACAAGATCAAACACGACAACGAGCGGATCAAGCAGGTATTTTCACACACTTTTTTCGCAGGCACCGCTGCGGACAAGCCTACTGACCGGACACCTATTTTCATTCTCGGGATGCCGCGTTCCGGATCAACGCTGATTGAGCAAATTCTATCAAGTCACAGCCAGGTTGAAGGTTGCGGCGAACTGCCCGCCATAATTACCCTTACCTCCGCCCTCACTTCCACCCTCACGGAGAAAAACCCGGGTAGCCTGCACTATGCTGAAATCGTAGAGCAGCTGAATGCCAACGAACTGGCAGGCCTCGGCAAGAGCTATCTGCATAATGCCGCGACTCATTGCAGCGACGGATGCCGGTATTTCACCGATAAAATGCCGGCTAACTTTCCGCATGCGGGCTTTATCCACAGCATATTGCCGCATGCGAAAATCATCGATGCGCGCCGCAGTCCGTTGGCAACCTGTGTGGCCAACTATCGTCAGTTATTCGCACGGGGCAAGCACCAGTCCTACGATATTGGTGAGTTGGGTCAGTACTATCTGCAGTACGTCGACATGATGGCGCATTGGGACAATGTACTGCCCGGCAAAATACTGCGGGTACACTACGAAGATATTGTGGCTGATCTCGAGGGGCAGGTGCGCCGGCTACTGGACTTCTGCGATCTGCCGTTCGAGTCGACCTGCGTCGAGTTCCACAAAAACCGGCGTGCCGTCAACACCGCGAGCGCGGAGCAGGTGCGGGAACCACTGTATGCAAGCGGGGTGGAGTTCTGGAAGCACTACGATCCGTATCTTGATGAGCTGAGGACCGTGCTGGCGCCTGTGTTATAAATCAATCGGGCCGGAGAATTGGTCCGCGCTTGCCGGCCGATCAACCGTCAATTCCGGCGGCAATCTGATCCGCCGGTACGTAGTCAAAAATAAACGTGATGCGATCTTCCGTGCCCTTGTTCATCACGGAGTGGGTTTTCTGGTTGTTTATTTCGTACGCCTGGCCAACTTCAAACTTGTACGGCCGCCCGTCTATCATGAACCTGACCCTGGGGTTGGTCGTAATCGGCACATGAATTCGATGGCCAACATGAAACGAGGGGTGTTTGTCGAAATGCGGACTGATGACACTACCGGCAAGCAATTTCGCCGCCATCGCGCGTATTACAGTGCCACCGGGTGGATAGTGCTTTTCGATAATCTGGTTCATTAGCGGCAATGCCGTGTCCGCGAGCCGCGGCCACCCTGGTTCCCGGCTTACCACCAGGTCCGGCCATCGGGCGAGGTCTACAAACAACACCACAATCGACTGGGTGGCATGATGGACTTCGAATTGTTCCTGGCGGTACTTGTCCTCGTTCCACGCGTCATCTTCCTGGCGAAGAATTGCCTCTCGCAGCGCGCTCGAGTCAATGCTACCCAGCTCACGAAGGGGAGTATTAATATTCATCGCCAGGAAGTCCGGGTTAAGTGTCTCGGCACGTCATCCTTCGTCCGCTATTCCTCGCCACTGCTGGACGTATAATGTACATGAGAAATCCGCCAGCCATCGGCTGTCTTGAACCAGATATCGGTTTCATTAGCCTGCTGGCTGCTGAGCCTGTTTCCCGGATACTCGGTTTGTACTTCGACCTGGTACGTAGCGATCGCGGCGTCGCCGGCAGGGCTCATCTGTATCCTGATATCCGAGATCGCATTCTTGCGGACGCCGCCGCCGGATTCGATCAGCTCGTACCAGCTATCACGATAAGATTTCAGCGTGCTCCGGCCGGAGTTGAACCACAATGTCGCGTCGTCGGCGTAGAAACTGAAATATTTGTCGAGTTCGTTCTGGAGGTATGACTCGTTGAATTCGACCACCAAAGTGCGGATCTCTTCTTCGGGATCTGCTGCAAGAACAAAGGCTGGCAGGGCGGCGAGGGCAATCACTGTTAACAGAATCGGGAGAGTGCGAGTCATTCTGGTAGTCCTGTCGAGTTGTTGTGGTGGGTTAATTACACTCACATTATAAAAGAATATGACCAAAATAGCGTTCCTGAATTACATGGCTGACGAAATAAATCCAAACATAAAGTAATCGAATTAAAACAATTGAAACAGAAAAAAATGACAGCGATCCCGAGTTTGATTTATTCCCTGTGCGTACCTTATGATCGCGTGAGCCGAATTTCCATTCGGGCTACGTCTCTGCTTCGGCCGTTTTCGCCGCTGCAATGATTACCGCTTTCGGGGGAAACAATAAATGAGTAGTCCGTACAAATTAATTTCCTTTTCACCGGTTGCTGCCGCCGTAACGGCCGCTCTTTGTCCCGGCCAGTCCGCCGAAGCACAGGAAGCCGCCCAAAAGTCGGGTTACCTCGAAGAAATTACGGTAACCGCACGCAAGCGTACGGAGTCGGCCCAGGAAATCCCGTCAGCCGTCCAGGCCATCTCGCAGGAATCGCTTGCTTCGATGGGCGCCAAAGGCATGGAGGACTATTCCCGATTCGTGCCTTCGATCAATGTCGTTTCATATGGTGCAGGGTCGAGCGTAGTGGTATTTCGTGGTGCCATTACCGGCTCCAGTTTTATCGGTCAGTCGACATCATCGGTGTACCTGGACGAAATCTCCGTCACCCAGACCGGATCGCAGCCGAATATCCGAATGGTGGACATCGCTCGAGTAGAGGCACTGTCGGGTCCCCAGGGAACACTGTACGGATCAGACGCGCAGGCAGGCACGTTGCGCATCGTTACCAACCAGCCGGTACTGGACCAGTTTGAAGCAGAGTTCGACAGCGAATTGCGCGGCGGCAGCCAGAGCGATGTCAGTTACCGGAGTTCGTTGATGTTTAACGTTCCGCTGGTCGACAACACGCTCGCCATGCGTGTGGTCGGTTACAACGATCATGACGGTGGCTTTGTTGACAACGTTCCGGGTCACACTGCAGACGCCTATGGTTTTGGCGGCGAAAACAAGGCGCCGGCGGGATGGGGTACGCTGGACAACAGCGCGGCGCTGGAAGACCGCTGGAACGACGCGGATGTCACGGGCGGTCGCATCCACCTGCTGTGGAACATCAATGACAGGTGGTCAACAACGCTGTCCTATCACCACCAGAGCACCGATTCCGGCGCTGAAAACTACTACGATCCCTACGTCGGCGATCTGCAGACGGTCCGCTTTCACAATGAGTGGCGCGAAGAAGACTTCGATATGGCGTCGCTGAAGATCGATGCAGATGTCGGCTTTGCACAGCTGGTTGCGGCTGTTTCATATTTCGAACGTACCGCCGAATCGCAGTATGACAATACGAATTACGCTCATTACTGGGCCGCCCAGTACTGTCACGATTCATCCTATACACCGAACGCAGCCATGCCTTATTACTGGACAAACCCGGAGACGGGCTACCTGGTCCTGTTCCCGGTTTATTGCCAGGGACCCACCGTGGATTCCGACTACCTGACCAAAGGCGCTGGCAAACTGGATGACGACAAGCTGACAGCCGAGATCCGCCTGTCCCGCGAAGGCGAGACCTTCGATTGGATTGTCGGCCTGTACCGGGAAGAAAGCGGCAACGGCGCCCTGGGGGGTACGGCGTTCGCGGCGCCAACCACCGGCGGCGACGGCAATACGCTCATCTACCAGAATTCAGTATCCCTGGATTACTGGGAAATGTACTGGTCGAACTACTACGGTACGCCGACCACGTACCCGCAAGCTGAAGCTCACTGGTACTCCGGCGGGCATACGGATTGGGAACAAACGGCAGTGTTCGGCGAAACGACCTGGCATATCAACGACGACTGGGACCTGACACTCGGTGGTCGTTATTTCGATCGATCAAATACGCGCCAAACCTGGGTGAATCACCCGGGCGGTCCCGATTTTTCCGGCGAACCGGACACAACCTCCGGCGATCGTGACTATCGGGTTGCGAACAATGGCCAGCCACCAATTGTGAGCGGCGGCGAGGAACAGTTTCTCCCGAAGATCAGCCTGAACTACCAGTTTGATGAGGGCAAAATGGTCTATGGCTTGTACACGCGTGGCCTTCGCCAGGGCGGTGTGAACAACATCCGCGGCGAGCCGTTTTTCCCGGCGGCATACGAGTCGGACATCATGGACAACTACGAGTTGGGCTACAAATCAACGTTCGGCGGGGGTCGCGGGCGCCTCAACGTGACCGCGTATCACATGGTGTGGGACAAATATCAGCTCAGCCTGGTCGATCCTACTGACCCGCCTTGTGAAGTGGATGGTGTACCCGACTTCGAACTGAGCATTCCGGGTGTCTGCGGCCAGCCGTACCAAAACCTGATTGCGAATGCGGGCAATGCGCATATCGATGGCGTCAATATCGAACTGGATTACGCACTGGGCGAGAACTGGACCCTCGGCATGAATTACGAGTGGATGGAGGCCGAAACGGATACCGACCAGGACCTGACCGGTGATGGCAATCCAGACCTGATCGCGGGATTGCGCCTGCCGCTGGTGCCGAGTGCCAAGGCCGCGGGGTGGATAGGGTACAGCAGGCCGACGCAGCTGTTCGGCGCTACTGAATTCACGGTTCGTACACAGTGGTCCTACACCGGCGACAGCCTGACAATTCTGGATCCGAGAGGCCTCGATGATCCGAATCCGCAGTTCGTGTCCCCATCCTACGTAATCGGCGATTTGCGTGTCGGCATTGCCAGCGATGACTGGGGTGTGGACCTGTTCATCAATAACCTGACGGATGAGCGAGCGGTCTACACGACGGGAACCGGTACGTTCGAGTGGGGAGCGGCACAGACCGCGGAAGGTCGCGCACATCATAGCTCCCTTTACATTGCCAGGCCTCGCGAAGCCGGCCTGCGTTTCTGGAAGAGCTGGGGAGGATGACCCTGGCCCTGCTGTAAGCGGCTGCCGTGAAACGCCAAGGCAAGGACGGCGGTACCCGGGACCGTGAGCTCGGTATGGACCGGCCCATCGAGCGCCGCGACTTCCTGCAGGGCGCGGCATTTGCGCTTGCGGCCACCGCCGGTGGCGGGATACCGGGACTGGTTTTCGGTGCAGGTCCGGTCGCTGCTCCCGCGGCACAGGATCAGCCGGCATACTATCCTCCGACCCGAACCGGCTTGCGGGGCAGTCATCCTGGCTCGTTTGAGGACGCCCACGCGCTAAGGGACAACCTGCATCTGCTTACGGATGCCAGCGATACGGGCGAGCACTTTGACCTGATTGTTGTTGGCGGCGGCATCAGCGGGCTTGCTGCCGCGCACTTTTATCGCAAAGCGGCGGGCCCTGGCGCCAGGATCCTCGTATTGGATAATCAT
Source organism: Woeseia sp. (assembly GCA_040904985.1). Taxonomy (GTDB): domain Bacteria; phylum Pseudomonadota; class Gammaproteobacteria; order Steroidobacterales; family Woeseiaceae; genus IDS-8. Next base: position 3,369 of record JBBDSK010000018.1, on the reverse strand, counting down.
GACGATTTTGGCGGCCACGCCAAGCGCAATGAGTTCCATGTGAACGGCAAACTCCTGATCATGAACGGGGGGACTGCCGGAATATCCAGTCCAACCCCGTACAGTGCTGTCGCTGACGGCCTGCTAAAGCATCTCGGTATTTATCCAACCAAGCTGGCGACGGCGACTTACGATCAGGATTTGTACAGCAAATACAATCTGGGTTCCGGCGTCTTTTTTGACAAAGAAACATTCGGCGACGACAAGCTCGTTCTGCAGCCTGGCGGGCGCCAGCAATCGACAGAAGAAACAGCAGCATTCCTGGCGCAGGCGCCATTGAGTGAAACCACCCGCAAAGACATTCTGGAAATAGAAACCGGCACCACGGACTATATGCCCGGCATGTCGGCCGACGAGAAGAAGGATCGCTTGTCGCGCATAAGCTACGCCGACTACCTGCTGAACGTTATCAAGGCGGATCCGGCGGTGATGCCCTATTATCTTCACCACACCGACGGGCTCTGGGGTTGCGGAATCGATGCTGTTTCCGCGCTCGATTGCTGGGGCGTCGGACTTCCCGGCTTTGACGGCCTGAACCTGCCGCGTACCGCGACAGCGCGCATGGGCTATACGCCGGGAAAAGAGCTCGAAACGGGCGGTTCCTACAAATTCGCTTTTCCGGACGGCAACGCATCGGTCGCACGTCTGCTGGTGCGTGATCTTATCCCGGACGCCGTACCCGGCACGACAGTCGAGGATTCCATCGCCGCGCCAGTGAATTACGCAAAGCTCGACAGCAATGGAAATCCTGTACACATACGGCTTTCAAGCACGGCAGCGCATGCTGTGAACACGAAGGGCGGTGGCGTTAAGGTCACCTACCTGCGCGATGGCAAGGCGTATTCCGTCAGAGGTAAACACAGCGTACTGGCCTGCTGGAATGCAATGATTCCGTTCATTTGCCCGGAACTGCCTGAGGAGCAGAAAAGCGCGTTGCACTACCTCGTCAAAACGCCGCTTGTCTATACATCGGTGGCTCTGACGAACTGGCGTGCATTTGCAAACTCCGGCGTGTCGCGTGTTCGTTGCCCCGGCGGCTACCACTCGAGGTTCAGTCTTGATACCGTCATGGATATCGGTGCCTACCACAGTGCGAAATCACCGGATGAACCGGTCATGGTTCATATGACTCGCGCGCCGGCACGGCCCGGCCTTGATGAGCGGGAGCAACACAAGGCCGGTCGCGCGGAACTCCTGACCACGCCATTCTCGACCTTCGAGCGTAATATCCGCAATCAAATGAATCGGGCCCTCGGGGCCGGGGGCTTTGATGCGGCAAAGGATATCGCCGGCATCGCAGTAAATCGCTGGCCGCACGGATATGCGCCTGAATACAATTCGCTCATTGATCCTGATGAAGGGCTACCATTACTGACAGCGCGCGCACGCGCCGGAGCCATCACAATCGCGAATGCCGACAGCGGCGGTGGTGCGTACACCGATGTCGCAATCGACCAGGCGCATCGCGCCGTGACGGAACTACTTACTGCATAAAAGTTAGTGTCATTTTTGTGCAGTCGCAGAGAAAGAGATATGTCTTCGAGACTGAATATTACCCGTCGCGATTTCCTTAACGGAGTCGCAATGGCGACTGCGGCTGGCAGCATGCTGTCACCCAGGGACCTGCTCGCCGCGCAGCTACCCGCCGACTACTACCCGCCGCTCAGGACGGGCATGCGTGGCAGCCATGCCGGATCGTTCGAGGTAGCGCACGCCGTTGCCTGGGCCGGACACAAGTATCCGGCTCCAAAACAACAGACTGACGATGTCTACGACATGATCGTTGTTGGTGGTGGCATCAGTGGCCTGTCCGCGGCACTTTTTTATCATCAGCGCGCGGGTGCGGGAAAGAATGTGCTGGTACTCGACAACCACGACGACTTCGGCGGGCACGCCAAACGCAACGAATTCAAAGTCGATGGCCGGACGCTGATTGGATACGGCGGCAGCCAGTCGATCGATGGCCCGGGACACTTCTCCGTGGCATCCAGCCAGATGTTGAAGGACGTCGGCATCTTTACCGAACACTTCTACGACTACTTCGACCAGGATTACATGAAGAGCCGGGATCTTCGCCGGGCGGTTTATTTCAGTTCCGACGTGTATGGGCGCGACGTCACCGCGCCGAACATATTTCGTGGCGGGTCCCCGGATGATCCCGAGCAGCTTGACGCAATCATCGCGCAGTACCCGATCCCGGATGCATCCAAAGCGGCCCTGCTGCGCCTGATGCTCGATAAGTCCGATCATCGGCCGGATCTCAGCCGCAGCGAGAAGATCGATTTCCTCGGCAGCATCGCCTACACGACGTTTCTGCAGGAGTACGTCGACATTCCGCGCGAAGTGACGGATCTCCTGCGTGACACGATCCTGGGCCTGTGGGGTGTCGGCTGGGATTCGCTGTCTGCAATCGAAGCCTACCGCTCAGGAATGCCGGCTTTGCAGCACATGGGAATCGGCGAGCTTGAGGAGAAAGGCCACCAACGCGACGAGCCCTACATCTTCCATTTCCCGGACGGCAATGCCGGCGTGGCGCGGGCACTCGTGCGCAGCCTGCTCCCCGACGCCGTACCCGGCAGCACGATGGAAGACCTTGTGACCTCGCGCGTCGACTACAGCCTGCTGGATCGCAAGGGACGCCCGACCCGAATACGCCTGAACAGCACGGCCGTGAACTTAAGCCACACGCCGGACCAGAAGCATGTCGATGTGACCTACGTAACCGATGGCGCTGTTTATCGTGTTCGTGCCAAACACGTGGTCTTCGCCGGTTATAACGCAATGCTTCCGGCCATTTGCAGTGAAGTGCCCGAGGCGCAGAAGGAAGCCCTCGAGTACGCCGAAAAGGTGCCGCTGGTGTACATCTCCATCGCAGTGCGTAACTGGAACGCGCTGGCGGAGATGGGCTACAGCAGCGTGTTCATTCCACAGTCAAAATACATGTATTCGTTCGGCCTGGATTTTCCGGTCAGCATGGGCGACTACCGGTTCGCACAGAATCCGCAACAACCGACGATCCTGCATGGTTCCTGGGTGCCCGCGATGCCAGGGCAGGGTCTGTGTGCTCGCGAGCAACATGTTGCCGGTCGCCGCCAGCTCTACGAGTTGAGCTTCGATGACTTTGAAACGGATATTGTCGCGAAGATGTCCGGTTCACTGGCGCCGGGAGGTTTCGATGCGGAACGCGACATTGCCGCGATCACCGTCAATCGATGGCCGCACGGCTATGCCTATGAATACAATGATCTGTGTGACCCGGAGGGTTTCACTCCGCGGAATGGTCCGCACGTGGCCGGACGCGCGCAAATTGGTCGTATTTCGATTGCCAAC
>JBBDSK010000017.1:0-12382 GCA_040904985.1 Woeseia sp. | reverse complement strand
CGGGGCGCGGGAGATCGATCTCGATGACCTGCTCCAGGAATTACGGCAGGCCGGCCCCGAGCGTATCCTTTACGTGGCGGACGCGATGAGAAACGGTTTCGGCGTGGCCGAAATAGCGTCGCTGACCGCTATCGATCCATGGTTCCTGGTACAGATCGAGGACCTGGTGCGCGAAGAGGCGGCGCTACAGGCTGACGGCGTCGCGGCCCTCGATTATTCGCGCATGCGGCGGCTGAAGCGGAAGGGCTTCTCGGACGCGCGCATTGCCACACTTCTGCATCAGAAGGAGATGGTCATCCGGCAGCGGCGGCTGAAGCTGGGCCTGCGGCCGGTATTCAAGCGTGTGGATACCTGCGGCGCGGAGTTCGCCACGTCGACCGCCTATCTCTATTCCACCTATGAAGAGGAATGCGAGGCCGATCCGACGGATCGGAAGAAAATCGTCATTCTCGGCGGTGGCCCCAATCGAATCGGTCAGGGCATCGAGTTCGACTACTGCTGCGTGCACGCTGCCTTCGCGCTCAAGGAAGCGGGCTATGAAACGATCATGGTGAACTGCAACCCGGAAACCGTTTCGACCGATTACGACACGTCCGACAGGCTTTACTTCGAGTCACTGACGTTTGAAGACGTCATGGAGATAATCGAGAAGGAAGAGCCCTACGGCGTGATAGTCCAGTACGGCGGCCAGACGCCGCTCAAGCTTGCGCGGGATCTGGAGGCCGCCGGTGCGCCCATCATCGGCACCAGCCCCGACTCCATCGACCTGGCCGAGGATCGGGAGCGTTTCCAGAAGCTGGTCGAGAAGCTGGAGCTGAAGCAGCCCCCCAACTGTACGGCAAGAAGCTACGAGCAGGCCCTGTCGATGGCAGCGGACGTCGGTTATCCGCTCGTCGTGCGACCTTCGTATGTGCTGGGCGGCCGCGCGATGGAGATCGTGCACGGTGAGGAGGAACTGGCGTCCTATATGGCGGCCGCGATCAACGTGTCGAACGACAGCCCGGTGCTCCTCGACCGGTTCCTCGATCTCGCAATCGAGGTGGACGTGGACGCAATCTGCGATGGCGAGACCGTGCTGATCGGCGGCATCATGGAGCACATTGAACAGGCGGGGGTTCATTCCGGCGACTCCGGCTGCTCATTGCCGCCCTTCAGCTTGAAGCCCGAATTGCAGGCGACACTCATCGAGCAGGTCACCCGCCTTGCGAAAGGCCTGAAGGTCGTGGGGCTGATGAATACGCAGTTTGCTATCCAGAACGACGTGGTCTATCTGCTGGAAGTCAATCCGCGGGCCTCGCGCACGGCGCCCTTTGTTTCCAAGGCGATCGGAATACCACTGGCGAGCATTGCTGCCCGTGTTATGGTGGGGGAAAGTCTCGAGCAGCAGGGCTTCGTCAAGCAGCGGATACCGCCCTATTACTCCGTCAAGGAGTCGGTGTTCCCGTTCATCAGGTTCGCCGGCGCCGACCCGATACTCGGACCGGAAATGAAGTCGACCGGCGAGGTGATGGGCGTGGGCCGGACCTTCGGTGAAGCCTATGCAAAGGCTCAGCTCGCGTCGGGCGTCATACTGCCGCGACAGGGGGTGGCGCTCTTGAGCGTCCGGGACCGTGATAAGCGCAGCGCCGTCGAGTTGGCGCAGATTCTGGCCGCACGCGGTTTCGATATCGTCGCAACCGACGGCACGGCGAAGGAACTGGCAAAGGCGGGCGTGTCCTGCCGACGCGCGAACAAGGTCAGAGAAGGCCGGCCGCACATCGTCGATATGATCAAGAATGGTGAAATAGCACTGATCGTGAATACAACCGAAGGAAAACAGGCAATCTACGAATCCCGCTCGATTCGCGCGGAAGCGGTGCGCAAGAACGTCACCTACTACACGACTCTGGGTGCGGCAATTGCGACCTGCAAGGCGCTGGAACATCTCGATGACAGCGACGTTAATCGTCTGCAGGACCTGCACAAGGAGGTGCCAGCATGAATAAGGTGCCCCTCACGGTTCGCGGTGCGGAATTGCTGCGCCATGAGCTCAAAAAGCTGAAGTCGGAGGAGCGGCCGAAGATCATCCAGGCGATTTCCGAGGCTCGCGCTCATGGGGACCTGAAAGAGAACGCCGAGTATCACGCGGCGAAGGATCAGCAGGGTTTCGTGGAAGCGCGGATCAAGGAACTCGAGGCGAAGCTTTCTAATGCGCAGGTCATCGACATAACCGCGGTCGACGCGAAGGGCAAGGTGGTGTTCGGCGCCACCGTGGAGCTGCTGGACGAGCAGTCAGGCAAGGAAATCGCTTACAAAATTGTCGGCGAGGACGAGGCTGACATAAAGACAGGCCTGATATCGTTCACGTCGCCCATCGCGCGTGCGCTCATTGGCAAGAACGAAGGCGACGATGTCACATTTTCGGCGCCGGGCGGTGAGAAGCACTACGAGGTCCGGCAGGTCCGCTACGAGTAGACCTCGTGTCAGCGGGTCAGTCGCGGGGCAGGTGAATGCGCGGCTCGTCCGGATTTTCGCGATAGAGCAAGGCCGTGTTTCCCGTCCTTCCCACGAGCAGGGCCTTACCCCGGTCGCTCAACTCCTCGATAATCCGGTCACGCTGCTCGCGGTCCGTCGCCCGGAATCGGACCTTGATGAGTTCGTGGTGCGCGATCGTCGAATCGAACTCTCTCAACAGCGCGTCCGTAATGCCACTGCCGCCAACCGTGACAACCGGTTTGAGTTTATGGCCGAGCCCTCGCAGGAATTTTTTTTGCTTTTCGCCCAGGTGCATGATGGAGCATTGTAACAGCGGACAGCGTAACCGGCTTGATGTGCGGTTCCGGCGCGGTATGCGCGCATGACTGGCCCAAGACGCAGCAGCGGATCCTGGCGAGACCGGCAGGAGCGCGATCCCTACGTGCGGCGGGCTCGCGCCGAGGGCTGGCGTTCGCGCGCCGTCTACAAACTGGAACAGATCGCGGACAAAGAGAATATTCTTTTTCCCGGGATGATCTGCGTCGATCTGGGCGCCGCGCCCGGAGGTTGGAGCCAGTATGTCGTGGACCGTCTGAATCGGAACGTGCGCATCGTGGCCATCGATCTGCTGCCAATGGATCCAATGCCCTGTGTGGACTTCATCCAGGCGGACTTCAGCGAAGACGGTGGCCTGCAGGTGTTGCTGGAGAAACTGGCGGGTGCTCAGGCCCACCTTGTAATGAGCGACATGGCGCCCAATATCAGCGGAACCAAGGCGATTGACCAGCCGAAATCGATACATCTCGCAGAACTCGCCCTCGATGCCGCCGGCCGGATTTTGGCTAAAAACGGCAGCATCGTGTGCAAATTGTTTCAGGGCGAGGGCACGGACGCTTTTGTCGCCAATTGCCGACAGGCCTTCGGGAAGGTTCGGCTGGTAAAGCCGAAAGCATCGCGCCCGGGCAGCAGTGAGGTGTATCTTGTAGCGAGAAACTATCGACTATAGTACTGTCTAATCTTAGACGCTGTCTAAGCGCCTGCTGCGGAGGCTGGCCGTGCACCGGAGTGCGTGGCAGGCATCGTTACGGCAAGCAGGACGTCCAGTCTCCGGAACGGTATCAAATATTGTGAATGACCTGACAAAGAACATCCTCGTTTTCATCGTCATCATCGTGGTGCTCCTGTCTGTCGTGCAGGGCCTTAGTGGTGTCAGCGGCCCCGCTCCGGAAAAGACGGACTATTCCGAATTCCTGAAGCAGGTGAAATCGGGAAACGTGCAGAGAGTGGAGTTCGACGGCAAGCGAATCAATTACGGTAACCGCGCGCCGCTCGCCCATTACACGATCAGTCCGGAAACCGACAACAATACGCTGATCGGCATTCTCGAAGAGAACAATGTTCGCTTCACGGCGCAGGAACCCGAGTCGCAAAGCCTGATCGGGCAACTTCTCATCAGCTCTTTCCCCATACTGCTTCTGATCGGCGTCTGGATTTATTTCATGCGCCAGATGCAGGGCGGTGGCGGAGGGCGTGGCGCCATGTCCTTCGGCAAAAGCAAGGCCAGGCTTCTCGGCGAAGACCAGGTGGGCATAACTTTCGCTGACGTCGCCGGCGTGGATGAGGCAAAGGCCGAAGTATCGGAGATTGTCGACTTCCTCAAGGACCCGAGCAAGTTTCAACGCCTGGGTGGAAAGATACCCAAGGGCGTGTTGATGGTCGGCCCCCCCGGCACCGGCAAGACGCTTCTTGCGAAAGCCATTGCGGGCGAAGCGAAGGTTCCTTTTTTCACGATCTCCGGTTCCGATTTCGTAGAGATGTTTGTCGGCGTGGGAGCGTCACGTGTGCGCGACATGTTCGACCAGGCGAAGAAACAGGCTCCCTGCATCATTTTCATTGACGAGCTGGACGCCGTCGGCAGGCATCGCGGTGCCGGTCTCGGCGGCGGGCACGACGAGCGCGAGCAGACCCTCAACCAGATGCTCGTCGAAATGGACGGTTTCGAAGGGACCGAGGGCGTCATTGTCATTGCGGCCACCAACCGGCCGGACGTACTCGATCCTGCACTCCTTCGGCCGGGGCGGTTCGATCGCCAGGTTGTGGTGCCGTTACCGGATATCCGAGGCCGCGAATTGATCCTGAAAGTGCACATGCGCAAGGTACCGCTGGACGACGATGTGCGGCCAAGCGTGATTGCTCGCGGCACTCCCGGATTCTCCGGTGCCGACCTCGCAAACCTCGTCAACGAAGCGGCACTGTTCGCCGCACGGGCGAACAAGCGCGTCGTCAGCATGGAAGAGTTCGAACAGGCCAAGGACAAGATAATGATGGGCGCCGAGCGCCGCTCGATGGTGATGAGCGAGCAGGAGAAGCTCAATACGGCTTACCACGAGGCCGGGCACGCCATCGTCGGCTATTGCGTGCCGGATCACGACCCTGTTTACAAGGTTACGATCATTCCGCGCGGACGCGCTCTGGGTGTGACGATGTACTTGCCGGAGGAAGACCGGTACAGCATCTCCAAGCAGCGGCTCGAGAGCACCATTTCCACATTGTTCGGCGGCCGTCTTGCCGAGGAAATGACGCTCGGCCCGGAACGGGTAACGACCGGCGCTTCCAACGACATAGAAAGGGCCACCGAAATCGCCCGCAACATGGTGACGAAGTGGGGCCTTTCCGAGCGACTGGGTCCACTGACCTACAGCGAAGACGACGGGGAGGTTTTTCTCGGTCGTTCGGTGACCCAGCACAAGCAGGTATCCGATGTCACCGTCCACTCGATCGATGAAGAAGTGCGCAAGATCATCGACAGAAACTACGCGCGTGCAAAAGCCATCCTCGAAGAACATGAAGGCAAGCTGCATCTGATGGCCAAGGCACTTATGAAATACGAAACCATTGATGAGCCGCAAATCCGGGACATCATGGAAGGTCGGGAACCGCAGCCTCCGAGGGACTGGGAAGACCCGGACTCGCCGACCAAACCGGAAGGCGGCAAAAAGAAACGGCGCAGCAAGGCGACCGGCCCGATTGGCGGCCCGGCACGGGAACACTGACAGCCCGCGAGCAGATTGCAGACCATTCCCGGAAGGCAGGAGGGCGACTTCCTGCCACGGAAGCGCAGTGGGGTGGGGTAGCAGGTGAGCGATCGGCCGCGGCGCGGTCCGGCTCGTGACCGCCAGTATTGCTTGCTATCCGTCTGCGTGTGCGGCGGCGTGCAAAGGGTAGCGGATTCTCATGCGGTTACGCACCATCAGGAACGTTGTCGATCTTTCCGCTCCCGTAGTGATGGGCGTGCTGAACATCACTCCCGACTCTTTTTCCGATGGCGGCCGGTTTCTCGCTCTTGATGCCGCTTTGCGCCAGGCAGAGCGTATGGCCGCCGACGGGGCGGCCTTCATTGACGTCGGCGGCGAATCGACGCGCCCTGGCGCTCCGGCGGTGCCGCAGCAGTCAGAGCTAGATCGTGTTGTGCCGGTGATCGAGGCGATTGCCGGCCGTATCGATGTTGCCCTGTCCGTCGATACCGGCAAACCTGCAGTGATGCGAGCCGCGGTTGCCGCCGGTGCGACGCTCGTGAATGACGTTTACGCATTGCGGCAGCCGGGCGCGCTGGAGCAGGCGGCGGAACTGAACGTGCCTGTTTGCCTCATGCACATGCAGGGCGAGCCGCGGACCATGCAGGACAACCCTCACTACGAGGACGTCGCGGCGGAAGTCCTGGGGTTCCTGGCCGACCGGGTCGAGGCCTGCGTCGCCGCCGGCATTCAACGGGATCGCATCGTAGTGGATCCTGGCTTCGGGTTTGGCAAGACAACGGCTCACAACGTAGAACTCCTGGCCGCGCTCGCCCGGCTCGCCGTGCTCGGGCGGCCGGTTATGGTGGGTTTGTCCCGCAAAAGAACCCTTGGCGAGCTTAGCGGCCGGCCGGTGGATGCGCGTGTGCCGGCCGGAATAGCCGCCGCGGTGTTGGCAGTGGAACGCGGGGCGCATATAGTGCGGACCCACGATGTGGGCCCGACGGTCGATGCGCTGAAAGTAGCGTCGGCGGTCATGCGCCATCCCGGCAGCGGTCCCGGCGCGAGTTCGGGAGGCGCAGGGTGAAGAATAACCGGCAATACGCACGGGCTTCGCGTTCGCGAGGAACCGCCCGGAAGAGACACTATGGCTAAGCTTTATTTCGGTACGGATGGCGTTCGCGGGCGCGTGGGCAAGGATCCAATGAGCGCGGACTTTGCGCTTCGCCTGGCCAGTGCGGCGGCACAGGTGCTGGCCTGTGACGGGGGCACCGTCCTGATCGGCAAGGACACGCGGCTGTCTGGCTATATGTTCGAATCTGCGCTTGAAGCAGGGTTTGTCGCGGCGGGCGCCAATGTCCTCCTCCTGGGACCGTTGCCGACGCCGGGCATTGCCTACCTGACGCAGGAGTTCAAGGCGAGACTGGGTGTAGTGATAAGCGCCTCTCACAATCCGTACTACGACAACGGCATCAAGTTTTTCGACGGCGCCGGCGCCAAGCTGACGGACGCCCAGGAAGAAGAAATCGAGGAGTATCTCGGCCATCCCGCGATCACGCTCGAGTCGCACAGGCTCGGTCGCGCAAAACGCATCGATTCGGCCCGCGTCCGTTACCAGGAGTTTTGCGCCTCCACGTTCCCGCGGAAACACAGTCTGGACGGTGTCAAAATTGTTTTTGACGGTGCCAACGGCGCGGGCTACAAGGTGGGGCCGCGCATGCTGGGCGACCTCGGCGCGGAAGTCATACCCATTGGCTGTTCACCGAACGGCCGGAACATCAATGACGGCTGCGGGTCGACCAATCCGGGTTTGCTCCAACAGACGGTACCTGCCGTACAGGCGCACGTGGGAATCGCCCTCGATGGTGACGGTGATCGGGTCGTCCTGGTCGACGAGACGGGAGCAACGGTCGACGGCGACCAGCTTCTCTATATTCTCGCTACCGCGCGAAAGAAGGACGGTCTCCTGCACGGCCCGGTTGTCGGTACGATTATGAGCAACCTCGGCCTGGAACACGCTCTCGCCGACCAGGGAATTGAGTTTCTCCGTGCCAACGTGGGTGACCGCTATGTGCTGGAAACGCTGCGGGCGACCGGTGGCACACTGGGCGGCGAGACCTCCGGCCACATGATCTGCCTCGATCAGACGACGACCGGTGACGGCCTCGTCGCGGCGCTGCAGGTCCTCGCGGTAATGCAGGAAAGCGGCCGGCCATTGTCCGAACTGGCGGCCGGAATGCCGAAGTACCCGCAGCGAATGGTGAATGTGCGCACGGAGTGCAAGCTGGACCCGGGGACTTCGCCGGCCATCCGGAACGCCGTGACCGAGGTCGAACTGGAACTGGCAGAGGCCGGTCGGGTGGTGCTGCGCGCCTCGGGGACCGAACCCATGATCCGGGTCATGGTCGAAGGCAAGAACGAACACCAGGTCCTCAGCCTCGCGGAGCGACTGGCGGCGGTCGTAGCGGCGGCGGCGACCTGACGACGGCCGGGTGGCGGGCTCATCGCTCGCCGGTCATTGTCAATGATCCCCCGGCCCGGTATCCTTCTGCGCCCTTTGACGCCCTTTGACTAAAGGCTGAACTGACGGCTTATGCGAAATTACCTCGTTGCCGGCAACTGGAAGATGAACGGCGACAGTGCCGCCAATAGCGCGTTGTGCCGAGAAATCGTCGGCGGCCTGTCGAGGGCGGATTCCGTGGGCATTCTGGTCTGCCCGCCTTTCCCGTATCTGGAGTCGACAGGCGCGAAACTCGAAGGCAGCGGGGTGACGCTGGGCGCACAGGACGTCTCGGAACACCGTTCAGGCGCCTATACCGGCGAGGTTTCCGCCGGCATGTTGAAGGACATGGGATGTGAATATGTCATCGTCGGCCATTCGGAGCGGCGGGCGCTGATGCACGAGACCAGCGAGGCTGTTGCGGCAAAGGTTGCGGCCGCGCTGAGAGAGGATATCAAGCCGATTCTGTGCGTCGGTGAGACGCTGGGAGAACGGGATGCCGGCAAGACGGAGCGGGTGATCGCCGCGCAGGTCGGCGCTGTGCTGGATGCGCTGGGCATTGAAGCGTTCAGTTCCGCAGTCGTCGCCTACGAGCCGGTGTGGGCGATAGGCACGGGGCAGACCGCGTCTCCCGAGCAGGCGCAGAAGGTGCATAAATATATTCGCGAGCTTCTGGCCCAGCGAAGTCGTGATATTGCCGAGGGCGTGCAGATTTTGTACGGCGGCAGTGTCAAAGGAAACAATGCGTCCGGTCTTTTCGCGATGCCGGATATCGACGGCGGCCTGATCGGCGGCGCGTCTTTGGATGCGGCGGAATTTCTGGCGATTGCCGAAGCGGCAGCGTCGAACAGTTGAGGTACTGATGGACACAATGCAAAAAGTCGTGCTGGCTGGTCACACAGTCATCGCGTTATTGATTATTCTGCTCGTGCTCTTGCAGCGGGGCAAAGGGGCGGATGCCGGCGCGGCATTTGGTTCAGGCGCGTCGGGAACAGTCTTTGGTGCGCGCGGCTCGTCGAATTTTTTCTCCAGAGCCACGGCAGTCCTTGCGACGGTATTCTTTGCCAGCAGCCTCACGCTCGCGTACATGAGCAGTCAGCGTGCGGAGAGCCCCGACAGCCTTATCGAGCGTGCGCCAGTGGCGGACAGGGCCGCGGGCGAGGCTCCCGAGACGGCAGAGCGGGCGTCCGATCTGCCTCCTCTGGAAGGCTCGGAGGGCACCGCTGACGAAGCTGCAGAGCTGCCGGCGCTGGCGCCGGAACAGGATTCGGGGGATCCCGACAGGGAGCCGGAATCCTCGAATTAGGAAAAAATTGCCGATGTGGTGGAATTGGTAGACACGCTGTCTTGAGGGGGCAGTAGCGAAAGCTGTGCCGGTTCGAGTCCGGCCATCGGCACCAGATTGCACTTCGTGCACAAACGGCCGGTCACATGGTGATCGGCTTTTTTGTAGGCGGGTCGCGGTCGAGTGTTACAGCGGTCGCGCAGGCTGATACAATTGCGCGCTGAACAGGTTTTTGACCTCCAGTCACCGAATTTCACAGCAAGACACCCGATATGCTGCAAAATTATTTGCCGATCCTGATCTTTCTCGGCGTCGCCGGCGGTATCGGCGTCGTGCTTTTGGCGCTCGGCTTTCTGTTTGGCCGCGGCGGGAAAGACGCGGAGAAGCTGTCGCCCTACGAGTGCGGGTTCGAGGCCTTCGAAGATTCGCGCATGAAATTCGACGTCCGTTACTATCTCGTCGCGATTCTGTTTATCATTTTCGACCTCGAGATCGCGTTCCTCTTTCCATGGGCTGTTTCGCTGGATGTCGTTGGCGGCTTCGGGTTGATCGCCATGGGCATATTTCTCGCAGTGCTGGTGGTCGGCTTCATCTACGAGTGGAAAAAAGGAGCGCTCGAGTGGGATTGAGCGAGACGAACGAAATGCGGCGTGACACCGACATGCCCGCAACGGCTGCCGCACCGGGTGGAAAGAGCGATGGAATCAGCCTGCAGAAGCGCGGTTTCGTCGTCTCGAGCGTGGACAACGTAATCAACTGGGCCCGCACCGGATCCTTGTGGCCGATGACCTTCGGCCTGGCGTGCTGCGCCGTAGAAATGATGCATGCCGGGGCGGCCCGGTACGACCTCGATCGTTTCGGTATTATTTTTCGCCCCAGCCCCCGGCAGTCCGATGTCATGATCGTGGCCGGGACGCTGGTCAACAAAATGGCGCCAGCGCTGCGCAAGGTGTATGACCAGATGCCGGAGCCTCGGTGGGTCGTGTCCATGGGTTCCTGTGCGAACGGTGGCGGCTACTATCATTATTCCTATGCGGTAACGCGCGGCTGCGATCGCGTGGTGCCGGTTGACGTGTATGTACCCGGATGCCCACCTTCGGCGGAAGCACTGGTGTACGGGCTGATCCAGTTGCAGAAAAAGATCAGCCGTACGAATACGATCGCCCGCTAAGCAAATATTCAGATGACCGATTTTTACGAGACACTGGCGGCTCGGATTGACGCGCGCTTCGGCGCGAAGGTCGAGAGAATTCCGAACCGTTGCGGCCAACTTACCTACGAGGTGGAAAAGGCCAGCCTTGTACAGGTGGCAATGGGATTGCGCGACGATCCGGATCTCGGCTTCGAACAGCTGATGGATGTCTGCGGTGTCGATTATCTCACCTACGGCGTCGACGAATGGGTTACGGAGTCGGCGACCGACACGGGCTTTAGCCGTGGTGTCGAACGCGAGGCGGTGGTGCTGGACGAGTCCGACGCCTTCGATCCACGGCGGTTCGCCGTGGCCTACCACCTGTTGTCATTGAAGCACAACGCGCGTCTGCGGTTGCGTGTCTTCACGGGAGGGAGCAATCCTCCCGTCATCGATTCCGTTTACGAGGTTTGGAACTCCGCCAACTGGTTCGAGCGCGAGGCCTTCGATCTTTACGGGATCCTGTTCGAAGGGCATCCGGATCTGCGGCGATTGCTGACGGATTACGGCTTCATCGGGCATCCGTTCCGCAAGGATTTCCCGTTGATCGGCACCGTCGAAGTCCGCTATGACGCCGAGAAGGGACGCGTGGCCTACCAGCCCGTCAGCATAGAGCCAAGGACGCTGGTGCCGAAGGTGATCCGCGACGACAACCGTTACCGCCCGGAACTGAAGGACAGACCCCGTGGCTGAGATCCAGAGCTTCACCATGAACTTCGGGCCCCAGCATCCGGCTGCGCACGGCGTGCTGCGCCTGGTGCTGGAGATGGAAGGCGAGGTGGTACTGAAGGCGGACCCGCATATCGGCCTTCTGCATCGCGCCACGGAGAAACTTGCGGAGTCGAAGCCTTACAGCCAGAGCATCGGCTACATGGACCGGCTCGATTACGTGTCCATGATGTGCAATGAGCACGGTTATGTGCTGGCAATCGAAAAGCTGCTCGGCATCGAGCCGCCGATCCGCGCCCAATATGTCCGGGTCATGTTCGACGAAATCACGCGCATCCTGAACCATCTGATGTGGCTGGGTGCGCATGGCCTCGACATTGGCGCCATGACCGTCTTCCTTTACACATTTCGCGAACGTGAAGCGCTCATGGATGTGTACGAAGCGGTGTCGGGTACGCGGATGCACGCCACCTATTACCGGCCAGGCGGTGTCTACCGCGACCTGCCGGATTCGATGCCGAAGTACCAGCCTTCGAAATGGCGGACGCAGAAAGAGGTCGATCGGCTGAATGAAATCCGCCAGGGCTCGATGCTGGACTTCATCGAAGCGTTCGTGGGGAAGTTTCCCAAGAACGTCGACCAGTACGAGACCTTGCTGACCGACAACCGGATATGGAAGCAGCGCACCGTCAACATCGGTGTCGTGTCACCCGAGCGGGCGATGCAGCTCGGTTTCTCCGGCCCCATGCTGCGCGGTTCCGGTATCGAATGGGACCTGCGCAAAAAGCAGCCGTACGCGGTGTACGAGCAGATGGACTTCGACATCCCCGTGGGAGTCAACGGCGACTGTTACGACCGTTACCTCGTGCGCATCGAGGAGATGCGGCAGTCAAACCGGATCGTGCAGCAATGCATAGACTGGCTGCGGGCAAATCCCGGCCCCGTCATGCTCGACGACCACAAGATCACGGCGCCAAGCCGGGTGGAAATGAAAGACGACATGGAGTCTCTCATACACCACTTCAAGCTGTTTACCGAAGGGTACACCGTGCCGGAAGGCGAAGTCTATGCCGCGGTCGAGGCGCCCAAGGGCGAGTTCGGTGTTTACATGATTTCAGACGGAGCCAACAAGCCATATCGGGTCAAAGTGCGGGCGCCGGGTTTTGCACACCTGTCCGCAATGTCGGAGATGGTCGAGGGCCACATGCTTGCGGACGTCGTTGCCGTGATCGGCACTCAGGATATCGTCTTTGGTGAGATTGACCGAT
>JBBDSK010000016.1:0-12567 GCA_040904985.1 Woeseia sp. | reverse complement strand
GCCGGGCGCGCCCGGCGGCCGCGCGGACTCTCCGGGCAAGCCGACGGCGCCCATCGATATCAGTTACCGGATTATCGGGAAGCCGGTGGTCGGGCAGCCGTTGAGCATCGATCTGCAGGTGTCGTCGCCGCTGCGCGATCGGGGCATCGATCTGCACTACCGCATCAACGACACGCGCACGCTCAGCTTCCCGCAGGGGCAGCCGGTGCGCGTTACCGTAGGAAGCCTCGGCGACGCGCCGCACGCGCGCCAGCAGGTTACCGTGGTGCCGCAGCGCAGCGGACGGACTTACCTCAACGTCTCGGCGGAAATTGAAACGGAGGGCGGCACGATGATCAAATCGATGGCCATCCCGATTCACGCCGGCGAGGGGTCCGGCGAGGGGTCGGAACAACAGCCGGCGAACGGCGAGCCGAAACAGGACGCCGACGGCGAGCCGGTAATCTCGCTCCCCGCCGACGAAACTTGAGCCCGCAGGCGCTCAGTGTCAGCTCACGATACGGTTAATCAGCTCGACCGCTTTTTCCCGCTTCTCCGGATCGTTGCTGATGGCGGCGGCGACCCGGTTGTAGTCGTCCACGGACCAGCCGTGCTTCTCGATCGCGGCGATCATCTCTTCCTCGAAACGTGTCTGGATGTCCTGGGCCGCCTCCGGCGTTTCGGCTTCGGTCATTTCTTCCGACAGTTCGGTACGAGTCGTCTCGACGTCGACGTAGATTTCAGCAAAGGTTTGCAACTCCTCCTCGGTCACGTCGGCCGTCTGCTGCTCGGCCGCCTCGGGCGGTGCAATCGGCTCCTGGCTCTGGGCACGTGTCTCCGCGGCGGCGAAGCCCAGCGCGCCGATCGAGCAGAGCGCTATCAGGTGCAGGGGCACATTCATTTTCATCCTCCGTTGGGGGAAATGCCTGCACCGGAATGACGCAGGCTGTCGCTCAGGAACGGATGCAACGGCCGTGCCACAAGCGGACCGCAGAAGCTCCATTACCGGGAAAGGCGCATTGCTGAAGGCTTACAGCGACGAACATCTTCCGGGAAATTTTTCCCAAGTGATTCCGTGTTACGAGAAACCCGTCACAGACGCCCGCCGGTAAGATCTTTAAGGTCTCGGTCCAGATTGCAGAGGACCCTTCTGAAGAGGGCGCGTCCGACGCACAACACACCTGGTCACTCCGGACGGCTCGAGCGTCCCGGTGACGTGCGCACGCCGAACAGCCGGCGCACTGCCAGGCGCAGCTCGATTTGGCTGCGCATGGGGGCACGGGTCTCGCAAGCGAACAGCTGCGAGCCGGGGAGGGCAGGAATGCCTTCTTCAGGAAAGGCCAGGAGGGGCAATACACTGATGGATCGGGAACTCCGACGACAGATCAAGGAGGCCACTGAAAGCCCCGGTTTCAACAATCCGGAGTTTGTCGCCCTGCTGAAGCTAGTCGACCGCCATTATGACAAAATGGAGGCGAAATTTACCGAAACGCTTCGCCGCTCCCGAAATGGGCAGGAAGCGCCGGGCGTCGCCACAACTCCCGTTGAAGTCATCTTTGACAGCGTCACGGACGCGCTGCTGTCCGTCTCCTCGAACGGCGTCATACGCAATTGCAACAAGGTCTGCGCGCGTTACTTCGGGCTGGCGAAAGACCTGCTGATCGATTCGCCCATCGCGAGCATTCTGCCCTCCGCCGTCGACCTGCCGCTCGTCGATTTTCTGCAGCCGTTCATGACCGACCTCGACGACACGCACATCGAGTTCTGCGGTGGCGAGGTTCTTGCGGCCAAGGCCGACGGCGAAACCTTCATCGCCGAGATTCACGCCAGCAGCCTGGCAACCGCGGAGGACGAAATTTTCGTCATCAGCCTGCGCGACATTACGGGCCGCAAGGAAGCGGAAAAGGCGCTGAGCGAAAACGAGGAGCGATACCGCGCACTGGTCGAGTACGCGCCGGAGGCGATTCTCGTTCTCGACGTCGACTCGGGCACGTTCTGCGACGCCAACGACAACGCCTGCCAGTTGTTCAACCTGTCGCGGAGTCGGCTGCTGAACGTGGGGCCGCAGGCCCTCAGTCCCAGGATGCAGCCCGACGGGCAACCCTCCTTCGGCATTCGCCGGGGGCTGGTCGACAAGGCGCTCGAGGGGGAACATCCGACCTTCGAGTGGCTGCACAGGGATTCGGAGGGCCGGGAATTTCCCTGTGAAGTCCGCTTCAGCTGCCTGCCGAGCCGCGACCGCAAAATGATCCGGGTCAGCATCACGGATATCACCGAGCGCAAGCGGAACGAAGAACTGGCCTTCGTACAGAACAAGATTCTCGAAATGATCGCCTCGAGCACGCCCTCCGGCCGCACACTGCGTTCAATCTGCCGCTGCGTCGAAATGGTGGGCGACGGCATGCATGCGGCCATCATGCAGCTCACTGCGGACACGCGCACGCTGCGGCTGGCCGCGGGGCCAAGTCTGCCGGAGCCGTTCCTGGCGCAACTCGGTGAGGTTAAGGTTGCAGACGATGGAATTGCCTGCGCCACCGCGGCCTTCCGCAGGCGCGAGAAAGTCTGTGAGCGCATCGCCGGCGATTCGGCCTGGGCGGCCTTCGACCGCGACTGCGGCGAGCACGACATCGCCGCAGCGTGGGCGTTCCCGATTTTTGCCGCCGCCGGAGAAGTCATCGGCACCCTGGATGTGTACCTGAAAAGTGCGCGGCGCCCGACGACGGACGAACTCGACAAGCTGAATCGCATGGCCAGGCTCGCGGGCATCGCCATCAAGCGGCAGCGCGACGAGGACCAGTTGCGCAGCAGCGAATCGCGCTACCGCGGCCTGTTCGAAAACGTCGTCGACGGGGTTTACATCACCTCGCGCGAGGGCGACGTCATCGCCGTCAATCCGGCGCTGGTCGAGATGCTGGGCTTCGAAAGCGCCGATGAGCTGACGAAAGCCGGGCGCACACCGATGCTTTACGTCAATCCGGTCGATCGTGAACGGGTGTTCACACGCCTGGAAGCCAACGGCTTCGTGCGCAATTTCGAATACCGGCTGCGGCGCAAGGACGGGCGCGAAATCGTGGTGCTGGAAAATGCACGCGCCATCTATGACGACAATCGCCGAATCGTGGCGCACGAGGGAACGATTACCGACATCACTGAGCGCAAGATTGCCGAAACCCGCATTTTCGAGGAAAAGGAGCGGGCGCAGGTGACGCTGCAGTCGATCGGCGACGGCGTCATCACGACAGACGCCGAGGGCTGCGTCGACTATGTCAATCCCGTCGCGCAGGAGCTTGCCGGCATCGAGGTTCGCAATGCGCGCGGCAAGCCGATCGACAAGATCATGACGATCATCAACGAGCACACCCGCGCCACGGTGGAAAACCCGGTTCTTCGCTGCCTCAAGGAAGGGCGCGTGATTGCGCTCGCGGACAATTCGGTGCTGATCAACCACCGGGGCGCGGAAATCGCGATCCAGGACTCCGCCGCCCCGATTCGCGACCGTATGGGCAATATCATCGGCGCCGTGATGGTGTTCCACGACGTCAGCAAGGAATCGCGGCTGTTCCGCCAGCTCTCCTACCAGGCGTCGCACGACGCGCTGACGGGACTCATCAATCGCCGGGAATTTGAAACCCGGCTGGTGGCGGCGCTGGAAAACGCTTACAGCAGCCCGAATCATTCGCACGCGCTTCTTTATTTCGACCTCGACCAGTTCAAGGTCGTCAACGACACCTTCGGCCATACCGTAGGCGACGAACTACTGCGCCAGATATCAGAACTGATCCAGGCGAACGTCCGTTCCACGGACGTGGTCGCTCGTCTCGGCGGCGACGAATTCGGAATTCTGCTGGAGCGCTGCACGGAGAAACGTGCACTCGAACTTGCCGAGGCGATCCGCAGCGCGGTGGAGGCCTTCCGCTTTACCTGGCAGGACGCCTTCACCAGCGTGCGCTGCTCGATCGGCGTGGTTGTCGTCAGCGCCGACAGCCCGAGCGTCGCCAGTATCATGAGCTCGGCGGACGTGGCCTGTTACTCGGCGAAGGACATGGGACGCAACCAGGTTCACCTGTACCGGGATAGCGATGCCTCGGTGCGGCACGAGGAGATGAAGTGGGTATCGCGGATCACGAGCGCGATTGAGGAAGACCGCTTCGAGCTTTTCTACCAGCCGATCATCGGCATCGGCACCGGTAATGCGAAGCGCGACATGCGCGGACACTACGAGCTTCTTTTGCGCATGCGCGGCGAAAACGGCGAAATAGTCGGTCCGGATCAGTTCATTCCGGCCGCAGAACGCTACAACCTGATGTCGATGCTCGACCGCTGGGTGATCCGTGAAGCCCTCTCGAAACTGGCGGACCGCACGGGCGACTGCGGCATGGCCCGCTTCACCCTGGCAATAAACCTGTCGGGAACGTCGTTGAGCGAAGACCGCTTTCTCGAATTCGTGATCGATGAACTGTCGAAGAAGAGCCTGCCCGAAGGCGCCATCTGTTTCGAAATTACCGAAACGGCCGCCATTTCGAATCTGGCACGAGTCGTCCACTTCATGCAGGAACTGCGCAAGCTCGGCTGCAAATTCTCGCTGGACGACTTCGGCAGCGGCCTGTCCTCGTTCACCTACCTGAAGAACCTGCCGGTCGACTATCTCAAAATCGACGGCCAGTTCATTCGCAACGTGACGGAAGATTTCGTTGACGAAAGCATGGTGCGAGCGATCAACCAGGTAGGCCGTGCAATGGGCATTGAAACCATTGCCGAACGGGTCGAAACGAAAGAGGTCCTGGATAAGCTGAGCGATCTCGGCATCGAGTTTGCGCAAGGCTATTTCATCGCGCGCCCCAGATCGGTGCAGTCCTTCGAACCCTGGGCGACTGAGAAAAAAGAAAAGCGCGTCTTGCCCCAACCGGCCTGACGCCGCCGCTGCCGGACCTGCTTTTTTCCTGAACGCCGGCCCGCCTTGCCATTCCTGCTTTTTCCCGCAGAATAGCCGGAATGGCGAGCCCGGCAACGTTAAGTATCGATGGCAAGAGTGGCAGCGTTGCTTGCGGCTGACGAGCCCGAGGCTTTTACGGTCCTCAATGAGGGTGCGGAGAAGCCGGTGTTGCTGGTCTGCGACCATGCGAACTACCGTATTCCGCGGGCGCTTGGCGACATGGGACTCGACCCGCTCGCGCAGCGCAGCCACCTGGCGCTCGACATCGGTGCCGGTGCACTGACGGAGCAGCTGTCCGCGAGCCTGGCGGTGACGGCCGTTCTGGCCTCCTACTCGCGCCTGGTGGTCGATTGCAACCGCGAACTGATGGATCCCGGCGCCTTTCTGGAATACGGCGACGGCCTGGTGATCCCGGGCAACCGTAATCTCACGGCGGAACAGAAGGAAGCGCGGGCGGAGTCACTCTACTGGCCTTATCACCGCGCGATCGACCGCGAGATCAAGCGCCTCTCGCGGCCCGACAGCAGCCCCGCCGTCATCGCGCTCCACAGCTTTACGCCCGTCCTCGATGGCGTGTCGCGTCCCTGGGAGGTGGGCATTATGTGGGACAGCGACAGCCGGATTTCGGACATCATGATTTCGGGGCTGGCGGAGGCCGGGCTTGTCGTTGGCGACAATGAACCGTATTCGGGCCGGGCGCCGCAGGATTTCACCATCGACAATCACGCGGAGGCGGCGGGCCTGCCGCACGTCGGGATCGAAGTGCGCCAGGACCTGATCGACAGCGATGCGGGCGTCCGGGAATTCGCGCTTCTCCTGCACGATATCATTACGGGTATTCCTCCCGGAACGTACGGTCCCCTGAACGCATGGCCGGACAATGACGCCAGCCGACTCGGCCATGCACGCGCGAAACGCAGGAGTGAAGCGTAATGAGACCGGCCGAACCTGAATTCACGATCGGTGTCGAGGAAGAATACCTTTTGGTGGATCGCGAGAGCAGGGCCCTGATCGTCGATCCTCCGCAGTCGCTGATCGGCGAGTGCAAGGAGTACTGCGGCGGGCAGGTGACCTCCGAACTGCTGCGGTCGCAGGTCGAGGTCGGCACCAAAGTCTGCAGCAATGTGCAGGAAGTACGAGCCGATCTGGCAAAGCTCCGCCGCGGTATCATCGAGGTGGCGGGGCGGCACGGTCTCGCCCCCATTGCCGCATCCACACATCCTTTCAGCCTCTGGACAGAGCAGAAACAGACACAAACGGACCGTTACGATTCCCTGACCGCGGAGATGCAGGGTGCCGCGCGGCGGCTCGTGATTTGCGGCATGCATGTCCACATCGGAATCAGCGATGAAGAATTGCGCATTGACCTGATGAACCAGCTGAGCTACTTCCTGCCGCACCTGCTGGCGCTGTCCTGCTCTTCACCCTTCTGGGGCGGACGCGACACCGGGCTCAAGAGCTATCGCCTCACGATTTTCGACGCGCTGCCGCGCACCGGCATCCCCGAGCGCTTTCAGAGCTACGCGGAGTACCAGCGTCATGTGGACATCCTGGTCAACGCCGGCCTGATCGAGGATTCCACCAAGATCTGGTGGGATATCCGCCCCAGCGGCCGCTTCCCGACTCTCGAAGTCCGGGTTATGGACGTCTGTACCCATCTCGACGACTGCATCTCGATCGTTGCATTGCTCGTGTCGCTCGTGCGCATGCTTTACCGGCTGCGGCTCGCGAACCAGCGCTGGCGCATGTACACGACGATGATGATTCGTGAAAATCGCTGGCGCGCAATGCGCTACAGCTTCGACGAAGGCCTGATCGACCTGGCCAAAGGTGCGGTCGTGCCGTTCGATCAACTGCTGGAAGAGCTGATCGGCCTTACCGCAGCCGATGCGGCGGCCCTGGGATGCAGCGACGAGGTGGCGGCGCTAAGGGGCATCCTGCAACGGGGCAGCAGCGCCCACCGGCAGCTCGCGGCCTGTGCCGAGGCGCAGTCCGCCGGTGCCGGCCAGGAGGAAAGTCTCAAGGCCGTGGTTGACCGCCTTACCACCGATACCGCAAGCGGTTTTTAGAGCCGTCCCGCATTCGCCGGAATGCGGCACAGGTCGCAGCGCGCCGCGGACGCGGCGGGTAGCATTTACGGATGAAACGGTTTTTACATTCCGGCAGGCGGGCTGGTCCCCGGCCGCCTGCCTGATCCCATGATCGAGCGGCTCGACCTCGTGCTGGCCACGGTTTTTGGCACGACCGCGCTACTTTATGTCTGGTTGGCGTTTCGAGTGTCCCGCAAGGCCGCGGCGCAGTCGCAGACGGCCGGCTGGTTCCTGTTTCTTCTCGGCGGGATTCTTGCCGGGAGCGCGCTTGCCTGGGCCGGCGGCTCGCCGAATCTTTACAATCTCGGCTTCGTTCTGCGCTTTTTCAGCGGCGGCTTTCTCGCCGTGGTTCTGTACCTCATCTACCGCGAGCACACGGCCCGCCGGCCTTCGGCTCTGGTCTTCGTTGCACTGTCAGTCGTCCCGGCAATGACGACCGTTCTGCTGATCACGAATCCCCTGCACCAGATGATGTGGAATGTCACCGATACCGACGCGGCCAACCGCTTCCTGGCCTCGGACCACGCCTGGTTCAATCGCGTGCACGCGCCCTACGTCTACGCTCTTGCAGCGTGGTCGGTTTTCGCGCTGGCGTCGCGTCTCCCGACTATCGCCCGTGCCCATCGGAGCAAGATCGCTTTGCTGCTCGCCTGCGTCGCGCTGCCGTACGCGGTCGGTGTAGGAAACAGATTGCTCGGCGGCGGCCCGATGGACTTTCCCTGGACGTCTCTGTCGTTGACGCTGGCCTTTCCCTTCTACGTCTGGGCGACGTTGCGGCAGCGTGTATTCAGTTTCAGTCCGCTTGCTTACCAGACGCTGTTCGATCACGTCCGCGACCCGATCATCGTGCTCGACAATGCGCAACTGATCATCAGCGCGAACCGGCCCGCGCAGGTGTTGCTCGACAAGACCGAGCAGCAACTGGTCGGCCGCAGATTGTGGGGAGGCATGCTCGACGCCTCCGTCACCGTCGATCCCGAGAAGGGCCTCGACATGACGCAAACGGTGCGCATGCAGACGGATCGGTTTTTCGAAGTCAGCAGCACGCCGCTCAAGGGGCCCCTGGGCCAGGAGCAGGGCGCCGTGGTGGTCTGCCGCGACGTAACCGAGCGGACACAGGCCTTGCGTGCGCTTGCCGACAGCGAGCATCTTATTCGCTCGCTCATCGAGCACTCCTCCAATGGCATGCTTCGCTTCGCCCGCGATACTGATCGCAAGTTTCGCTGCGTGTTCGCGAATCGCGCCGCCGAAACCTATCTGGGGCGGGCGAATTCGACCCTGGTCGGGATGCCGGTCGAAAAGCTGGAGCTGCTGGAACCCGAAAGACTGTCGCAGCAGTTCGCCAATGACCAGAGCGTCAAGGCAGGAATCAGTTACGAATGCGAGGTCGAGACCGACGAGGAAGACAGCGTATGGCTGCGCATTGTGGCGGAGCCGGTTGGCGCCGATTTTTCGATCACCCTCATCGATATCACGCAGCGCAAGCGCGAGGAGGCGAAAATACTGGCCGACGCACTGCGCGACCCGCTGACGGGAGTGCTGAACCGGCGCGGTTTCGAACAGGATGCCGTCGCGAGCCTGGCCTCGAGCGACACGGGCGCCGTTCTTTACATCGACCTCAACGAGTTCAAGTCCATCAATGACCGTTTCGGCCATCCGGCCGGCGATGCACTGCTCAAGGCTTTCGGACATCGCCTCGAATTCTGCCTGCGTCCTCAGGATGTGCTGGCGCGGATGGGCGGCGACGAGTTCGCGATCGTCCTGCCCGGGGTGTCGGTTGAAGATGCCATGCACGTCGCGGAGAGGCTCGTCGAGACGGCGTCCGAAGCCTATATCATCCAGGGGCAGGAAATCGAATGCGGCGCGAGCGTCGGTATTGCACTGAAGCCGACGCACGGCAAGGACCTCTGGCACCTGGTGAGCGTCGCCGACCAGGCGATGTACGACGCCAAACCGAACAGCCAGGACGAACTTTCCGCGAATGACGGCGCCGCCGGTGTGGACGCGGCCATCGCGTCCTGAGCCGGCGAATCTTCGGGCCGCTCACTCGACACGCATGAATCCTGCACGGCTTCTGCGGCCAGCCGTGGCAGCCCGCGAGGCCGGCGAGCGCAAACCGCAGTCAGAACTCGACGAGAGTAACCGTGTTGGGGTCGGCCGTGTCGATGATCGCAACCTCCACAATGTCGCCGGCCACGAGGTCGAAGGACAACGGACCCGCGATAGCCGTCTTTTCCCCTGCTTCCGTTACCGTCAGCTCGTAGTCGCCCGCCGGGAGGTGCAGGTAATTGCTGTTGGCGGTGCTGGCCAGCTGGCGGGCGCTGGGCGCGGTATCCGCGATGTCGGTTCCGGCGTCCAGCACGTAGGCGTCGACTATTCCAAAGTTGGCCGACAGCTGGCTCAAACGGATCTTGGCAAAGCCCGTGACCGGGCGTCGGTCATCGACGAAGGCGGCAACTTCCAGATCGCCCGCCTCGCCCGTGAGAAAAGTGGTGCCGCGCGTGTTGCCGGGCGTCGTCGATTCCGTTTCCAGCAGAACGGCGCCCGGATTTCCCGCTGCCGTGAAGGTAAAGGTGGATTCGCCGGAAGGTACCGGTACCTCGGCGCCGAGCGTGCCGTAGGCAATATCGCTTGCAATGGGGGTCGTGAAATTGTCGTCGAGCCACACGTCGACGTTGCCGCTGCCGAACGCGGCATTGAAAAATCGCCGCGTCGGCGGTGAGCCGACGTCGCTCATTTCGGTTGCCGCGCCTCCGTTAATTATTCGCCTGACGCTAATGCCGCTGGTTATGGACGGGTCTGCATCCTGAACCGTGAAGAGGATACTGCTCCTTTCGCTGTAGGTACTCGATGTAGAGCGAAAGAGAATTGCTGACGGGTCGTTCTGTTCCGTCACTATGATTTGCCAGCTGCCGTTCTCCACGTCGAAGGCTGTCAGCCTTTCGCCGAAGGAAAGCGTGCCGCGCGCGCCGCCCGCTACCGGAGTGGTCCCCGGCGGTTCAAAGTAGATGTCGAGCGGCCCTGAGCCGGCCGCGAGGTGCCCCGCAGAAACCTGCAGTACGGTCTCATCGCCGTCCCATTCCCGGGCGTCGCTTTCCCACACCAGAACGGCAGGATCGGCGACCGTGCCCGTAATCACGAATACGTGGTCGACGTTCACGGCGATATCCGCTGACTCGGTCGCAATGCGCGTCAGTCCCGCCTCGCCGGCAACCCGGGTTTCGAAGTTGAAGTCGTAGGTCAGGTCGTCGAAGGGCTGCGCGGCGAGGGCGCCCTTGTAGGAAATGGTCCCGAGCGAGCGTTCCTCTATCAGGAAGGACACTTCCGGCGCGGTCGGCATAGCGTGCAACGCACTGATAGTGCCCTTGCCGGTGGCTTCCGGAAACTGGCTCTCGGCGCAGCCGACGGCAAAAATTGCTGCGGCCGCGAGAACGGCCAGGGACTGTAAATGGCTTGTCATGCTTTTTATGCTCTTGTGTCAGGTATGCGACGCGGGCGAATTGCCTGTGATGTGCGCATGTTGGATGTGCAATAGCTGCGACAAACCGGGGTAGCGCAGGTTCAACAGGGCCGCTGCCCGGTAGCGCGCGCTGGCCCGCCTGTCAGCCGGTTTGTCTGGCTTCGAAGCCGTAGATGGATTTGACTTCGAGAAACTCGTTGAGGCCGTGCGCGCCCCATTCGCGGCCGTTGCCGGAATGCTTGTAGCCGCCGAAAGGCGCCATGGCATCCAGCGGCGCTCCGTTGATGTGGACCATGCCGGTGCGGAGCCGGGCGGCAATGCGGCGCGCATGCTCGAGATCGGAGGACATTACGTGGCCCGACAGGCCATAAAGCGTATCGTTGGCGATGCGCACGGCGTCGTCTTCGTCATCGTAGGGGATGATGGTGAGGACCGGGCCGAAAATCTCCTCGCGCGCGATCGTCATGTCGTTATTCACATCGGAGAATACCGTCGGTCTGACGTACCAGCCTTTCGCGAGTCCTTCGGGACGCCCGGTGCCGCCACAAACAAGTGTCGCGCCTTCTTCAATTCCTTTCTCGATGAGACTCTGGATCTTGTTCCATTGCGTTTCGGAAACGACCGGTCCCATGCGGGTTTGTTCGTCCTCGGGATTGCCCGGCTGTGTCGCGGCCGCTCGTTTCGCCGCAATGGACGCGGCTTCCTCGAGACGGCTGCGGGGCACCAGCATGCGCGTTGGCGCATTGCAGGATTGTCCTGCGTTTTCGAAGCAGGCGCTCACGCCCCGGGCAATTGCCTTGTCGAAATCCGCGTCCTCGAGGACGATACTGGCGGACTTGCCGCCCAGTTCCTGCGCGACGCGCTTCACGGTCGGCGCCGCATTCTGCGCCACGGCGACTCCGGCGCGGGTGGAGCCGGTGAAGGACACCATGGCGATGTCCGGATGGCTGCAGAGAGCCGTACCCACCGTCGGCCCGTCGCCGTTGACCAAATTGAAGACGCCGGGCGGCACGCCGGCCTCGTGCAGGATTTCGGCGAACAGCATGGCGCTGAAGGGCGCCAGTTCGCTTGGCTTCAGTACCATCGTGCAGCCGGCCGCGAGCGCAGGCGCCACCTTGACGGCGACCTGGTTCATGGGCCAGTTCCAGGGCGTAATGAGGGCGCAGGGGCCGATGGGCTCCTTCAGCACCCGGGTCGTGCCGAGGCTTTCCTCGAAGGGATAGGTTTTCAGGATCTCGAGCGCCGCCTGAAGGTGTTGCGGACCGCTTGCCGCCTGGGCGTTTTTCGCCAGTTTCCATGGCGCGCCCATCTCGTCCATGATGGCGCTGGCAATTTCGTCGTGGCGTCTCGCGAACACCTCGAGAATCCGCTCGAGCAAAACGACCCGCTCTTCGCGCGTGCTCATCGAGAAGCCGGCGAAAGCGTTTTTGGCGGCGGCAACCGCTTTGTCCACGTCGGCGGCCGAGCCCATACTGATGTGCCCGCAGATTTCCTCGGTCGCCGGATTTACCACCTCGAGGGTCTTCGGCGTCACCGGATCGGCCCATTTGCCGTCTATATAAAATTGCAGCATTTCCCGCATAAAAGAGATTCCGTTGCGACCAGCCGCGCATGATAACAGGTAGCGGTTTCGGGGGGCCGGAGCCGGTTTTTTTCAGGGACGGTTCACGATGCGGTCGGGACGGGACAAGCGGGCGTGACAGCGGTACTCTCGCGGTCGGTGCCAGCACTGCCGTCCGTTATCCGACCACCTGACTCGAGTCATCATAAAAAGGGGGACCATGACCAACGCCCAACTGTACGCGAGGCGAGAGACCGCAATCGCGCGAGGGATTAATAACTTACACAAGGTTTTTGCGAACCGGTCGAGGAATGCGGAGCTGTGGGACGTGGAGGGCAGGCGTTACATCGACCTGGCCGCCGGCATCGCGGTGCTCAATGTGGGGCACAACCATCCGGTCGTCCTCGCGGCCGCCCGCGAGCAGCTCGAACATTTCAGTCATACCTGCTTTCAGGTGACGCCCTACGAGGTGTATGTGCGGCTGGCCGAGCGGCTGAACGAACTGGCGCCCGGCAGTACGCCCAAGAAGACGATATTTCTGACG
>JBBDSK010000015.1:6620-12627 GCA_040904985.1 Woeseia sp. | reverse complement strand
GAATCGTTCATCGACGAGATGGCCTTTGCCGTCGGGATGGATCCGCTCGCGTTTCGCCTCGCGCACGTAAAGGAAGAACGCGATGCAGCCGTCCTCCGCGCTGCGGCAGATTGCGCAGACTGGGAAAGCCGCACCGCCGCGCGCTGCCGCGAGAACAGTGAGGGCGAGCTTGTCGGCACCGGAATTGCCTACGCCCAGCGCGGCGGGTCCGTGAATGCCGTCGTTGCCGAAGTCGCCGTCACTCCATCGTCAGGACGC
The DNA here is from genome assembly GCA_040904985.1 of Woeseia sp. Classification (GTDB taxonomy): domain Bacteria; phylum Pseudomonadota; class Gammaproteobacteria; order Steroidobacterales; family Woeseiaceae; genus IDS-8. The sequence continues at coordinate 12,369 of JBBDSK010000015.1, read as the reverse complement.
ATCTGGGTACGGCGACTGTGGGTTGGCGCCGATCACGGCCTCGTGGTCAATCCCTTTACGCTCGAGCGCACTATAGAAGGTAATCTGCTGCAAGCCACAAGCCGCACTCTGTTCGAGGAAGTCACGTTCGACCGGAAGATGGTTCGCTCGCAGGACTGGCAGTCCTACCCGATTCTTGAAGCGGCCGACGCACCGCTCGAGATCCGCATACGGCACATCAACCGGCCGGAACTCGGCCCGCGAGGGGCCGGCGAGCCAACGACCCGGGTTGTGCCCGCCGCGCTTGCCAACGCCTTCTTCGATGCTACCGGTGTGCGCCTGCGCCGCGTCCCGTTCACCCCTGCACGAGTCAGGCTGGCCCTGGAAACCAGACGATGAAATCCTTTGCGACGGTAGCCATCGTGGCGACTGGTGCGATTCTTCTGCTGGTGTCGCGAGGCAGTGCTGCAGCACCGTGTGCCGAGGACCGCATCCTCGCGATGCTCAATGAGCCGGCGGAGTTCCACCGCGTCAGCCCTGCCGTCTTTCGCAAGCTGGGCTGGGATCTTCCGGACGCCGGCGCTACCGTGAAAAAGCTCGCGGACGCCGCTCCTGGCGGAGCACTCCATCCCCGTGACCTTGAACAGCTGCCGGCGGCCGCTCTCGGTTACCGGGCGAAATGGCATGAGCTGCGTTACGAGGTGTATGGCCTCGACTGGGATATCTCCGGGCTGCACCTGGTACCGCAGAATCCGCTGGCAAATATGCCGACAATCGTCATTATCAACGGCGGAGCTGCGAACTGGTATGAGTTCTTTCTCGATCCACTCAACCGTGCGGGACTTGGGCAGTACCTGGCGCAAAAGATTCCGGTGCTGCTCGTCAGCATTCCGGGCAATTATCGTCACGGAGGCTGGGCGGAAGACGATTTCGCTGCCCGTGCTCCCGCCTATTTGCTCGACCGTGAGCTGGCGCCGCAGGAAGTCGCCGTTCGGAATTCCGTTTACACCTTCCGGGTCATCAGCAAAGGCGTAGAGACGCTACTCGAACAGGCCACCGCCGGACCGCTGGTCATCGTGGGGCATTCCACCGGTGGCGAGGTCCAGTTTCTGCTGAAGAATTCCCGGTTACGCAGCCGGATCGGGGATTTGTCGTTTGGCTGGGGCACCGGCGGGCCGGCCGGCTCCGCCGCAATGCAGGAGTTTCGCGGCCAGCGCGACATCACCGATTATCCTCACGTCAGTCAGCTGCGGCCGCGGACACCCGATCAGTATGCCGGCGGTTACCTGGGACCGTTGAACCCCTTCTGGAACCCGGACCACTCACGGCAGGCGATGGCCGAGGCCTGGATGGGTCGCGAGCAGCAACGGCGCGCGCAGTTCAAGCAGCCGCTGCAGGACATGGAGCACTCCAGTACGGATTACCTAAAGCCTGACATTGCGGCGCAGATTCGCAGGACGCTGGAGGGTAACCCGTACGGTGTCGACGCCGATGAAGTCATAGATGACCTCTTTACTACCATGGAAGCACCGTTGGACGGTTACCGCCGCATGATCTGGACCACGGCAAGGCTGGACACCGGGCACTGGAACGAAGATCCCTCGGCCGCGCGCGAGCTGCGGGTCGCCGAAGAATTCCGCGCACATAATCCGCACGCCGCAATCCGGGTGCTGTTGTTCGACGTGCCAATGACCCACTACGGTCATATTGAGCAGCCAAGGGAACTTGCAGGCGGACTGATTGCCGCCCTACGCTGGCTCGTGAAGGAATAAAAAGAATCAACATTGGCGATGCGGCGGCGCTATCGAGCGCGCCGCCACATCGCCAGCTTCCCCCGCGGCCGTTGGGGCTTCAGTCGACCACAAACCAGCCGCTCTTGATCGCATCGTCCCACTGCAGGAAGACAGCCGGACCGATTCCGTGGGGCAGGCCGTTTTCGTCATCGGCCGCCATGTAACCGTGCTTGCCCGCCATGAACTGCGTCAGTGAAACCTTTGGCGGCGGATCCATTTTTCCGTACAGCGGGAGCACCACGGCTTCGTATACCTCACGGCTGTGATCTCTGCTGTGCGCGGAGATCTGGAACATGACTGGCGGCACCGGCTTGACGTCATCGCCCTTCAACTCGCTGGTGAGCCCGAGATAGCGCTCTACCAGCCGCTTCGCATCGGCCTGATTGAGGTTGAGGCGTCTCGCCGTTACCTCGGCCGCTTCGGTCAGCGAAGCCTCGATGCCGTGAGTTATCACATACTCCGCCTTGAACTGCGGCCGCTTGCGGGACCGCTTCCAGCCGTCAAGAATATCTTCCATAACCATCGGCAGCCGCATCAATGCCTCCGGCCCTTCGGTTCCCAGCAGCTCGGGGCCGACATAGCGCGCAGAATCACGCCAACTCCTTATATAGAGCTCATCAAAGGGGTCCGAGCGGGACGGCAGCTGCTTCGCTTCCTGAACCAGGTCGAATTCGCCGATTTTTCCCAGCTGACCGCCCCAGGCTGCCTGGGCTCGATAAATGTAACCGAACGAAGAATTTTCGATGGCAAGAATGCCGGCGATGTTCGACACCCGCTGCGATAGCATGTTGACCAGGGGACCGCCGGTCGAGTGGCCGTGCACATAGACGGAGTATTCTCCTTCCGGAAAATGCCGCTGCATGGCGGCAATACCGCCTCGCTCCAGTGCCATCGGCCAGCCGGCCATGCGGTAGTAGAAGTTTGTACCGGGTTTCGCCTTTGCCAGAGTGCGCGTGCCGTAGCGCGGCCGCTGCCCGGTATCCTTGATGACGTCGTACTGGTCCGCGGTAATGTGCTCGCCGCGAAGCCAGACCGGCGTCCGGACTGATCCATCCTCTCTGATGTTGTCACCCGGCCAGTCGCGGTCGGCGGTATGAAAAGCATGGCGGCCCGGATAGCTCATGCTCACGACTTTGTAGCCGAATTTCTGTGACAACATGTGTGCCTGCCGACGCATCGATTTGAAATCGCCGGAGCCGCCATGCAACAAAAAGATGCCGACTTTCCTGCCATCTCCACCGACGGCAATATCATCCGGGTCGGCTGGTTCATGGACCGACATACCGATATCCCATTGCATACCGACCGCTTCGATCCGGATGATGTCCTCCGTGTAGCCGTTCTCTCCGCGAACCGCTATATCGGGCCTAGCCAGCACCTCCTCAGTGGCTGCAACGATTTCATCAAGTGTTACATCGCGCGGCGGGTCGTACGCACAAGCCGCGATCCCCCACAGGCAAAGGAACGGCGCCACCAACAGCGTTCTCGATAAAGTTCTACGGCGTAACTTGCTCATGCATTCTCCTAAACTGTTCAACCTGCACTTTCACTGGGGGCCGTTTCGGCCCTGATGCGGCGCGTCTGAGCGCCCCTGTTCCGACCGTTCGCCGCCCCTCTCAGGAACGGCAATCCGGCCTTATTCGTTCAAAAAAACTACTGCTCCGCTCTCGCGACAATAACAGCTCAAGGAGTCAGTCCCGCGGGCTGGGGACGTCGTGCCGCTAAAACGATCCGCTTATGGACAACGAGTAACGCCTGCCGACGCTGTACTCTCGAATTTCACGGCGGCCGACCGGGCTGATGCCGCGCCGGCCCGTATAGACGGTACGCTCGCGCGACGCCGTCAGATCCAGCAGATTGTTGATGTCAAACCCGATCTTGATGTCCCACCAACGTGTTGTTTCGATGAAGAGGTCCACAACGGGATCTTCTTCATTATATACATCCAGTTCATTGACCTTGAACCGCGGGCGTTCGCCGCGCTCAGTCACACCCCATCCCCATGCGATCCGGGAATCCTGGAAATCCTGACGATAGTTTATCGAGTAGGCGTACTCGTTCTCATTCCGGAACGGGAGAGTCGTGGGAACCCCACTGAATCCTCCCGCCGCGGTCAAGTTGCGCCTCTCACCCGTGACAGGGTCCGTTACCGATGAATCCTGCCAGCGCCCTTTTATGTCCATTCTCGCCCCGGTCCAGCCGAGCGCTTCCAGCGGAACGGTCGATTGCATCTCGAGACCCCAGCGCCGGCCGTCACCGATGTTTCCTGGCGCCTCGAATTGAGACGTGATGGGTAGGAGGTCCTGGACATCGGCTATCCAGTGATGAAAAGCCGTTAGCGATACCACGGCCAGGTCACCCAACCGACGTTCGTGCGTGAGTTCGGAGATCCATGTGGATTCCGGCTGTAAATCCGGATTGCCCAGTGCCAGATCATCATCAAGAAAGACAGTCGCACTGACGAAATCGTTGAAATTCAACTGCGCAACCTCACGGGCCACGCGCAGCCGCGTCTGCTGTGTCTGTAAAGGTGCCCATGTCACCATTGCCTGTGGCTTCAGGAAAAAGAAACGGCGCTTCTGATTTGCGTCCCCGGACTGCGAGATCGTCGATGTCTCGACCCCTAGTCCATAATTGAGGGACCATGCAGACACAGACCAGGTATCCTGGACGAGCATGTCGAAACGTAGCTCTTCGACCCGCGCATTGGCCCCCGGAACAGGTATCGCTACCGGCCCATTCCCGGTGTCGTCCAGGCGCGCCAGGCTGTTATCCAGCATGTTGTACGCGACTTCGAAGTCGGCTTGAATGGCATGGTTAGCCCAGCGGCTCCAGTCCAGTTCCATCCGCGAGATCGCCTCGGTCGTGTCCCGCATCGAATCTGCGACTCTGAACAGGCTCTGGTCTCCAGTCAATTCGATCGTGCGCTGGTCGTTCGTTTTCTCCTGACCACTTCCATACAGCAAGAATATGGCTTTTCCGAGGACGTTATTGGTCAAGGCACGCTCGGCATCAAGGCCCAGCTCGAAATGCCTTGTCGTCATTTTATCGCCGAAGAACACATCGCGCGCGGCGAGGTTGCCGATCGCGGGAACACGATTTGAAGTGAGCAGCTCATCTCGATCCGTGTATCCAACGCTGGCGTTCGCATTCAGAAGAGTGGCTCCGAGCCATGCCGATGCGTTCAAATACGCGTTGCCGGTGAGGTTCACCACCATCGCATCGTCATAACGCCTCTCGGTGATCGAGCCGCTTCCGTCGTAGACGCTTTGAATGCCTTCATCACCGAAGGTCGCACGGAAGCCGGAGATTCCGGCGGAGTAGTCCACCGCTTGCCAGCGGTCAGATATCGAAATGCTGCCCTCTCCCCGTATCGGCGTGACATTTGAGTGTTTGCGGAACGATGCATCCCATCGCACTGCCGCCGGGGCATCTTCCTGTAACAGAATATTGGCCAGAACGGAGTGACCCTGGCTATCCAACCCGCGAACCTGGCCCCGAATGAGCTCGATGCTCTCAACGATAGCGGCTGGAATCCGCCGCAAAATGGCCGACGGCGGGTCCTGTTTAGCGCTGGGCCGGCGCCCGTCGATCAGCACATTGCCAGCGGCGCCGCCGAAGCCGCGCTTGTCGCCACCATCGTCTATCTGGAAACCCGGTAGCTGCCGAATCATGTCCAGCGCAGTATCAGGAGCGTACTGCTGGAAAAATTCGGCCGCGTAATCGACGACCTCTTCCTCATCTGACAACGCTGCACTCGCAGCGCCAGGTGAGACGACCATGCCGAAACCGAGTATTGATAAGCAGACGAAAAGCGCAACCGGGTTGTCGTCGGCGATCATATTGGTGCTTTCCTGATTCCCGTACCGACCGTGCTTAACTAAGACGCGGTCAGTCCCGCCCCACGGGCCATTAACTTCTACCAAATTGCTGTTTCAAGGGCGTAGCGGCGTTTGCAGTGGTGCTGGGCGGGGGGG
>JBBDSK010000015.1:0-6610 GCA_040904985.1 Woeseia sp. | reverse complement strand
CCCCCGCCACCCGTCCAGCTTTCCGGTAAAAACCGAACGCCTTTCGTCGCCCGGCTTCCTTCACAGCCCTACTGGCGCCTGCGGAGTTCTTCCTTTCGCTTCGCCACTTCAGCCTTGAACTCTTCCTCTATCTGCGGCAAGTCCTCTTCAAGCTGATCATTGAAGCGGAGTCCGAGGTTGATCACGATGGGCGGTGCATTGATCGCAAGGTAACGTGCCGAATCGGTGGGATGCGGGTTCAGGTGCTGGTGATACCAGAAGATTGGCGGCACGAAGATCGTCCCCTCGTGCCAGTCGACCCTTACGCGGTCCTCGTAACGACCTTCAGGCCAGGTCAGGGAATAGCCTTCTCCCGATGTCAGCAGGATAAACGCGTCGCTACTGTGACGATGGGCCTTCTTGTAGACGCCTCCCGGCATTTCCGAGACATGCAGGTCGATGATCGAGTTACCGGACATCTTCCAGTGCATGTTTGTCGTACCCTTGCCACGATGGTCATACGCGTCAAGTTCGAACTCCAGCGCATCCTTGACGAAGTTCGTCGTCGTGTCATTGTCACCCGTATGCTCGCTGAATGTTGCGTAGTCCTCTTCAGCGTTGTAGCGGTCCGTAAAAGCGAAATCGTTTTCGTAGACGAAGCTTTCGTTGTTGAACGAGTTCAGTGTAAAGGGAAAGCTGGTCACTGCCACCAGTCGAACCGGCTCATCACTGTCATTGAAGATCTGGTAACGAACATTCATCGGTACCGAGTACAGCGAGCGATAGTCGAAATCGATCCGCTGCGGCCGCTTGCCTTCCTGCTGCAGGATGATATGGCCGGGCCCGCCAAAGAAATAGATCCCCGCTTCATACAGATGGCGCTGCGACTTGGTCTTGCCTTTCGGCGGGATTTCCAGAATCCACCCGTCGGTGATCTGGTAATCCGCCATTTTTATGTACAAGCCGTCAACGCCCTTCTCTTCCCAATACTCCAGCGGCTCGGTGCGAGCGTCCTGGATTATCAGGCCCTCGAAGGACGGCATTTTGTCCTTGTTCTCCTGGAACCAGTGCTCGTACGGGGTGCGTCCGGTCGGGCTCACGCGTCTTATATTTGGCGCTACCTGTGACAAGTCCACGCCATCCTCGGACTGGTTTTCTTCTACCGGTTTCCGCTGTGCGTTCGCGGTCATGGCCAGCAGACACAAAGCCAAGGCGGCGGTCGTGGTGATCGCGGATCTAAAATGCATATACAGTCCTCCTGGAGATCTGCCCGTTATTTGTAAAGACTGTCAATATAGCCACTTTCATCCAGCTCCTTGACAATAGTGTCGTCGTAGAAAAACTCCGGCGTGTATTTGCGCATTTCATGGCCGTCATAGAGGCGCATGATCATTTTGACGCCTTCGTAGGGCGGATACGGCTTGCTCTCCAGCTTCAGCAGCTCCGTGTAGAAAAGATCCCTTGCTTCGGAATTGGTCATTCCATACCACTTGATCATCGTCGCGTCAGCCTTCGCCCTGTCCTGCTTCATTATGGCAATCGCTTCGACACCGCTCTTTACAAAAGCGCGTGCTGCTTCAAAATTGTTTTTGTACCATTCGCGGTCGACGACCAGAGCGGAACCTGCAACCGGGAAGCTGTAGTCCGCGAGATCGATTGGTGCATGAAAATCGTTCATGATGGCCATAGTGCCGTGCAGTTCAGGCCCCATCATCGCGTCGATATCTCCGTTCATGAGATGTTCCGCTCCGAGAGCGCCGCTCATCAGGGAAACATCCATATCGGGATCCCAGCCCATGTGCTCGATCAGCTGCAGCCACTGGTTGTGGCTCACGGCGCCAACGCCGGAATAGCCGAGGCGCTTGCCCTTGAGCTGCTCGGGACGCGTAATTTCGGGGCCCGCGATAATGCGCCAGCGTGTTTTGGTATGCGTGGAGCCGAGAATCAGCGGACCGGGTGCGCGACCTGCTCTCCGGGATATGCCGACGATCGTCGGGCCACTGCCGCTGATCGCGATTGTGTACGGTTCGTCACCCTCCGGATCGTAAATATTTTCCGGGGCGACTTCGATCCCGCTCTTGTTGATTGTTGCGACGGAGCCGGGGGAAAACTTTGGCGTAACGTCGATTCCGTTCTTTCTGTATAGCCCCTCGTCATAAGCAAGGATAAACGGGAACTTGTTCGCGGAGACGTCGCCCATCCGCAAGACCAGTTCTTCATCGGTGATGAGGTCCTGTGCCTTGGCAGGCGCGGAAACGGCCAGCATGAGCAGTAGCGCTGACAACAGCAGCAGCGGATTGCGGATGCCGGCATCCGATTTAAAATAATTCGACTTGCGTAAGATCATTTGGTAACCCTCTCCTGGCACATTTAGCGTACTCAGTAACGCCGACGCTATTGGTTTAGGCAAAAATTTCCGTTCTCAGGTCCAGCACCAGCAAAGCAGCAAAATGTTGGGCGCTCCCCTTCGGAAGGGAGCGCCCTGCTGGCTGCTGCTTAGTTGTAGAAATACCTGAACTGCACTCCGTAGGTCGCGAAGTAATTGCTGCTGACCGTCTCACCCATGCTGGCGAAGCCATTCCTGGCACCCTCGACGTCCATGTCACGATGGTATTTCGGCCGCGGCTCCAGGAGATTGCGTCCGTAGGCAGACACTCGCCAGGTTCCGTCACGGTCCCCGACACCCACGTTCAGGTTCAGGTCCCCATGTCTTTCGAGGCTAACGACGGACAACCGCGTTCCGGAGGAGATATAGCCTTTGGCGTTAAAAGTCGCCTCGAGGCTGTCTCCGAGAGGCATGTCGTAGTCGAGCGACCCCACGAACTTCCAGTCCTCAGTGCCGCCAGGCTGCCGGCCATTGTGGTCCGTTACTCCATTCTCGAGATCGTTACAGGGCCAGATTCCCGGAATATTCAGATTGTCCCGAGTATTGACGAATTCGGCGAAGGAACATCCGACACCATAGAAGTCGTCCAGCTCTGAGTCCATCACAGCGCCTTGCAGCCCCAAGGTCAGGCGATCGGTCACTGCGGCCAGCGCACCGAATTCGACACCCTGCACGATCTGCGTGCCGGCGTTGAGGCTGACAGAGTCCTGCTCGCTGTTCGTCGGTGCCGCTCCGGAGAGCTGCAGGTCGGTGAACTCGGTGCGGAACAAGGCCACGTCGTAGCGAATGCGGCCGCCCCACAAGTCGCCCTTCGAACCGATTTCGAGCGTCTGACCCTTCTCGGCGTCGAACTTCATCTCGTCCAGCGATCCGGGAATGGAGGTCTGACCCGTGTCGTAGCCGGCAGCCTTGAAGGCCTGCGCCCAGCGTGCGTACAGCGAGTGCTGGTCACCCAGGCGATAGCGGAAGACGACTTGCGGATCGAATTCATTGACCTTGAATTCATCGTGATGCGGTCCTTCGCGAACGGACATGTCCGGGGCAGTCAGGCCGATCGCGGAGGCCCGGGGGCTGCGCCATGAGGAAGGCGTATACCGCGAGGCGCCGAACGGGAGCGTCCAGAGGTTGCCCAGATCGGCACCGTCCACGAGTATCCTGGCGTCGGCAGCGTCAACCATCATCGCATCCTCATGCAAGTCGCAGGTGGCCGGGTCCGGATTCCCGCCGCCGATGTCATCATCCGGGTGCGGCGCGCAGGGCCTGACGTCGTAAATCCAGGTCGCACCGTAACCGGCGATGAACACTTCTTTCTCGATCTGCGCGAAGCGGCCACCGAGGTCGATGGAGGCCCTGTCATCCATGAAGTTATAGGTGACGGTGGCAAACGCACTGTTCCACTGGGCATCTTCCCAAAGCCAGTTAAAGCGCTGGCCGCGACGGACGTTCGCTCGCAAACTGCTGGAGTAATGATCTTTGGTCGTGCTCTGAGTAAAGAGACCCGCCATCCACTCGATGTTGCCGCCGGCGACATTATGCCCTTCACCCGGAGAGCTGAAGCGCAATTCCGTGCTCCACTGACCGAAATCTTCGATGCGTCCCTGGTAGTTCACAAGGAACGGCGTACCGCTGTTGTCGCGGACCGGGTCGCGGTAGAAGTCCACTACGGCCGAGGTCCAGTCGATGCCGATGCCATTGTCGAGCGTGTAACTCAGATTGAGGTAGGCTTGCTCCGTGTCGATGTCATCGTGGCCGTGCACACCGCCCGTGTCGAGGCTGCCTCCTGTCTCAGGGGCCCCGGGAAGTCGGTTCGTGGCAAATGCCTGGGCCGCCTCCCTGATATCCAGCGCGCCAGTGTAGGAATTGTCCTCCGCCACGTTGAGCGGTGGAGCGTAATACGGCCCTTCACTCGAAATGCCGACATTGCTTTCGAAGCAGCTCGGGTAGTTGTCCCAGCCGGAATGCGCGATGTTGAATCCTTCGCCAATCGGCTGTTCTGCCCAGATGGCGCGGACGTTGCCCTCGTCTGTAATCGGCACACCGTTGATGCTTCCAGGATTCTGGGCAGGCGAAGTTCTCGGATAGATCAGAGAGTCACCGGTGTTGCAGCGCATAATCACGTCGGCACCGTTACGCAGTTGCGATGCCTCGACCTTGAAGGTCGCCTGGAAATTGTCGGTGGGATTCCACTCCAGGGTTACACGGCCGCCGAGATGATCGTAGCGCGGAATCTTTTCGCCGGTAATGATATGCCTGGCAAAACCGTCGTCCTTCTCTTTGACACCTGCTACGCGGATGCCCAGCGTGTCCGTGATAGGACCGCCCACACCAAAGGACAGTTCCTGGCGATCGTTGCTGCCGGCCTCGGCAGTCACATCGCCCTCCCACGTCGGTGTCGGCCTGCGGCTGGCGATGTTGAACGCGCCAGCCGTAGCGTTCATACCGAAAAATACCGGCTGCGGTCCCTTCAGAACCTCCACCCGCTCAACGTCCAGAAAGGCCGTCTTGATCATCGACTGCCGACCAAAATGAATACCGTCGACAAAAATCGGCACGGCCTGTTCAAGTGTGAGGGAGTTTCCGGTCGTGCCGAATCCCCGCACCCTTATCTGCTGGTCCTGCACGCTGTTCCCGTCACCAATAGAGACCGAAGGCGAGAACGCCGACAAGTCTTCCATGTTGCGATAGCCTTGCAGCTCCAGCTCGGCGCCACTGTACGCTTCGATGGAAAGCGGCACTTCCTGCAGTGACTGCTCACGGCGCTGTGCCGTCACAACCACTTCTTCAAGGAAGGCCTCCTGTTCCTGGGCGGCTACCATGCCGGGTTGAGTGACTAACGCTGCGGCTACCGCTGCGCTGACGGCGGTTAGTGACCGCGCCACGTGCTTACTTTGAAATGCCATCTGTCTTCGACCCCCGGGTGGCTATTTTGTTTGAAAGTTTTTTCGACCGTTGCACCACCTGAATTCGAAAGAAATTCGAGTGGTCCCGACGATCTGGAAAAAGGACTTACGTAACACTTGGATAATGCGCGAGAGACGATACTACGCCGCTCTGTAATTCACAACATAGGCTTTCAGGTGAAACGAATCACCGCGTATTAACTCCGCCGATACAATTTATTTCTTAAGAAACGATACAGACATGCTCTTGTATTATTGGAACCGCGCTATGCAGTAGCGCGCACAAACTGTGTAGCGGACAGTTCTGATTGAGCGGCGATGAAAAGGAGTCGGGGTATTCAGCAAAGCTTTTCGCCTGCGTCCGCGCATCTCCGGAGCGGGCGGCGGCAATTTCCCTAACGCCCGCAATTGAGAATAGTTGCCAGTGCCGGCCTTTCAGCCTCCGGCCTCTTCTTCCCGGTAAAAGCCAAGCGCCTCAAATAACGGCCGATCAGATTGAGAAAACAGGACTGCCGGCTCACGCTCTGAGTTGACTATGCTGTACGGCAGCCACGAAGGTATGGCAGTAACGTCGTTGGGTTCTGTTGTGAAGGTCTTATCCGGAAGCTTGAAGGTTACCGATCCCTCCATGGTGATAAAAACGATATTCTCCGTCCTGTGCCGCGCCTCCACGGCAGATCGTTCCTCAATCAGGCGCAGGCAATTACTCATGGATGGAAACGCCGGCCCGCAAGTCACCGGATTAACATACTCTGCGAGCACCCGTTCGTAAGGATTGGCGGGCCCCTGCTCCGCAAGGTTCGCCAACAGTTGCCTTGCCTTGCTGTACGGGTAATAGATAAGGGTATTGTCGGAGGCCGGAACATGATCCGGAAACATCTTCCTGCGGTGAATCAGCCCTGGCCCGTAGGCGTCTGTTATCGCGTTCGCCTCCTGTGCGACATCCTGGTACTCGCGTCCCGAATGGTCTTTCATCTCCTGGTAAAAGACGCCGCCGATCCAGTAAGCGAGAAGGACGTCGAGCCCGTCATACCAGATGACGTGGGAGTCTCCTTCATTATGATGATCATGCCATGCCCAGTTCGGCGTCAACACAAGATCTCCCTTGTTCATGGGGAGCCGGTTTCCTTCCACGTTTGTGTAAGCGCCGCCACCGGGCGCTTCCAGCACTACACGGAATGCGTTTGCTGAGTGACGATGGGCAAAAGCCTGTTCTTGCGGTAACAGTAGCTGAATTCCGCCTCGGAGGGTCGGCAGCGTCGCCGCGGGCATGAACTCCCGCAGACCCGGGTTGACGAAGTTGATGTTGCGCCGCTCGGCTTCTTCAGGTGTCAGAAGCTCGCTT
>JBBDSK010000014.1:0-12707 GCA_040904985.1 Woeseia sp. | reverse complement strand
GCGCGCGACAATGATCCATTATGGACGACGGGGTACACTAGCTCGGTTCGTCGACCTCGAACTCTCTCAGTTCTTCGTCGCCGGCGGAGTTTTTCAAAAGTATCTCCACGCGCTGTTCGGCGTCCTTTAGCGCGGACTGGCACTGCCGTGTCAGCTTGATTCCCTGTTCGAATTTCTTCATCGCCGTCTCGAGCGGTAGGTCGCCCTGTTCCAGTTCGTCGACGAGCGACTCCAGTTCCTGCAGGGACTTTTCGAGATTGAGGGCTGGCTTGGCGGACATGGGCTTCATTCGGAGCGATAAGGTGCGGCTACGCTACCCCGCGGCCACTGGCGGGTCAATGTCCCGGCTCGTTGACATCCCTGACCCTGCGGCTTAAAGTTACGGCAAATTAGACTAAGTCTAAATGTGACGATCCGAGCTTTAGAGGAGCCATCCATGTCATTGAAAGGCAGCAAGACCGAGACCAACCTGAAAGACGCATTTGCGGGCGAGTCCCAGGCAAATCGCCGCTATCTCTATTTCGCAGCGAAGGCCGATGTCGAAGGCTACAACGACGTCGCCGCGGTGTTCCGTTCCACCGCCGAGGGCGAAACAGGCCACGCGCACGGCCATCTCGAGTACCTCGAAGAGGTGGGAGACCCGGCGACGGGCCTGCCAATCGGCGCGACCTCGGCCAACCTGGCGGCGGCCATTGCCGGCGAAACCCACGAATACACCGATATGTACCCGGGCATGGCGAAGACGGCCCGCGATGAGGATTTCGACGAGATCGCCGACTGGTTCGAAACGCTGGCGAAGGCCGAGCGTTCGCACGCGAACCGCTTTCAGAAAGCTCTGGACACGCTGGACCAGTAAGTCCGCTTGGGAAACGGCGGCCGTTTCGGCGCAGCTGATGGATTATCCGGAAAAGAATCGCGAGGGCAGCCTCGAGGCCCCCAGCCGGCATTCGATTGACTGGCAGTCCGAGGACTATTACAACGAGCCCGCGTTGACGCAGGAACTCGAGCGTGTGTTCGATATTTGTCACGGCTGTCGCCGCTGCTTCAACCTGTGCCACGCTTTCCCTACGCTGTTTGACGCGATCGACGAGTCCGAAACGATGGAACTCGATTCGGTTCCGAAAGAGGTGTACTGGGAGGTCGTGGACCACTGCTACCTCTGCGACATGTGTTACATGACAAAGTGTCCGTACGTACCGCCGCACCCCTGGAATGTCGATTTCCCGCACCTGATGTTGCGCGCCAAAGCGACGAAATTCAAAAAGGACGGCGCCAGTGTCCGCGACCGGATTTTGAGTTCGACGGATACTGTCGGACGTTTTGCCGGAATTCCTGTCGTAGTGCAGGCAGTGAACGCAAGCAACCGCAGCAAAACCGGCCGCAAGCTGTTGGAAAAAACACTGGGGGTTCACCGGAATGCGCCGTTGCCGGCCTACCATTCCCTGACGGCGCGCAAGTCCCTGAAGAAACACCTGAAGGAAACGGGCGAAAGCGCCGAACCATCACCCGGGATAACGGGCAAGGTGGTTCTGTTCGCAACCTGTTACGGAAACCGCAACATGCCCTCGCTGGCAGAAGACCTGGCAGCAGTCTACGAGCACAATGGTATCGCGGTGGCGCTCGCCGGAAAGGAAGCCTGCTGCGGCATGCCGAAGCTTGAACTGGGCGATCTCGATACCGTTGCCCGCGCCAAAGAGACGAACGTCCCGATTCTCAGGTCCTGGGTGGAGCGCGGCTGGGATATCGTGACGCCGATCCCGTCCTGCACACTGATGTTCAAGCAGGAACTGCCGCTGATGTTCCCGAACGATGCGGATGTGGCGAGCGTGCGGGACGCGACGTTCGATCCATTCGAATACCTTATGCTGCGGCATCGTGACGGCAAGCTCCGCACTGATTTCAGCCACTCTCTGGGGAAGGTCGCCTACCAGGTGCCCTGCCACCTGCGGGTACAGAATATCGGTCTCAAAACCCGCGAGTTGCTGATGCTCGCACCGGACACCGAGGTTCAAACCATAGAACGTTGCTCCGGGCACGATGGAACCTACGCGGTCAAGACGGAGTTTCACGACATCTCGAAGAAGATTGCGAAGCCTGTGGTGCGAAAGGTCGAGAAAAGTGAGGCGCGGCATTTCGTCAGTGACTGTCCAATGGCAGCCGAACAGATCGGCCAAAGTCTGGAAAGCCTCGCGCCGCAGCATCCCATGGCGCTGTTACGCCACGCTTACGGCATCTAGTGTACCCCGTCGCAAATAATGAACCATTCTCGCGGCGCCGCATCAAGTCTGGCGGCGTTGCGACTTCTCGCAATAGCCTGTCTTTACTTATCACCGCCCCCTGGCAGCCACGGAAAGTCGCCTGCGATCTTATTCGCTACGGGGTACAGGAACGGACCTGGAAGGGAGCAGTATGGAAAAGCTGACGCGAGACACGCTATTCGGTCTCGAGAAATACGCCGAAGTCCGAGACGATTTTCGGAGCGAGGTCATGATGCATAAGCGCGATCGACGCCTGGCCCTGGGTGCGAATGCGACGCTTTATTTCGAAGACCGGCTGACCATGCAGTACCAGGTCCAGGAGATGCTCCGGATCGAACGCATTTTCGAAGCCGCAGGCATCGCAGAAGAACTGGACGCCTACAATCCGCTCATTCCGGACGGCAACAACTGGAAAGCGACGTTCATGGTCGAATATCCGGACGCCACGGAACGCAAGACCATGTTGCAAAAACTGGTCGGTATCGAGGATCAGGTCTGGATGCAGATTGGCGGTTTCGACAAAATACGGCCGATCGCCGACCAGGACCTCGAACGCGACAGCGAGGACAAGACCTCTGCGGTGCACTTCCTGGTATTCGAGCTGCCGCCGGACCAGATCAGGGCGCTAAAAGGCGGCGCACCGCTTGCCGCCGGCATAGATCATGCGCAATACCAGGTCGAGGTAATCCCCGTCGCCGACAATCTGCGCCAGTCATTGCTAAACGACCTCGACTGACGCGGCGCTCACAGCGGGCTGAAAGAGCAGCGGGCCGAAAATTTACCGGCGCCCGGGAGGCGGGGGAGGCCTCTTTTGCCACGTGACGCGTAGCGACCGGGCATAGAGTCCCGGTCCTCGCGGTGCCGCCGAAGAAGCAAGCTCTTTCCTGAAAAGCCGGCCGGTCTGTGCTGAAAACACAAACGCACATCCTGCTAGAATCCACGGCGTGATCCTGCTTGTGGCATTGAACCTGTGATATTAAAAACGAATGAGTAAACGATACGACGCGGCCGACATTGAGGTCTTAAGCGGTCTCGAGCCCGTACGGCGGCGCCCCGGCATGTACACCGATACGACGCGGCCCAATCACCTTGCACATGAAGTTGTGGACAACAGCGTCGATGAAGCGCTTGCGGGCTACTGCAAAAAAATCGAGGTGACGCTGCACAGCGATGGTTCCGTGGAAGTCAGCGACGACGGCCGCGGCATGCCGGTAGACATGCACCCGAAAGAAAAAATACCGGGTGTGGAACTGATACTCACGCGCCTTCACGCGGGCGGCAAGTTCAACAAGGAAAACTACCAATTTTCGGGCGGCCTGCACGGCGTTGGCGTGTCCGTCGTCAACGCGCTTGCGAAAAACCTCGAGGTATGGATACGCCGGGGCGGCAAGGAATACAACATGAGTTTCGCCGGCGGTAACAAGCGCGGCAAACTGGAAGTGGTAGGAAAGGTCGGCAAACAGAATACCGGCACAACGATACGCTTCTGGCCGGATCCGCAGTACTTCGATTCTGCGAACATTTCGGTATCGCGCTTGAAGCATGCCTTGCGCGCGAAGGCGGTTCTTTGCCCCGGCCTCACGGTGCGGCTGAAGGTTGATAAGCCCAAAGAAGAAGTGGAATGGCTTTACGCGGGCGGTTTGGAGGAGTATTTGCTGGAAGCCCTGGGCAATACCCCGTATCTGCCGGCGGATCCGTTCTCCGGAAGCCTGGCCGGTAAGCACGAGGGCGTCGAGTGGGCGCTTGTTTGGGCGACGGAACCGGGACAGACGGTGGGCGAGAGCTACGTGAATCTCGTTCCGACACCGCAGGACGGCACTCACGTGAACGGCTTGCGCACGGGCCTGACGAACGCGCTGCGGGAGTTCTGCGAGTTTCGCAGCCGGCTGCCGCGGGGCGTGCAGCTTGCGCCGGAGGATGTGTGGGACGGACTTAATTTCGTGCTGAGCGCAAAGCTCGAAAATCCCCAGTTTTCCGGACAGACCAAGGAAAGACTTTCATCGCGCGAATCGGCGGCCTTTATTTCGGGGGTCATTAAGGACAGCTTTTCATTGTGGTTAAACCGTCATCCCGAGATGGGCGACCAGATCGCGGAACTCGCCATTTCCAAGGCGCAGTCCCGATTGAAGGCCGCCAAAAAGGTAGTGCGGAAGAAAATAGTGTCCGGACCCGCTTTGCCGGGGAAACTCGCCGACTGCCGCTCGCAGGAGCCTGAACTCAGCGAAATCTTTCTGGTGGAAGGCGATTCTGCCGGCGGTTCCGCGAAACAGGCTCGAGACCGCGACACGCAGGCAATATTGCCGTTGCGGGGCAAGATACTGAACACCTGGGAGGTGGACACAACGGAAATACTGGCGTCGCAGGAAGTGCATGACATCAGCGTGGCACTGGGCGTAGATCCCGGCAACGGCAGCATGGACGGACTGCGATACCACAAGATTTGCATCCTGGCAGACGCCGATTCCGACGGCGCGCATATAGCAACCCTTCTGTGTGCGCTTTTCCTCCGGCATTTCCGCAACCTGGTACTGGCGGGGCGGGTTTACATCGCGATGCCGCCGCTTTTTCGCATCGACGTCGGCAAGCAGGTTTTCTACGCCCTCGATCGCGCGGAGCGGCAAGGCATCCTCGACCGCATCGATGCCGAAAAGATCCGCGGAAAGATTACCGTCACGCGGTTCAAGGGCCTGGGGGAAATGAGCCCGCAGCAACTCCGGGAAACGACTATGCACCGCGACACCCGAAGGCTTGTTCGCCTGACCATTGATGCCAAAGACGGCACCGACCAGATCATGGACATGATGCTGGCAAAGAAGCGCGCGAGCGATCGCCGCAACTGGCTGGAGACAAAAGGCAACCTCGCGGAGGTGTAAAATCCGCGCGTCGAGTCCTGCGCCCCTGAAATCCGATAGGAAAAGGAATGCAAAACCAATTGAACCTGGAAGGCATAGAACAACTGGCCTTAAAGGATTACACGGAGAAAGCCTACCTCGACTACTCGATGTACGTAATCCTCGACCGGGCTTTGCCGCAAATCGGCGACGGCCTGAAACCGGTACAGCGGCGCATCGTCTATGCGATGAGCGAACTGGGTCTCGCCGCAGGCGCAAAACCCAAGAAATCGGCGCGGACGATCGGCGACGTGATCGGCAAGTACCACCCGCACGGGGATTCGGCCTGCTACGAGGCGATGGTGCTGATGGCGCAGCCTTTCTCCTATCGCTACGCGATCGTGGACGGCCAGGGAAATTTCGGTTCGACGGATGACCCGAAGTCGTTTGCGGCGATGCGCTATACGGAATCGCGCCTGATGCCCTACGCGAAGAGCCTGTTGTCCGAGCTGGCGCACGGGACCGTAAACTGGCTGCCGAATTTTGACGGAACGCTGGAAGAGCCGGTGGTACTGCCGGCGAGGCTGCCAAACCTGTTGCTCAACGGGACGACGGGAATAGCGGTGGGCCTGTCCACGGACGTGCCGCCGCACAATCTCCGGGAAGTGGCCAGTGCACTGGTGCATTTGATCGACAACCCCAAGGCGACGGTTGCCCAGCTGATGAAGCACATCAGGGGGCCGGACTTTCCCACGGGGGGCGAACTGGTATCGCCGAAGGCGGACATAAAGAACATCTACGAAACAGGCAACGGCACGCTGCGCTTGCGCGCATCGTACAAGGTGGAAAACGGCGACGTGGTGATTACTTCGCTCCCCTACCAGATTTCCGGCAGCAAGATCCTGGAACAGATCGCGGCGCAAATGCGCAACAAGAAATTGCCGATTGTCGAGGATCTGCGGGATGAGTCGGATCATGAGGAGCCGATTCGGCTGGTAATCACACCGAAGTCGCAAAAAATCGATGTCGAGGAGTTGATGTCGCACCTGTTCTCGACGACGTCTCTGGAGCGGACGGTACGCGTCAATATGAATATCGTTGCGCTCGACGGAAGGCCGCGGATATTCAACCTGCCGGGGCTGATGGCGGAGTGGCTCCAGTTCCGCAAGGACACGGTCAAGCGGCGCCTGAATCACCGGCTGCAGATCGTGTCGGACCGCCTGCACATTCTCGAAGGTCTCCTGACGGCGTACCTCAATATCGATGAAGTCATCGCGATCATTCGCGAGGAGGATCAGCCGAAGCCGGTGTTGATGAAGCGCTTTGGACTGTCCGATTTGCAGACGGAAGCCATTCTGAACCTTCGCCTGCGGAACCTGGCGAAGCTGGAGGAGATGAAAATCCGCGGTGAGCAGGATTCCCTCAACGAGGAACGGGAGGACATCGAGAGGACACTCAACAGCGCGGCGCGGCTGAAAACCTTGATCAAGAAAGAAATACTGGAGGATGCCGAGGCCTACGGCGATCCGCGACGGACGAAGCTTGTCGAGAGGGAGGCGGCGCAGGCGCTTGACGAGACGCAGCTGGTGGCGAGCGAGCCGGTGACCGTTGTTCTGTCGAAACGCGGCTGGGCGCGTGCCGCGAAAGGTCACGACATCGATTCTTTCGCTCTGAGTTACAAGGCGGGCGACGAATTCCTCTCGGCGGCTCGCGGGCGAAGCAACCAGCTTGCCATGTTTATCGACAGCACCGGCCGCGTTTACAGCGCGATGGCGCATACGCTGCCATCGGCCCGCGGACAGGGTGAACCGTTGTCGGGGCGGTTCAACCCACCGGATGGCGCCGAGTTCTGCGGCGCCATGATCGGCGAGCCGGACGCAAAATGGCTGCTGGCCAGCAATGCGGGTTACGGCTTCATCACGAGTCTCGGCGACCTCGTGTCGCGAAACAGGGCCGGAAAGTCGGTTCTGCGCGTGCCGCCCGGGGGCCGAGCCGTGGTGCCTGCGCCGGTGCCGCCCGAAAGTGAATGCCTCATTGCCGCCGTCAGCTCGATCGGGCGGCTGTTGCTGTTCGAAATGGAAGAATTGCCGGAACTTGCCAGGGGCAAGGGAAACAAGGTCGTCAATATTCCTGGAAAGAAGTACCAGTCCGGCGAGGAGACGCTGGTGGCCGTGGCGGTGGTGCCGGAGAACGGCAGCCTGCAAGTCCACACCGGCACGAGGATCATGACGCTCAAGTGGAGCGACCTCGACGACTATTACGGTGAGCGCGGACGGCGGGGCAGTCTGCTGCCAAAGGGGTGGCGCAAAGTCGAGCGATTGTCCGCCGGCGAGGATTAGCTGTGATAGCTCAGGCTGGACCGGACAGAGGTTGTCGGACGAAGTCTGAACATGGAGGCTGGTTATCGTTAACACGCACGTTCAGTTGATACCACTTTGACCGGCTGTAGATGACCCTATGTATGGACTCCCTTGTGGTTTTGGTCGACCTTCCAACCTAGGCAACTGGGTTGGAGGAGTCCATATACGAAGCAGACGTTCAGCATATTGACTAAACTCGATCCGAGAAAACGCCATTTCAGATTGGTTCAGTCAATTCGAAGAGACGAGTCATGCGGCTTGTATGCATCCTTCTTTTTGTAGCCACTGCGACCGCGAGTCTCACTGCTTTGGCCGCTGGCGACGATCCTCACGGAGTACCGCAAAGTCCAAGACTCGCTACTGTGCTCAGTGAGGTCCGCGCCGGCAATCCAAAATCTGTCGGGGATTTTTGGGAAGAAATGTCCGAGCGCGGCACACCGCTCGTGGAATCTATTGATGACGATCCGGACCATGTTCTCTTGACATTTCTTTGGCGTGGTGATGGCCAAACCGAAAATGTCGTGCTGTTTTCGCCGCTCACGACGCGGGCAGATTCGGGATTTTCAGCGGACCAATTACCGCGCGCCAAAATGTTTCGTTTAGCCGAGACAAACATCTGGTACAAGACGTTCGCGATCCGCGACGACGTGCGCCTTTCGTATTATTTGTCTCCAAATGACACGCTGACGTCAGCGACCACTCGCAGGTATCCCGAGGATTGGGCATCGCTTCAATCGGACCCACTCAATCCCGATCAGCTGATTCTCCCTCATGTCGGAGAAGACTGGGTAAGATCAATAGTCAATTTGCCCGGGGCGGCACCCGTGCCGTGGATCGTACCGCAGACAGATGTCCCCAGGGGCGACATACAAACAGAATTTCTGCAGAGCGAACATCTCGGTGACGAGCGCCGCTTTTGGGTATATACGCCGCCAGGGTACTCCACAATTCGGGAGTCGTATGGACTGCTTGTGCTCTTCGACGGCTGGTCCTATGCACAAATGACGCCAACAACAACGACAATCGAAAATCTGCTGGCGGCAGGCAGGATAGATCCGATGGTAGTCGTAATGGTTGACCAACGTGATCGCGCCACGGAACTCGCTTGTTATGATCCGTGGAATAAGTTCCTGACCAATGAACTTATTCCGTGGGTCCACAGAAAATACAGCGTGACTACTGAAGCTGCCTCAACGTCCGTTGGCGGCGGAAGCAGAGGTGGGCTTGCGGCCGTCTGCGCGGCTTGGAAGCATTCGGATGTATTCGGGAACGTGCTATCCCATTCCGGCTATTTCACCTGGGACCCTGTGGAGGAAACGGCCGCATACGAGGAGGAAGTCGAATTCGAGTGGATTATTCGGCAAATTGCGACTACGCCGAAAGTCGACGTGCGATTTGTGATAAGCGTCGGCAAGCTGGAACTCGATCACGAATTTTTTCACGGCCCGACTTTACTTCAATCCAATCGGCACATGAGGGACATTCTGCTCGCGAAGGGATATGACATCACGTACTTCGAAACCCCGACCGGCCATGACACTTACGGTGGAATTGTGACACTCCCGGCTGGCCTGATCGCGTTGGCGGAGCAGATTCGATCGAGAAAATCCGAGCCAGAGAAGCGCAACAAGACGAATTGACTACGGCTGCTCTTAGCCGTTTCCGTCCTTGTTCATTTTGATTTTTTCGCAGCTCAAGCGAAAAGTCGAAGTCGAAGGCGAATACCGTAGCAACAGCGAAGCGGTGAACGATCTAATTCGCCGTGCCCGCGAAATCGCAGCGATTCGCGCTCACCTCATTGAGGCGGAGCAAAGCGGGTTCACAACCTTGAGCCGTGACGAAATCCTGGCTGAAATAAAGCACGATGCGCGGCAAAAACCGCGGAAGAGAAAAAATCGTCTTTTATGAGTCGAACACTGACTGTACGATCACGTACCGACTATCACAATTAGCTCGTCATCGATTTAAAGGGGCTTGCACTCGCCCTTTCCCCGCACATCGAATTTCCTCGCGAACCGGTGACGGACAGGGTCAAATCTCTTCAGGAGGCGCGGGCTTTTCTGGCTTTCCGTGGCGGCGTCGGCTCGACTTCCATTTCGACAGTAGGATCGTTTTGCGCGGCCGCTGTCTCGGCCGTAAGGTCTTCGTCGGATTCAGTGCCGTCTGAATCGTCTTCGCCGTGGGCTGACGGCATTTCGACCGTATCTCCACTTTCCGGATTCGGCGTTGCCATGGCGGCGGTCTCATCGCCGTTTCCTTCCGGCATGCCTTCGATGGGCAGTTCCGAAGTCTCGTCGGCGCTGCTATTGCTTCTGTCGGGACCGCGTTCGAACTCCAGCGTCAGATCGCGAGCGGCCCTGGCAATTTCGGCATTTAGCGCCTGTGTTGCCGTAAGTTCCTCTTCGTAGTCCTGTTCGAGGATCTTGTATTCCATATCACCGCTCAGTGTGAATGTTCCGGTTTCTTCACTCGAATCGACTTCGACTTCGACGGCACGGAGATCCCGGGTGCTGTCCTCCGATACGTCCAGTGCCTGCTTTGTCGCGTCGAGGATCATGGAGACATCGTATTCGCCTGTATCGTCCCGGCTGGGCGGGGTCTCGCTGTCGAGTATGGATCGCTCTCTCTGGTACCGCGGCGCCTGCGACGGCGCCTGTTCGCCGAAAGGGCCGGAATCGGAAAAGCCGAAGTCCTCGGCCACTTCGATGTCGCCATGCGTGTCGAAGCCGTCGTTGAACTCCGCATGGAGACTGAGCATTCGCGGGACCGGTTCACTGTCAGAGGAGCGGTTGCGCACCGCCACCGCATCCATTTCGGCCGTCTCGTCGAGAGGTCCGATGCCGCGGCGCTCGGAAGCGGCACTGTGTTGCAGCCCCCCCTGGAGGTGTTGCTTCAGCCGGCGTCCGAACACGAGGAGCGCGAGAATGAGCGCGATGCCGCTGCCGCCAAGCCATATGAACCAGGACCAGGAGCTGCTTGTCGCGCGTGAGGTATTGATCACCGCAGGTTGCAGCCTGGCAGTCTGACCGGCGTTTCCGCTATCGGCCTTCGGTTCCTGTACCGCCCTGTCCTCTGCATCGATGGGCTCGCCGCGGATGTCGACAGGTGACACGAACGGGTCGTCCGGCCCCCCCACCGCAATATCGCCAGGCTGCGGTGCCGGGTTCGCACCTTGTGCAGCCGTCCTGCCGCGAGCTTCGGCGGGTGTCGCGACCGATGTTTCGGCGGACGTGTCGCCCGTTTTCTCGCGCGCATAAACAGAACCGGCATCCGCAGGCAGTTCCGCGACGGCATCGGTGGCGGCCGGAGCCGCAGGAGTCTGGACCGGATTTTCCTGTCTGCCACTGCCGCCAGCAGGTAGCGCGGCGCCCGGCGCGGTCGTGATTGCATCGGGTATGGCAAGAACAGCACCGGCCAGCAACAAGTCGGGATTGCTGTCAATAAAGGCGCCGGGGTTTGCGGCGAAAAGCGCATCGACTGCTTCCCAGATGCCCACACGACGGCCCGTTATTCTCGAGGCGATCGCCGAAAGAGAATCGCCAGGCTGCACCTGATAGCGGCTGTCCGCAGGCACGGGCGGGCGCGAGACCCCCTGCCGGGGCGCGGGTGCGGCGCCAACCGGCCCGGATGCCCTGCGACTGGCCGCGGCAACGACGGGCGCCGTAGCCGGCTCTGCCTGCGACGGCAGGGCCGGATCGATGAACATCAGGTAATCACGGCGAAGGTGCGCCGCGCCAGGGCAGTCCACGTTCAATTGCAGTGCCATCAACGGCTCTTTGACAGCCGATTTTCCCCTCAGGTTTATGGCGTCCCGTGTGAGCGTGATGGTCGCATCGTGGACGGCAGGAACACCGCTCTCGGAGCGGCCGGGGCTGAGGTAAATGCAATGCGCGTAGATCTGCTCGCCGGGGTTCAGCAGGACGTTGATGCTCGCCCGCAGTGGCTGTCCGAGCGTCGACCGAACCTGGATATCGCCCAGTTCCATGGCGGACGCCGGTGCGAGAAAACTGCAGCCCCCGCCCAGCGCGAGCAGCGCCGGCCAGACGGATTTCGTCCCGACAGCTTGCTTTGCCCGACCCTCGGAAAACGCGCTGTTGGATTTCTTGTTTTGCCGCGAATCTACCTTCACTAGTCTCTACTCCGCATCGCCAGCCCAGGCCCTTGTTCTGTCGCAGTCAGGCGCAGGGGCTTCGAAGCCGAAAAAATCAATGAGCCGGTCGCAAGATTAGAAAGAGATCGATGTCTCTGTATACGTACCCAATCAAGGTTTCCGGGATTGACACAGCTTACTGCGCCTGTTGCCGCTCGTTTTGTGACCGGCATCACGCTCTGCCCCCCATCTGTTGCGGCTCTGGCCGGCACTTTGACAGCGAAGGCCGCGCAGGACCCGGCTCACCGCTGAGCATTACCGGCGAGGAAGCTCTGTTCTCTAGCAGCCTGTCGGACTTAAGCGTGCGTTGTAAGGATAAGAGATAATCACGGTGCACTTCTCCCTGGATGGATATCGATGAGTAATTTTCGCCCTGTGGATCGAGGAACGGGCTTTTTGCTGCCGCCTTCGGTGGACGAGTGGCTTCCGGAACGACACCTGGCGCGGTTTGTAGTGGAGATCGTCGAGCAGCTGGATGTGTCGCGCATGAGCACGGCGTACCGCGGCTCGGGCTCGGCGGCGTATCACCCGTCGATGCTGCTGGGGCTGATGATCTATGGCTATGCGATCGGTGTGTTTTCCAGCCGCAAGATCGAACGAGCGACGTATGACTCGGTGGCGTTTCGCTTCATTGCCGCCAACCAGCATCCGGACCACGACACGCTGGCGACGTTCCGCAAGCGCTTTCTGCGGGAGATCGAGGGGCTGTTCGTGACGGTGCTGAAGCTGGCCGGGCAAATGGGGATGCTCAAGCTCGGCACGGTGGCGCTGGATGGCACCAAAGTGCAGGCCAACGCGAGCCGCCACAGTGCGCTCTCCTGGGCGCATGCCGGGAAGATCGAGGCACAGCTCAAACAGGAAGTGGCGGAGCTGCTCAAGCTGGCCGAGCAAGCCGATGCCGCAGATCTGCCGGATGAGCTGTCGATTCCCGAGGAGCTGGAGCGCCGCGAGACCCGGCTGGCGGCGATTGCCGAGGCCAAGGCCGAGATCGAAGCACGAGCAGCGGAACGCTATGCTGAGGAGCAGGCCGAGTATGAGGCGAAGCGCGCCGCGCGCGAGGAGAAAACCCGGCGCAGCGGCAAGAAGCCCGGCGGCAAGCCGCCGGCGC
>JBBDSK010000013.1:0-12803 GCA_040904985.1 Woeseia sp. | reverse complement strand
CGTGACCCGGTGCCAGGCGTAAAGCGAGACGGCGATGCCGATCGCGAACGCAAAGACGAACTTTAGAATTCCGTGGTGCACAACGGTCCCCGGTCAGCCTTGCCACACAGCTTCAAAGCTCTTGCACATCAGGCAATACCGATGATCTTGTGTGTTTGCAGGCTCAGCTTCCACTGAGGGTGCCGCCGGCAATACTCGACCGCCGCCCGCAGATTGGCGTTCTTCCGCGAGTCGTCGAGTGGCTGCAGGAATCGGTGAGCGAAATTCAGGTGTGCGAAATTTTCCGGCTGTGCCGTCGCTTCCGTCTGCGGGTAAACAAGCTTCAGCTCGTCCCCTTCCTGCTGCAAGACCGGGGCGCTGGCTTTCGGGCTCACGCAAATCCAGTCGAGTCCTGGCGGTGCCGGCAGGGTACCGTTTGTTTCGACACCGACTTCGAACCCCCTCTTGTGCAGCGCTTCAATTGCGCCCTCGTCGAGCTGCAACAGCGGCTCTCCGCCGGTGCAGACGACGTAGGGTGCCGAGTCCGTATCGTCGGGCCGCCAATGGGACGCCACGGCCGCCGCCAGGCTGTCGGCCGTGCGGAACTTGCCGCCGCCCGGCCCGTCCGTGCCGACGAACCTGGTGTCGCAGAACCGGCAGATTGCGGCCGCCCGGTCGCGCTCGCGGCCGGACCAGAGGTTGCAGCCGGCAAAGCGCAGGAAAACGGCCGGACGCCCGGTACGCGCGCCCTCCCCCTGCAGTGTCCAATAAATTTCCTTTACCGAATACGTCATGTTTGCATCAGCGGATCCGTCATGCCGGCTTCCGCGAACCCCTTCGCACGCAGAATACAGGCAGCACACTCTCTGCAGGGCGGGCGCCGGCCTTCATAGCAACTGTGGGTGAGCGCCATCGCGTCCAGGCCGCCAAGCGATCGAGCCAGAAGAACGGTTTCCTTCTTTGACAGATTCATCAGCGGAGTGTGTATCGTGACCGCGAGTTCCATGCCCAGTTGGATGGTTTCCTCCAGCGCGTCGATGGTGTGCCGCCGGCAATCCGGATATCCGCTGTAGTCCGTCTGCGCAACACCGGTCACGATATCCCGTATACCTCGCTGCCAGGCCCAGGCGGCGGCAAAGGTGAGGAAGATCAGGTTGCGGCCCGGGACGAAGGTCGGCGGGAGGCCTCCATCATGCAGCGGAGCCCTGGGTATAGCCCTGGGTATAGCTTTGGGTATCCCGACCGACTTATCCGTCAGCGCATTGCCGCCCAGGGCCGCGAAAGTGTTGATCGGCAGAATGACATTCGGCACGCCGGCGTGAGCGGCGACGTCGCGCGCCGACTCCAGTTCGATCCGGTGGCGCTGTCCGTAGTCGAAGGTCAGCGACTGGACCGAGCTCCTGCCGAAGCGCTCCAGCGCCCAGTAGAGGCAAGTAGTGGAGTCCTGCCCTCCGGACAAAACAACGAGCGCAGACTCTCTCATCGGAACAGGTCTTCCGCCTCGCGCAACTGGTCATCGTCGCCGGCCTCGGGGTTTTCAGCCTCTCCGAACAATGCCGCCAGACCTGCTTTCGCCTGCTCCGCCTTTCTTGCGCGCTGCGGGTCGAATGCGCCCGGGCGGATCTTGAACCATTCGCAGAAATTCACCCGTTCCTTTTCCTTGACCTCCTCCGCATCATCCTCCAGGCACTGTGCGACGGCCGCAGGATCGTAAAATTCGCACATGCGACAAACATGAAGATGCGCTGAACAGGCCGGGCACTCGTCGCGCCGGGAGAGAGGCAGTGTCAGTGCGACGAGCGACTCGCCGCAGCGATAACATTCGATTTCTGTAGCCATAACATTGCTCCGCGGTAGTCACGGCGAATGCCGTTGCCCATGAGCCGCGTCTTTGCAGTATACCGTCCTGCATCGTTTCCGGGGTAACGCTTCCCTTTGCAGAAAAGCGATAATACTCCGCCAGGCTTCGGCGGCGATGCTTTCGGAGTTCCGATCGCGGCAGGATGCCGCCTTACCACTGAAAGCGAGCGATGAACAGCGAACGCATTGAACGAAAATTCGGCAACTTCGGCATTGAGATCATCGAGCGAAGTGCCGAGAGGCGCATCTCGAGCCTCTACAGTCTGGTGGCGGGACGCAGGGTCTGCCGGACCTATGCGACGGTAAAGTTCTGCCTTCCGGTGGCCCCTGAACTGGCCCGGGAACATGCGCTCGTCCTGGGGGGAGATTCCATCGGGGCGGTTTTCAAGGAGCATGAGTGGATCATAAACAAGCGCCCGTTATCGGTGAGCCGCCTCGATCTCGCCACAGCCGATTGTATAGCACAGGCCATGCGGCTCTCTGCCCCCACCCGGGTCGCCCTGCAGCGCTATGTCTTCACCGTGACAAAAAACGGCTCGACATTCGAATACGCGGCAATCACCGAGATACATCACCCGGAGCACCTTACCGAACGGGATCTTGAGGCCGAAAAGCCGGGAACCTGCAGCGTTGGCGAGCGTTATTGACGCAGGCAGGAGAAACCGCTTGTCTGAAGCGGCTCAAACCTCCGCGCGGCAAGCCGCCTTCTGTGCCGGCAAAGGAGCGCCACCCGTTGCGGTCTCGAGTACTGCGGGAGCCACCGCTTCAGCCGGCCGCCTGCGCCGCAAAATGACGATGTTTCCACTGATCACGAGCAGTACGCCGGCCGTAATATTGGCGGTAATCTGCAGCCCCTCGAAGAGCACCGAGAGCAGAAGTGCCACAACCGGAAACGTCACCATCGCGTAGCCGGCGCGGTGGGCACCTATTCGCCCCAGCAGGGTGAGGTAGGCGCCGAAGGCGACGATCGAACCGAAGACGACGAGATAGGCCAGTGACAGTACGTAGCCGGCCGACGGATCGAAATTGAATTCCTGGCCCTGCCCCAGCGCAATCGCTCCGGTCAGTACAGCTCCGTACAACATGCCCCAGGCATTGGCCTGCACGACCGGCAATCCCCGACCTTGCGCTTCCTGCGATGTGATGTTGCCAAGCGAGGCAATAAAGGCGCCCAGTACGGCAAGCGCTGCGCCGTACAAGGTAACGTCATCCAGCGAGAGGCGACTTATCTGCGGCAGAAAAAGCGTCACGATCCCGGCGACGCCGAGCAGCGACCCGATAACGACACGAGGTCCCGAACGGGTGCCGAACACGAGGCGGGCGTTGAATATGTTCATCCACAACAGCGTCGAGAAAGCGACGGCCGTAAGGGCGGAGCTTATGTACCGCTGCGCGTGATACATCACAATGTAATTGAGGCAAAACAGCAGCAGTCCGAGCAGCAGGAAACGGCTGTGCGCTCGGCGGTCGAAACGCAGCTGCAGGCCTCGTGCCCGACACCAGGCGAACAAGAGCATTGAAGCCAGCAGGTAGCGATAGAAGACCGACACTTCGGGTGCGACCACCCCGAGCTGGAATCCGATCGCCAGCCAGGTGGAGCCCCAGACGAGCACGGTGATCAGGTAAAGCAGTCCGTTGCTCACTGTTGCTGCCGCGCTCGAGTTCCTGTCCGGCCGCGCCTAGTCCGCGCAGCCACCGTCCAGCTTGCGCAAGGAATCGTGCAGCATGCGGGTGCGAACATACCGGTAGCGATGCAGGTCGAGCGCAGAACGGGCGACGTAGCCCAGTGCACCGGCTACAGGTTTGAGCCAGCGTCCGCTGTGGCGTTTACTCCCGGCGCCTGAAACCTGGTCATCCCGTGTGTCGTTACTCATGTCGATCTCCAGAGTCTTGCAGAAAAGCCCGATTATTGGATGCACCGCGACGCCAGTTGGTTGTCGGGGGCCTGGTTAAGAAATCCAGCGGTCGGGCCTCTTGGGGATTGACTATACGGCTCTATTGCAGCTATAACAGAATCAGTTTTCTGGCAATGTTATATGAACAGTTTATGTTGAGCGTCACCAAAGACAGCGAGGACTACCTCTACCGCCAGGTCGTAGACCTGATTTCGGAGAACATCGAGAAGGGCACGCTGCGGCCGGGCGACCGGCTGCCGTCCCTGAGGCGCATGAGCGCCCGCATCGGCGTCAGTATTCCCACCGTCCGCCAGGCCTACGTTGAGCTCGAACGGAACCGGCGGGTGGAATCGCGGCCGCAGTCAGGCTTCTATGTCCGCGGGCTGCAGGAGAACGACCTGGTGCGGCCAGCGCCTCGCTTCCGCTCGTCCGCCCGTCCGGTCGCGGTGGACCGCCGCAGCCTCATGGACCGGGTGTTCGACGGGATTCACCAGCCGAACGCCCTGCCCTTCGGCATTGCCAACCCCAGCATGGCGAAGACACCTGCCAAGTCTTTACACAGGACGATGAAACGCGTGATGGCGCGTGCCGAGGAACGAAGCCTGGGCTACGCGCCCAATATGGGCGAACCAGGCCTGCGGCGCCAGATCGCCTATCGCTATCTCGACACCGTCGGCAGCAACATCGAGCCCGACAACATCTGCATTACCAATGGCGGCCAGGAGGCTCTCTCCCTTGCTCTGGCGGCCGTCGCGCAAAAAGGCGACGTCATTGCCGTTGAATCGCCTACTTATCACGGCCAGCTGGAACTGATAGAGAGCCTTGGAATGCTGGCGATAGAAGTCCGGACCTGTCCGGAAGAAGGGGTCGAGCTGGACGCGCTGCGCAAAACCCTGAATGCGCATACGGTCAAGGCCTGCATGTTTTCGACGACGCTCAGCAATCCTCTCGGAGCGAGCATGCCCGCCGAAAAGAGGAAGGAGCTGGTCGGGCTGCTTGAAGAGCGGGACGTGGTGTTGATCGAGGACGACGTTTACGGGGAGTTATTGTTCGACGGGCAGCGTCCGACGCCGGCCGAATTTCACTCGACCCGGGGGCTGGTTCTTACCTGCGGCTCGTTTTCCAAGACAGCAGCGCCGGGTTACCGGATTGGCTGGCTGATTGCCGGTCGGTTTCATGAGGAGGTGAGCCGCCTGAAGCGCGCTTTTTCCTGCTCGTCCGGACTCCTGCAACAGTTGACGCTCGCCGAGTTCGTTGCCAGCGGAGACTACGACCGCCATCTGACGGCACTGCGGCAGGTTCTGCAATGCAATGCCTGCCGGATGTCCGGCGCCATAGCGACATACTTCCCGTCTGAAACCCGCACCTCGAAGCCGGTTGGCGGCGGCGTCATATGGCTCGAATTACCGGAAGCCGTCGACAGTGAAGAGCTGTTCGACAAGGCGATCAAGGATGGCATCAGTATCGCACCCGGAAGGATTTTTTCTCCCTGCAACCGCTATCGAAATTGCATTCGCTTGAGCTTCGGCCATGTCTGGACGCCGGCAATCGACGCCGGACTAAAGCGGCTCGGAGCGATGGTGACTGAACTCGCTGCCCGCAGGCGTTGATTTTTTCGAAAATACCACCTCCGGGGTTTCGCGCGCCGAAAAATTAACCTATAACACGCGCCAAATTCCTTCCTGGCATTCTCATGATTCGCGCTATCGCATCCATTACCGCCTTGCTCGTCGGCGTGGCTATCTTGCTGACCGGTCAAGGCCTGCAGGGCACGCTGCTGCCGGTGCGGGCGACAATGGAAGACTTTTCGGCTATCGCCATAGGCGTATTCGGCGCCGCCTATTTCCTGGGCTTTACCGTCGGCTGCTGGCGCGGTGCAGTTCTCGTTCAGCGAGTCGGCCACGTGCGCGTGTTCGCCGCCATGACGGCACTCGCCTCCGCCGCGCCCTTGCTGCACGGCATGTGGATCAGTCTCTGGTCCTGGAGCCTGCTGCGCTTTGTGTCCGGTTTCTGCTTCGCGATTCTTTATGTCGTCATCGAAAGCTGGCTCAACGAGACTGCCACGAACGAAAATCGCGGCTCGGTTTTCTCCACTTATGTGCTCATCAACATGACGATGCTGGCAGCCGGGCAGCAGATGCTGTTACTGGACGATCCCGCCGTGATGACTTTGTTCGCCATGTCGTCCGTGCTGGTCTCCCTGGCGGCAGTGCCGGTGGCGCTATCAACCGCGCCGACACCGCGCCAGGTTCACGCCGATTCCAAGCTGGACATGCGCCGTCTGTACCGGACATCGCCGGCGGGTTTGCTTGGCAGTCTCGCAACCGGGCTGGCCAACGGCTCGTTCTGGTCGCTGGCGCCGGTGTTTACCATTTCTTTTTCGACGGACGTGTCTCTGACCGCCTGGTTCATGACCGCGGCTGTTCTCGGCGGAGCGGCCAGCCAGTGGCCGCTCGGCGCCTGGTCTGACCGGGTCGACCGCCGCTATGTGATGGCGTTTGCGGCGGCTTTTGCCATCGGGGTCTCGGTCGCGATCTGGTTTGCGGCCGGCGCAATCTCGCATCTGGGCCTTGTTCTCCTCGGCGGACTGTGGGGGGCGGCCGCCTTTCCCGTGTACTCGATCGCCATCGCGCACTCCAACGACCATGCCCGCGAGGACGAATACGTCATGGTGTCCAGTGGCCTTCTCCTGATGTACGGAATCGGTGCCGTGACGGGGCCCATCGTCGCATCGATAGCCATGAAATACCTCGGCGCCGTTGGCTTGTTCGCATTTACGGCTGTGGTTCACCTGATTCTCGGCGGCTATCTGCTGCTGCGGCGCTTGCGCCGCATGCCGGCAGAGGCCGAGGAACAGGCGCCCTTTGCAGATGCCCTCACGGCATCGCGAACAATGTCGCAGGTCTACGAGGAAGAAATCTCTGCCCGATAAAAAAGTCCAACCGCGCAGTCCGGCGCGGGCGGGAAGCATCGCAGCGGGGAACGAAAGACGGCGCTTATTGTCAATGAGTTAGGGCTTTTTTTTAAACCCTCATCAGGTTTTTTCTTCCGCAGAACGTGATGCGCCGCGCCGCCAGAGGTACCGGTTAAGGGCCTGTTCATGTTGCGGGATTATCATTCGCATCAGGATGATTCCATATCCGTGCCCTGTGGGCGGATAATGGCTCCGGAGGCAGCAAATGAAAAAGGAATGGGTAGTTACAGTTTTTTCCGGCACGGCGGGGCTGCTGGTCGCGCTCGGCACGTTGTGGGCGGGCGCAGCGCAGGCCCAGGTACCTGTCGATGAGTCCGGCGAACCGCTGCAGACAGTCGAACAGGTTGCCGGCGTAGCGGATGAGGAAGCACCGCTGTTGTCACAGGCTGAACTCGAAGAACTGGTAGGCCCGGTGGCGCTTTACCCGGACAACTTGCTTGCCGTTGTGCTGCCCGCCTCGACCTACCCGCTGCAGCTCGTCCAGGCAGCGCGCTTTCTCGAGCGCCTCGAAGAGGACAGCAGCCTCGAGCCCGACGAATCCTGGGACGAGTCCGTTATCGCGCTGCTCAATTACCCCGAGGTCGTCCGGATGATGGACGACGACATCGACTGGACGTGGCGGCTGGGTGAAGCCGTAATCCAGCAACAGGCAGACGTCGTTGCCGCAGTCGAAAAGTTTCGCGACCGGGCCTACGCGGCGGGCAACCTGAAGTCGGACAGGCGCCAGACAGTGACGAGCAACGACAACGGCGCCATCGAAATCCAGCCGCTCGAGGAAGACATTATCTATGTCCCCTACTATGAGCCCGAGCGGGTCGTCCATTATCAGCCGCGGCAGGTTTACTACTATTATCCGCGCCCGTACCCGGTCTACTACTACCCCTACCCGCGCCATCACAGCTTCGCGCACGGATACTTCTGGGGCGTCACAACCGCGTTCCAGATCGGCTGGGCTACCGATCATCTGCACGTATTCCATTCGAGCTACTGGGGGCATCCGTACTACGGCCGTCATTATTTCGGTCATTACTACCGCCGCCCATCCATCAATATTTACAACAGTTATTACGTGAATAACCATCACCGGCACGTGACCGACAGGCATCGTGACGGTGACTACTGGCGCCCGCGTCATGACGGCGGCGCCCGCCCCGGCCATTACAGGGCGCGCATGGAGCAGTTTCGCGAGCCGCGACGGGAAAGGACCACCGAAGGCTACCGTCAAGCAAACGGAGTCACCGGCGATGCGGCCAGAAGCGGCTTCGCCGCAAGCCGGGACCAGGCAGGGCGTAATCACGCGCGGGACCGTGAACAGGCACAGCGGAGCGAGCGCAGCAGGACAAGCGACAGCGCCATCCGCTTCCGGTCGCGCGAAGGCGCCGCGTCAGCAAGCAGGGACGCAGTGCGCCGTTCCGCCGACAGCAGCAACAGTGCCGTTCAGGGCCCTACGCGGGGCAACAGCGACATACGCTTTCGGTCGCGGGGCGATGCGCTACGCGACGGTGAGGCAAGTCGCCGGGACAATGCAGCATTCTCGAGCGCTGGCCGGGACGCCGTCAGGACAAGGAGGAGCGCTCCTGCCCCTTCCGCCGGGCGCTCACGGCCGCGCGACGAAGCGGCGCGAGCACCCGCGGCGCGTCCGCAGGCGGCGCCCTCGCGGGGCAGCCAACGGGCGCTGCCGCAGCGATCGACCACCCCTCGAGCCACGGCGCCAGCCCGCAGTGCGCCTAAGGCAGCACCGCGAACCCGCGCGGCGCCGGCGGCACGCAGCACAGCGCCAGCCAGGAGCGCGCCGCGCGCCAGCACTCCCCCGAGGTCTGCGCCCGCACGGTCGAGCCGCGCCACCAGCGAGACCGGGACCGGATCGCGCCGCGGGAGCAATCGGCAGTAACGGCGCGCTTGGACTCGCCGCCTCTCGGATTACCCCCGGAATCCAGGCGCATCAGCGGTCGTCAGGGCTCGCGGTGATTACCGGAATTCCTGATATCGCCGGATTTCCGCTGCTCCGGCGGGGGCTTGTCGGAAGACAGTTCCCAGGCCACATAGATCACGGCGCCCGCAGCCGCCAGTGCCAGAAAAATGATAATGAGGGCAAGCAGATTCACGCTGCCGTCGATCATAGCCCATCCAACGCTCTTTGACGCAGGGTCCATCCTCGCCAGCTTTCAATCGGGCCAAATCCCGCTGGTTTGCCTATACTGCCCCATCGTCGGGGCTCGGTCGCAGCCACAATACGGGGAGCGGGATGTTCGTGAGATCTTTGATATCAAAATTTAATTCCACGCAGATCGGCGTATTTCTGCTGGCGTCGACTGTGCTGATCGCGTCCTGCGGCGGACCGGAAAACGCTCCGTCGCCGACGCAAAGTGCAGAACGTCCGGCCGAGGCAAGCCGGCAGGCGAAGGCGCTTGCCATCTCTTCGATTATCATCGATACGCACATCGACGTGCCGTACCGTCTTGAAGACGAGTGGGCCGACGTCTCGCTGGCCACGGTCGGCGGCGAGTTCGATTATCCGCGCGGGCTGGCCGGCGGGCTCAACACAGCCTTTTTTTCCATATATACGCCGCCCTCGATGCAGAACGAGGGGGGCAACCGCGAACTCGCCGAGAAGCTGATCGACCTCGTAAACGGCATTGTTGCCGGCTCGCCGGACAAATTCGCCCTCGCCGTGTCCCCGGTCGACGTGGAGCGACACTTTAGCGAAGGCCTCATGTCGCTCTCGATGGGGATGGAGAACGGTGCGCCGATCGAAATGGAGATCGCCAATGTCGGACACTTCTACGATCGGGGAATTCGCTACATCACGCTGGCTCACGGCCTTGCGAACCAGATCTCCGACTCATCTTACGATGACAACAAGCGCTGGGGCGGCCTGAGCGATTTCGGCGTCGATGTCGTGCGCGAAATGAATCGCCTCGGAATGATCGTCGACGTAAGCCACGTCTCGGACGATGCGTTTTGGGATGTCATGGAAGTCACGAAGGCGCCGGTGATTGCGTCGCATTCCTCTGCGCGCCATTTCACGCCCGGGTGGGAACGCAACATCGCCGATGACATGATTGTCAGAGTGGCCGAGGATGGCGGCACCGTCATGATCAATTTCGGCTCGGACTTTCTGACAAAGGAAGCTCGTGACTACGGGAGCGCCAGAGGCGACGCTTACGACGAATATCTCGAGAAGGAAGGCCTGGAAGGCAGCGACGAGCTGCGCCGCCGTTTCGATGAGCAGTATGCCGCCGAGCACGGCCCCTACCCTTTCGCAACGCTCAACGATGTTCTGGATCATTTCGACCACGTCGTCGGACTGACCAGCGTGGACCACGTCGGTATCGGCTCCGACTATGATGGCGTCGGCGATACCCTGCCGGTCGGTTTGAAGGATGTTTCAACCTATCCGAACCTGATCGACGGTCTGTTGGGCCGTGGGTACAGCGAAGACGACATCCGCAAGATTCTCGGCGAGAACCTGCTTCGCGTCTGGCGCGAGGTCGAACAGGTCGCCGGTTCCCTTTAGCACCCAACGGCTTGTACGGTGGCGCTGCAGACGCTCGGACCTTACCTGATGATCAAAAATCCCTCGGCAATTTCGCGTTACGCGCTGGCCGCATGCGGCCGCTTCCTCACCGCGGCCTGTGTGTCGCTTGCCCTCCTCCTGAGCGGCTGCGAAAAAGCAGGTGACTACGACGTCATCATACGCGGTGGCACGGTTTATGACGGAACGGGCGATCTGCCCTACGTGGGTGATGTGGCCATCTCGGATGATCGAATCGCGAAGATCGGCGACCTGTCGCAACAAACGGGCACCGTAGAAATTGACGCGGACGGGATGGCCGTGTCGCCCGGGTTCATCAATATGCTGTCCTGGGCGACTCGCTCCCTGATCGTAGACGGGCGCGGCATGAGCGACCTCAAGCAGGGCGTCACACTCGAGGTAATGGGAGAAGGCTCCTCGATGGGACCGCTCAACGAGGCGATGAAACAGGAGATGCTGGAGCGGCAAGGCGATATACGCTTCGACATCGAATGGACCACGCTGAACGAATACCTCGAGTATCTCGTCCGCCAGGGAATTTCGCCCAACGTCGCCTCTTACGTCGGCGCCACAACTCTGCGCGTACATGAAATCGGCTACGAGGACAGGCCCGCCAACGAGGCTGAACTCGCCCGAATGCAGGAGCTTGTTCGCCAGGCGATGCGTGACGGCGCCCTCGGCGTCGGCTCATCGCTCATTTATGCTCCCGCGAATTTTGCCGACACCGACGAACTGGTCGCGCTGGTCAGCGCCGCAGCGGAGTTCGGCGGTGCCTATATCTCACACATACGGTCGGAGGGTAATCGGCTCGAGGAAGGCGTCACGGAACTGATCAAGATCGCCAGCATTACAGGGGCGCCCGCAGAGATTTACCATCTGAAGGCTTCCGGGCGTCCTAACTGGTACAAGCTGCAGAACGTATTCGGCATGATCGAGGCGGCGCGAGATGCGGGACTACGCATCACGGCCGACATGTATACCTATCCTGCAAGCGCGACCGGACTCAACGCATCGATGCCGCTGTGGGTACAGGAAGGCGGGCACGACGCCTGGATCGCCCGCCTGAAAGATCCGGAAATACGAGCGCGGGTCGTTGCGGAAATGAACGATCCGGATGCCGACTGGGAGAACCGGTTTGTGCAGGCCGGGCCGGAGAATATCCTGTTGCTCGGCTTCAACAGCGACCGACTGAAACCGCTAATCGGTAAAACATTGAAGGAGGTGGCCGAGGAACGGGGAACGGATCCCGCGGAGACCGCCATCGATCTCGTCATCGAGGACGACAGCCGTGTCGATGTAAGCTATTTCATGATGTCCGAGGACAATGTCGCCAGGAAGGTCGCGCAACCGTGGATCAGCTTTGGCTCGGACGCAAGTGCGCCGGCCGCGGAAGGCATATTCCTGAAGTCGAACCCTCACCCGCGCGCCTACGGTACTTTTGCAAGAGTGCTCGGCAAGTATTCGCGTGAAGAGGGTATCGTACCCCTGCACGAGGCCATTCGCCGCATGACCTCCTTCCCCGCAGGCAACATCGGTATTCGCGGCCGCGGGCGGCTTGAGGAGGACTTTTATGCCGATGTTGTCATCTTCGATCCCGAGACGGTCACCGATCACGCCACCTTCGAGGAGCCGCACCAGTACGCCACCGGCGTTGCGCACGTTTTCGTAAATGGCCAACAGGTGATCCGGGATGGCGAACATACGGGTGCGCTGCCTGGCCGGGTCGTTCGCGGCCCCGGCTGGCGAGGCTGGCCGCAGAACGCGGGCCAGTAGCCGTCACGGCTCGGACGCCTTTTCAACAGGCGGGGAGCGAGTCGCGGACTCTGTCAGCCAAACAGCAGAATACCGATCAGAAGCGCGCCGCAGACAAGCGCGGTTGCCAGCCGCGACAGGCGATTTTCCATGCCTCCGAGCGGACCCCCCCAGTCTAGCGCGGGCCAGCGCAGGGGTAGCCGCAGCGAAAAGCGTGTAATGCGGACACGCAGATGCAGCAGATCGCCTGGCGGCACCTCCGGAAGGTGGCGGGAGCGCAGGTAGAGTTGCATGAACACACTCAGCAGCAGCCCGGCGGCGATGGGCACAACGCCGTCGATCAGCTGGCTCATTTCGAACGAGAGCTTGGCCAGCTCCGGCCACTGGAGCGACGCGTATGCCCACGGCAGCCCCGCGCTGGCCAGCAGCAAGACCAGCCACGGCCAGGCGGAGTGGCGCTCCTCCCGTGGCGGCCCTGCGAAAGCCAGAACCATGAACCTGACCATCAGCAGGGTCGTGACCACGGAAGTCGCGTGAACCCAGACCGACAGTCCCGACAATCCCGCCGGTCCACCTTCGATCGCGTTCTTCAGGCCCAGCTTGACCAGCCCTCCGGATGTGAGAGGCAAGCCCGCCAGTGCCGCCGCTGGCAGCCACAGCAACCGGCGCATTAGCCGCGGCGCCGTCTCCAACAGATCTACACTGAGGAACAGGGCCGCCTTGTTGAGCCCATGGTGGATTGCGAGCAGGACGGCCAGCGCGACCCAGGTATCAGCGCTCAGCGGGTCGAGGAGTGCCAGGGCCACGA
>JBBDSK010000012.1:0-12828 GCA_040904985.1 Woeseia sp. | reverse complement strand
GCGTAAGGCGTAGATGAACCCGAGAAGCGCCCCGAGGTGGAACAGCAGGCCGAACAGCATGCTGAGGCGATCGACTCGCAATTGCACCAATTCGAATTGCAACACGTTCCAGACGAATGAACTGCCGGTGTCTAGGGTCAGCAGGTTCATTGCGCCGATAACGGGCGTCGCCAGCAGAACGATCTGCCGCAGCCTGTGGAACGAATCCCCGCGCATCAGGCCCAGCAGAATTGCGGCAGCAAAAAACAGCAGCGCCGGCGGCAGGCTAACCCAGCCGGCCCAGTCCAGGTGCAGCGGAAACGATTCGGTAATCATTGCCCGCCGCCGTAATAGTTTTCATCACGCATGACGAGACGCCGCAGGATGCGGCCCAGCAGCACGAGAACGACGCAGGCGACAAAGCCGTAGATGGCGTAGGACGCCAGAAAATCGAGCGCATGAACACGCTCGACGGCATGAGAGTCCTCCGGAAACGGAAAAACGAGCTCGATCAGCACAACAAGAGCCGCCGCCACGTGCAGCGCGATCAACGCAATGCGCGCGCCTTCGCGCGTGACCCAGAACAGCGGCTTGTCGTTGTTGCCTGCGTCAGGCTTGTTGTCGGCTTGGTTCATCGTCTCAGTTGGCAAAGGTTTCGAGGAGTCGGAAAACGGGCTGTACGGCAAAGAACAGCAGCATACTGATTGCCGCTGTCAGGCTCAGCGCCAGTACGGACGGCCACGGTCCCTCCGTGACGCGCGTCCTCGCGTCATCCGCTGCCGTATCGGGCGCATAAAACGCGCGTACCGCGGGCGGCAGCAGATAACCCATGGCCAGCAGGGATCCCAGCAGGACAACGCCCATCAGCAGCGGCTCTCCGGCTTCCAGTGCGCCATGCGCAAGATACCACTTGCTCCAGAAGCCGCCGGTCAGCGGCAGGCCGATCACGCAGAAACTGGCGATGACCCAGGCCGTCATAGTGACCGGCATCTTGCGCCCGATGCCGCGGATTTCCGTCACGGTCGTCTTGTGCAACGAAACCATGATGACGCC
Organism: Woeseia sp.; assembly: GCA_040904985.1. Classification (GTDB taxonomy): domain Bacteria; phylum Pseudomonadota; class Gammaproteobacteria; order Steroidobacterales; family Woeseiaceae; genus IDS-8. The sequence goes on along the minus strand of JBBDSK010000012.1, from coordinate 11,796 downwards.
GGCGCAGAAGAACAGCGTAATCTTCGCGAAGGCGTGCGCCAGAATATGCAGGCTGCCGGCCATGAGTGACAGCCGGTTGGCCAGCGTTGCGGCCAGCACGATGTAGGCGAGCTGGCTTATCGTGGAGTAGGCAAGGCGCCGCTTCAAATTGTCCTCGCGCAGGGCAAAGACGGCGGCGATCAGCAAAGTGGCCGCCGCGACATACTGCATCACCTCCGTGGCGTCGAACTGCGTCAGCGTGTCGAGACCGAAAATATACACGGTGACCTTGAGAATGGTAAAAACGCCCAGTTTCACGACTGCAACGGCATGCAACAGCGCCGATACCGGCGTCGGCGCAACCATGGCGGCTGGCAGCCAGCGGTGAAACGGCATCAGTGCGGCCTTGCCCGTCCCGAACAGGAACAGCGCGAACAGCACGGCGAGCAACAGCGGCGTTGCCCCGGCGACCGGGTTGCCGTCGCGGACAAAGAGTCCGCCATCGACAAAGTCCAGTGTGCCGGTAAGCGTGTACGTCCAGGCCATCGCCAGCAGCAGGAAGACCAGCGACGTGCCGAGCAGAATGCCGAGGTAGGTGCGGCCTCCCGCGCGGTCCTTTCCGGTACCGCCGTGGGTAACGAGAGGGTAAGTCGCGAGCGTCAGCGCCTCATAGAAGAGATAAAGCGTCAGGAGATTGGCCGCCAGGGCGGCGCCGATCGTCGCGGCTATCGCCAGCGCAAAGTAGAGGTAGAAGCGCGTCTGGTTCTGCTCGTGGTGAGCCCGCATGTAACCGATTGCGTACATGACGGTGATAAACCAGAGGAACGAGACGATCAGTGCGAAGCCGAGGCCGAGGGGCTCGACCTGAAAAGCGATTTCGATGCCGGGAAATAGCTCGAAAGCCGACAGCGACGGGCGGGCCCCGGCGGCCACCTCCGGCACCAGCGAGACAACCACCACGAACAGCATGGCGGCGGCCAGCAGCGAAACCGCTTCGCGCAGGTTTGGGCTGCGTCCGGCCAGCAGGACGCCCAGCGACGCCGCAACAGGTATCAGGAGCGCAGCCGAAATCGCCCAGGGCGCGGTCATGAACATTGCTTAGTAGCCGCGGGAAAAGTAATCGGTCGGCAAATTCCCGACAGCGCCGGAAGGGCTGGAAACTGCGGAAAACGTTGCGCGGGATGGATCCGGTCCGCGCCGGGCGGGCTGCTGCAGCGACGATGCCGGAGCGATGGCGACTGCAGGAATGCGCAAAAGACCAGTCGCCAATACACTTTGAGTCATCCGTCCCCCAGACCAGTTCAGCCAAGCGCCCGAATGATACCTGAGGGGATTAAGCCGGACCAGCGCAGGCGGACAACCAGCGGCGCGATTCAACAGCAGGCGACTCTTATTATATGAGGGCTCAGTGCCGAGCGCTGCAAGCCCTGCTCAATCGGCTATTTCGCTTTTTTCGCGTTCCGGTGACGATTTCATCACCACCACCCGATGCGGGTAAGGAATGACGATATCGTTTGCCTTGAAAGCATCCCACACGGCGAGCAGGACGGTGCCGCGGACGTTTGTAAGCCCGTTCTGCGGATCCCGGATCCAGAATCGCAGTATGTAATCGAGTGACGAATCGCCAAATGCCGTCAGCCAGCAGACAGGCTGCTGCGATTCCACGACCCGCGGCACTGCGGCGGCTGCTTCGATGGCAACGGCGCGGACTTTGTGTGGATCCGAGTCGTAGGACGCACCGAAGGGCACATCTATGCGTACAAGCTCATCGGAATAGGACCAGTTGATGACCTCCTGGGTGATGAAATCTTCGTTCGGAATCAGATACTCGCGCCCGTCGCGCGTGACGACCGAAACAAAGCGAGCGCGAAGCTCGCGAATCCAGCCGAAGGTCTCACCCAGTGAGATGGTGTCGCCCGGCTTTATGGAGCGGTCGAGCAGGATGATGATTCCGGAAAACAGGTTCGACACGACCTTTTGCAGCCCGAAGCCGATGCCGACACCGATGGCGCCGGAAAATACCGTGAATACCGTGAGGTTGATGCCAAGCCCGGAGAGCCAGATGACCGCGGCAGCGACGATCAGCAATGCCCGCAAAATCTTGCCGATCAGCACACGCAGGGAGGGAGTAAGCTCCTGCGATCGCTGTATTCGCTCGTCCAGAAAAGTCCCGATGCTGACAGCAAGCCAGAACAGGAGACCCAGCAGCAAAATTGCCTTGAGGAAAAACAACGCCGTGAGGCGGAAGTCGCCGATCTGGAAGCCGACGCTGTCGAGGACGGCCGCGGCGTTTTCCGTGATGCCGAGAATCGTCGCCGCGACGTAGACCCACACGACGACGGCAAACACTCGCCCTACCGTCGGACTGTTTATCGCCTGTGACACGACGGATATGACGAGCCAGGCGAGCGCCAGCAACAAAGCGGTCGAGAGCAGGGCGCTGCTTTCCGGCCACCCGACGCTTTGAACGAGGACATACCCTATCGTCAGGAAGCCCACCAGGAAAACCCACACCAGGCGCCGCAGAATGATGTCGGCGACTCGATGCAGCGCAGGCATTCCCCTGATCCGGCTGGCCTGTTCCTGAAACCTGGGCTCCGCCCACCAGGCCGATGCCCTTGCCAGCACGAGGAGTACCGCTATGATGATCCCTTGCGAGATCAACGCCGGCCGATTGATATAGCTCAGGACGAGCGAACCAACCTGAACCGCTTGTTCTATCAGTTCTTCCAAAGCAATCCCCCTGCCGCCGATCTTACAGTAATCCAGCGCCGTTGGATGAGGAGTGGGGGCGACTGATCGTTTCGGAGTGAGACAATTTGTGCGGCAATGAAGCCCCATGCATCGGTTCCCGTCAAGCGTCGCCGGGCGCGGGTGCTGCTACAATCCGACGCCAGAATCGTGTCGATTGCGGCGCGTACCTGGTGCCACTGAAGGTATTGCGTGGCGACAGACGTGACTGCCTGATTTCCGGTGAACTCCGGCCCGTGGCCGGCGACTAAAGACCGTAGAGTAAAGTGAGCGGCAGGCAGAAACAGGAGTGGTCAGGATGGACGCAACAGGGTTTGGAACCGTCGAGAGAATGTCGAGCAGGCGCTGGACGGCGGCTGTTGTCCTGTGCTTTTTCGCTACCGTCGTGCAAGCGCAGGAAGAGCGGCTGGAATTCACCGGCTCGGCCAGTAGCACCACGGCGCCATTCAAAGTCGAGGCGCCCTGGATTCTCGACTGGCGCGTGTTCAGCGATTTTCCCCAGTCCATGTCCATCGAGATTTCGCTGATGGATGCCAAGACCGGCCTGCACGAGGGTTCTGTTGTACAGACCAGGGAGATGGGCAATGGTGTGAAGCTGTTCGACGAGGGCGGCAGCTATCAGCTGCGTATCGATGCCGACCTCGTGCGCTGGCAGATCCTCGTCAAGGAACTGACCGAGGAAGAGGCCGAGCAATATACGCCGAAGCAGGATCGCTTCCTGGAAAACAGTCCTTTCCGGCAGCGCGAGCGGAACTGACGCCGCTGCCGCAAGATTTTGCGGCAACAGCGCATCAGGCGTCTATTTCTGCTTCCAGTTGCCGCCGTCCTTGTACCACCAGCCAGCGTCCGCTTTCGCGACCCAGCGGCTGGCAAAGATGCGGCGAATGTTATCGGCCCATTCCGGGTGACCATTCAAAGTCGCGATTTCCGCATACAGAGCGTTCCAGTCGTTATTCTGCGCGGCGACCAGTTGCAGCAGGGAGTTCCGGTCCTTGAGCGGCACGAGATTACGATCACGTATTTCTATGGTTCCTGATTCGTTCATACCGATGGCACCGGAGTCGTAGAAAGGCCTCAGCTGTTTGAAGCGGCTGGCCAGTGAATTCTCCAGCGCCGTTTTGACAGCGGAAGGCTTGTCGAAGTCGAGGTCGGCCTGGGCCTTCGCTTCACTGATGAAAAAACCCGAGACCTGCCGCGCCGCTGCTATCATCACCGGTTCCGAAAAGCCGTTCCGCCTCAGGAAAGCCCCTGGGCCATCCTGCTCACCGCGCACCTTGTCGATGATACGATCCGCCGCCTGCTCAGCCTGCGCCTCCGGAAAGTAGACGTTGATAGTGACGCACGCCGTCACAAGAACGACCAGCAGAGTCGTTATCGCGATTAACACCTTGGTCATTGCCGAAACTCCCCATTGTCACGTTATTAACTGTCAGAACTCGAACGCTAATTCACGACCGGCGGCCCGCTTGCCGTGATGCTGCCCAGCTGCCTCACCAGCTCCGTCCAGCTTACCTGATGCCTGTAGCCCACGACATCGATGCGCGGCAGACCGCTGCCTTTTACAATGTAATAACCCTGGCCGAAAGCGTTTTCACCGGCCGGACCCGCGCCGCTCATTGCGCAGACACCATCGGCAAGAACACAGCGTAGGCCGATTCTTGTGTAGGAAAACTCTTGAAAAAACTTCATGAAGCCGGATGACAGCGCCGCCGCGGCACCGCCGCCGCCGACACTGGCCAGATTTTCGACCGCCCGCTGGCTTATTCGCTTGCGAGAGGAGTCGTCCACGGTGGTATAGAGGCTCAAGTCCATCGCTACCGGGCGCCAGGAAACCATATCCAAGCCTGTCACGTCTCCGCTTAACCGTCCCTGAATCAAGCCGAAGGAAAACGTGTTGGTCAACTGCTCGAGGTCGAGCCGTCGCAGGCGCAGATCTCCGCTGAGCCGCGGCACCAGGCCGAAGGGCTGCTCCAGGCGCAAGTTGGCAAACTCGATCCCGCCGCCGAAGGCGTTGGCCCTCAGGCTGCCGCCGACCGTCAGGACCCCGTCGTTGTACTGCATCATCGGAAGCTGCCCGCCAAGCGTCCCCGAAAACGCGGGCCAGCCGAAGGCGCTGGAGAGCTGGCCCAGCTGCACCGGTTCGAGCGTCGCATCCAGCAGGCCGCTTGCGTCGTCTTTGCCGTAGTCCTTGACGACAAGGCGATTAACGACGAGCGCGCCGCCCATAGCAGGAATGCGCAGAGTCTCGAGCAGCCGCAGGTCATCACCGCCAAGCGCAGCTACCAGTTCACCGGCTTGCAATGGAATTGCGTAGACGCTAGCAGACTGCCAGTCAAGGCGGCTTGGCTTCAAATCTTCGACGACACCGGCAGGACCGGGCCAGTGTATTTCCCCCTCCAGTCCACTGACAGAAAAGCGTTGATCCATGTCGTTCACTGTTACAGAACTCAGAAAGAGATCGGCGTGCAGGAGTGCGTTTTTGTCGAAAGTCATGTTGCCGGCGACGGTGCCTTCGGTCTCCAGACTCCCGGCAATCGTGCCGGCGAGGAATACCTGCAGGAGGCCGCTATAGATGGCCTCGACCGAGGACTGCTGTAGCTGGACCGAGCCACTGACAAGCGTCTCGGCGTCCTCGCTCTGCGGGACCCTGATGCTTAGTGTGCCGGCGGCCTCGATCAGAGACGCTTGTGTGAAGTTGAACCGTGTGAACTCCAGGTCGCCCGCGCTATGGCGGAAGCCGTCGAGCTCGAACGTCAGCGCGTGTTCATTAACATTCGCATAAAAAGGCTCGACATAGGCTTCGCCCGCATCGGCAAAGAAACGGGAGGTGAAGTCGTATCCCGCCGCCGATTCGCTGGCCGTGACGTCGAGCCGGGCGCGCAGGGCCTCGGCCACGACGGTTCCCGACTCATTGGAGACGGAGGCGTCGCCAAGCTCGGCGTGCAGGGAAACACCGGAGACTGCGCCGCTTTCCAGAGCAAGAGCCCCGGACGCGCTGGCCGTGCCTGCGGCGGACCAGGCTCCCAGGCCGGAATCGATCTCCGCGCCCATTGCCGCAAGTGCAGCCAGTTGCAGGCCCTCGCCCCTGAACTCCAGGTCGAGCCTGGTCTCGGAGGCGGTTCCGTGCAGCCACACATGGCCTTCCGCCAGCGGAAGGTCGCGCAGCGTGAAGCGAGTCGTGCCACTGGTAAATCGGTGCGAGACTTCACCGGAAAAGGTTTCGCGCCCGGCGCCCGGAAGTACGACGGTAAAAATGGCATCGCGGCAGCGAGCTTCCTCAAGAGTGATGTCGAAGCGCCGGCACGTTACAAGGGTGTCCCGCAACGAAAGCTTCGCGGCAGGCAATACGAGCAAGTCGATCCGGATTTCGGCCGCGAGTGTCTCGCCGAACTCGAGTGCCACTTCCAGACCGGAAAGAGCCCAGTCCTCAGCGGTAATCGCGGCTATCCGGCCGTTCAGCGCATCCACCGCGACGGCCGCGGTCGGCGCGCTGCCCAGGAAGAGGAGCGATAACAACTTTAGCCAGCGCACGCTGCAGCAAGGAGTCACCGCTACCAGCGCCCGGCTTTTCAGGGCCGCGACAATTTCTTCACCAGTCGATACCAGTATTCCAGTGCATCGAAGTAGGACTCGACCCGGATGCGCTCGTCCTGGCCATGTGCGCGAAAATCATCAGGGTCCTCGGCAATGGCCGAAACGCCGTAAACCGGAATGCCTGCATTGCGTACGAAAAGTCCATCGGTCGCCCCGGTGCTCATTTCCGGAATCACCGGAATGCCGGGCCACATCTCCTCGGCCACCGTCTCTATTGGCTCCACGATGGAAGGTTTCAGCGGCGACGGCGGGCTCGCAATGGCCTCCGCGATCTGTGCTACCGCTACGCCGTTTTTCGCGCCCATTGCGGTCAATACGTTGAGCGTTTCCCGGGCTGAGGATTGCGGCAGGACACGACAATTTACGGTTGCGCGCGCCGTTTGCGGCAAGGCGTTCTCCGCATGGCCGCCATCGAGCTGAGTGGCTACGCAGGTGGTGCGGGCCAGTGCATTGAAGTAGGGAAATTCGACCAGCTTCGCCGAAAGCGCCGGATCCTCCGGGTTCTGGAGAATACCCTGGATCAGCGGGCGCGCTTCGGCCGGCGCCATCGGTTCCCAGAGCCTGAAAAACGAACGAGAGGTTTCGTTCAGATCGATGGGGAAGTTGAACTCTTCAAGATCTACCAGCGTTCGCGATAAACGGGAAATGGCACTGTCGGAGCGCGGTACGGAGCTGTGACCGCCCGGGTCCGTTGCCTCGAATGTGAAGCTGACGTAGACCTTCTCGCTGGTCTGCATGATGAACGCGCGTGGATCGTCACCTTCCAGAATGATCATTCCACCGTCGGTGTTGAGCGCAAACTCTGCATCGACCAGCTCCCGGTGCCGGCCAACCAGGAGCTGTGCGCCGCCGCCAGTGGTTTCTTCGTCAGCGGTCAGCATAATAATAAGGTCGCGCGCCGGCTGATAACCTTCCCGCTTCATGCGGATGAAGTTCGAAACCATGATCGCCGCACCGGCCTTGTTGTCGGTTGTGCCGCGGCCGTAGTAGTAGCCGTCCCGTTCGGTAAGCACGAAAGGGTCGACGGTCCAGTCTTCCGGCAATGCCTCGACGACGTCGAGGTGCGCCATCATGAGCAGTGGGCGTGCAACGGGATCAGTAGCCGGGTAGCGGATGACCAGGTTGGCGAGTTTTTCCGTCTGGCCGACGACGTGCAGATTCTCATCAGCAAAACCGGCATTCTTCAGCCGGGTGACCAGACCTGAAACGGCGCGGCGCATATCGTTGCCGCCGCTCGGGGCGGTATTGGCGGCGATAAGCTCCGCAAAAATTTCCTTCGCCATGACTTCGTGAGCGTTGTCCTGGCTTGCCGCGGACTGAACCAGAAAAACAGTCAGAAGCCCGAGCATCGCTCTCACCGTGTATCGCATGCAGGAATACCGTGTTGTATGGGGGGTTTCGAGTGTACGGCCTGGCCTGGGGGGAGTCCACGCCCGGTGCCTGCGCCTTTTACATGGTGGACTCGGCGTGTGTTGACAGGGTCATCGACGCTAAACTCCACGGGCAGCCAAGCGGGGAGACGCCAGTGCGCCAGCAGCATAAATGTGGAATCGCAGCCGTGTGGCTAATGGTGTTGTGCGGAGGGACCGCGTCTGCCGGGCTCGACCTGCGCAACGCCTCCGTCGAACGTTTGGACAACGGGCTCACCGTCATCCTGCTCGAGGACAGAAACTTCCCCGTCGTTAGTACGCAAATGCTTTACCGTGTCGGTGCGCGTGATGAATCGTATGGCCAGACCGGCATTGCACACTTTCTGGAACACATGGCTTTCCGCTCCTCGGATAATTTTCCCGATACCGGTCTCGTCAGTTCCATCTACGCGGCAGGCGGCGAATGGCACGGTTACACGTGGACCGACCAGACAACCTACTTTTCCACAGTGCCGAAAGAGCATCTCGATTTGCTGCTGCGGATAGAGGCCGACCGGATCGCGCGCCTGCGGATCGCGCGCGAGGACATGGAAGCCGAACGCGGTGCGGTGCTGGCCGAAATGCACATGTACGAGAACTACCCCACCTCGATGCTCCTCGACGCGATACTTTTCACTTCGTTCCAGGCCCACCCGTATCGCAATAACACGATCGGCTGGGAGAGCGATATTGAGAACCTGACACATAAAGAGGTCGTGGCATTTTACGAGCGGCACTACCAGCCGGCGAACGCCGTGCTGGCGGTTGTGGGCGATTTCGATCGCGAGAAGGTGCGCCGGCGGATCGAAAAACTGTTTGGCGGCTTGAAGGGCCGGGCGCCGACGCCCCTGCCGCACACGATCGAGCCCTTGCAAAAAGGGGAGCGCCGCGTCCGCCTTTATGCCGACACGTCGGTCAAGCGATTCATGATCGGCTATCGGGCGCCGGCGGCGAGCGATCCGGATTTTCCGGCGTTTCTTGTTCTGGAGGCTATGCTCGGGGCAAGCTCCGGCGTCAACTTCCGGCAGAACGACTGGGGCACTTCGGCCCGGGATGAGTCGCTTCTTCACGGGGTCGCGGACGAGGTGACGACGTGGTACCCACCTTCCGCCCAGGATTACGTTTTGATCGTCGGCGGCACGATACCGGCCGATGGCGATGAGACGGCTCTCGAGCAGGCAATCGAAAGTCGTATTGCCAACTTGCGCGATAATGTTCCGGAGGACGCAGTGGCCGCCGCAATTGGCAGCGTTCTCGATGAGCTGGTCTATGACGTGGAGACGACCGAGGACGCGGCGCACCAGCTGGCGTTCTTCGACGGGCTGAACGCGCTCGAGCGACTGCTGGAGCTGCCGCGGCGGGTTGAGGCCGTCACGGCGACGGACGTGCAGCGGGTCGCGCGGAGGTGGTTATTGCCGCAGCGCCGTACCATCGGCTGGCATGTGCCGGGTGAAGACAGGGCGGAGGCGCAGGCACTTGTCGAAAGGCCGCGGGCAAATTCAGTCGACAAGGGTAATCCGGAGCCGCTGGACACGCAGCGGGTGCCCCCGCCGGAGGTGCGGCGCCTGCGCGGCGGCATTCCGGTCATCGTTCAACCATCGGACGTTTCCCCGTCCGGCTGGCTGCAGCTCGTGATGCCGGGCAACAATACCCTTGCGGCCAACGCGTTGAGCAATAACCCGGTCCGGAATCATTCTTCGCTCGTCTGGCGCTTCAGGGCCGGCGAACTGGCGGAGACGGTGCGGATGGCGCAGGAGGCGCTTCGTGCCGGCAGTGTGGCAAAGGGCGAGGCGGAAGCCGATTCCAAAGATCCGGAAACGCGCCTGGAGCAGGTATTCGATACGCTGATGTCGAGCGCCAGTGCCGGTGCAGCGCCGCCGGTGCCGGCGCTTATCGTTGTAAGCGGTGATGTCGATGCCGAAACCACATTCGACCTTCTCGAACGGAGCTTCGGCGACAGCGATGGTGCTGTTCCGGCGGTACAGCGGGCGCAGCCGGTCCCGGGCGACGATATCGAGATCAATCTGGGCCGGCCGGTGGCCCAGGCGCAGCTGGGTTATGTCGTGGCGGCTCCAGGGCCCGATGACGCCACATCCGGCGCGTGGCAGATACTTCGGTACATCCTGAGTCACGATTATGAGGGCCGGCTCGGCAAGGAAGCGATATCCAACCGGGGCCTGGCGTATTACATCGACAGCCGGTATCGCTCGGATGGGGAGAATGGCTGGGTCACTCTGTCCGTCGGCGTCGATCCGGACAAGGTCGCGGCGCTGAAAGCGCTGCTCGAGTCCGAACTGGAGCGTTTGGAAAAGGAGCCCCCGCTGCAAGCGGAGATCGACGAAGCGCGGCAGCACCTCGTCGGCCGGCACCGGTCGAGCGCCCAAAGCAACGAGGAACTGGCGAGGGCGCGGGCCAGGGATTGGCTTTGGTACGGCGAGGTACTGACGCCGGATGCGCTGGCGCGTAAACTCGACGGGATCGATCGGGACGACGTGCTGGAGGTTATCCCGCAATTCATCGACGGTGCGATGGTCGTCATCGAGCAGTGACAGCAGGTTGGCGTTATGCAACCACGTCTGACGGTAATAACGCTTGGCGTCGATGATCTGGAGCGCTCCCTCAGGTTTTACCGCGACGGTCTCGGGCTGAAAACGGAAGGCGTGGTCGGTACGCAGTTCGAGCATGGCGCCGTCGTCTTTTTCGATTTGCAGGACGGCCTGAAACTCGCGCTGTGGCCGAGGCTCAGCATCTCGGCCGACACCGGATTGCCGGCGGGCGGGCCCGGCACCGCGGAAATGACGCTGGGGCACAACGTGGCGTCGAAACGGGAAGTCGACCAGGTGATGGAACAGGCAAAAGCAGCCGGGGCCGCAATCATCAAAGCGGCGCATGACACGTTCTGGGGCGGCTACTCGGGCTATTTCGAAGACCCCGACCGACATTTGTGGGAAGTGGTGTGGAATCCGCAGTTCGAGGTGCCGGATTGAGGCGGGGGTAGCGGGCGCGCAGGACGCCTTCCCGGGCGCCCTGCGCTGAATTACCAGGACCGGGTACTACAGGAATGTATAGGTCAGTCCGAGCGTGATCATCGCCACCTCATCAGTGTCGTCCACTTCGAAACGCTCGTATTCCAGACGTGCGGCCAGGCTGCCGAGACTCGCCTGCACACCGGCGCCGTAGGCGAAGTCGGTGCCTGAATCGCTGTCGCGGAAGTCGACACCGCCGACATTGGCTGCCGAATCGCTGTCCCAGCGAATGAGCCCCGCCTTGGCGAATACGTCGACGAACGGAGCCGACAGAAACCCGACCGCGAACGCATCGAAACCGGTCAGCTCGAACGAGCCGCTCGGTGGGCTGATGCCGGTTCTGGCGCCTGCGACACTGCCAAAGTCCACGTAGTTGGCCTCGACTGCGAACCAGTCAAGCGGGCGGAAACCGGCAATCACCTTGAAGCCGTTGTCATCATCATCGAGGCTGAAATCAGGAGCGTCTTCGACGAAGTTGGTACCGGTGTCGATGCTGGTTCGAGTGATGCCGCCGCCGGCGTAAAAGCCGTTGTCGGCCGCCTGCGCGACGCCGGCCAAAGATATGAAGACGGCAGTCAAAGTTAACGCTGATCTCATGGGAATCTCCTTACACCTGGGGAACGAGCGAAACGGGAAATCCAGGAAGCGGTCCTGCGCGGACGCTGGCCGCACCGCCAATTCGCCCGGAGCGTACTCCGACGCCCGGGCCGGTCCTGGAATCAACAGTAGAATCTGCCGCCGAAGCCCGCCCGACGCATCCGAAAGTCGTCGGGCCTGGATGACAGGCTGGCCGCTAAAAACTAGGACACCCATGGAATAATTAGGTTCTGGCAGGCATTTCTTCAGTATTTACAGAGACTTGGCGACGGCTGCCTCAATAGAGGTCGGTGGGTGTCCCGAATTAGCCCCAAATTGGCCCCGATAGAAAACGGTGGGTGTCCCGAATCAGCCTCTGATAGAAAACGGTGGGTGTCACGAATCAGCCTCTCCCGAATCAGCCTCGCGAATTAGCCGCCGAAATCAGCCAATATCGCGGG
>JBBDSK010000011.1:0-12933 GCA_040904985.1 Woeseia sp. | reverse complement strand
AGCCACGAAAGATCGCGCGCGACAATGATCCATTATGGACGACGGGGTACACTAGTAAGTTGACGCTAAATAGATGAATGGAATGGGAAAGTCCAGCCGGGGTGAGAGGATTTGAACCTCCGGTCCCTGCCTCCCTAATGCTTTCGGGCGTTTTTAAGCACCTGTTATTTATAGGGAAACTGGAGACGTCCGTGGACAAATTGTCACAATAAGTCATAACGGTTCTAGGCCAGTTCTAGGCCGGTTCTAGGCCTGTTCTAGGCCGATTAAGGCAATTCTCCGGCAGTCATCAATCGAAGATATCTCTCGGATAGGTCGGCCACCTTCGCTGGGGCAGGGTAGCTGTCCGGATCCAGCATGTTCGACCTAAAGAACCCGAGCGTTGCGGTCACCATCGGTTGAAAGTAAGCGACGACTTCGGCGTCGGATAGAGCCTTCCCGCGGTCGTTGACGGTAATGCCTTGGCGGCACCGACTACTTTTCCGCAGTTGTTCCTGGAAAACAGCGAGCTTGATCTGCTTCGATTGCTGCCAACGCAGGTCTCAGAACCGGACTGTGACGCTTCCGGTTACCAGGCGCGGCTGTCCGAGGGTTGCAATGATGAAAAGTGGCTGTGCGATCAATGGGCTGAAGTTGGGCCAAACCGTCGTATCGGTGTGATACTTTTCATCGAACAGATTCTCGATATTCAGTCCGAGTTCCCAATTTTCCCTGGCGATGCCGAGGTGGAGATTCGCAATCGTATAGCCGGGGTTGTGAAATGTATTCGCCAGGTCGGTCTCGAATCGACCGTTGTCGCTGACCTGCAGCCGTCCGATGAACGTCAGATCGTAATTGGTCGGTTGCTCATAATCAGCAACGAACACGAGACTCGATTCCTGCATGAAGGGCGGCGTCAAGCCGCTGATATCGGTGCCGTCCCCAAGGATGCTGCCGGCGTCCCATTCCGCCTCGACGAAGCCTCCGCCCAAGGAAATATTGAGTCGCTCGTTGACCGCCCACTGCAGATCGAATTCCGCGCCATACTGCTCGGAATTTCCTGCGTTCAGGATTCCCTCGACGATATCACCGGTCACCGGATCGGCTGTTTGCAGTTCAAATTGGCGGTCCTGATAGTCGATCATGAACGCCGCGAGAGTCAGCGTCACGCGCCCGTCCAGTATGTCTCCCTTGTATCCCAATTCGAAGTTCGTAGCCTCTTCGGCGTTGAACCCGAACAGCTCGTTTGAACCCGCAAAGTTGGTGAGATTGAAGCCTCCCGGCTCGAAACCCTGCGACACCGTCGCATACACGTTGCTGCCCGACTCGCTAAGAAAGTAGCTCAGCGATGCGCGCGGAACGAACTCGATTTCCTCCTGCACACCATTGATGTTACTCGCCCGGTTTCGTGTGAATACTCGCCAGCGATCGACTCGTGCGCCGGCGCCGATCTCCAGGTCACCGAAACGATAGCTTGTGTTGACGAACGCCGCGTACTGCTTGCGGTTTCGATCACGAAACTCGAACGGAAGCGCCAGCGCAGTGGTTTCCTGTTCAGCGGTTGGAATCATGCCGGCGCCGAGTGCATCCGCAGCGTCGTAAATGAACAGCTCGGAGGTCATCTCTTCGTCCAGATCGATATGGTAGAGTCCTGCCAGCCATTCGAATGGCCCCTCTCCCGTCGAAGTCAGTCGCAGTTCCTGTGTGAATACATCGAAGCGCTGCGGCCTGAACAAGCCGACGATGAACTCCTCGGTAACGTCGATATCAGTCTGCCGGTCGGTTTCCGTATCGGTAAAAGAGCTCACGGATGTGAGGATGAACCAGGCAAAGTCGTAGTTGAACTCCAGCGAACCGGAATAGGTTTCACGGTCGTGCCGGGGACTGATGCTGCGATCGATTTCCGTTGGATAGTCGAAGTCTTGGTCGAATTCGATGGTCCAGAGGTTGTTCGGCCCGCTGAACTCGTTCCACCGGACGGTAGCGAAGACCGACAGGGGATCCGAAAGATGCCCGGCAACAGACACACGGAAGCCGCTTTCGTCGCGCTGGCCGATGTCGCGATCTCCCGTTCCAACGCCACCATTGACCCGCATCGGGTTGCTGTTCACGTGATAGCCGTCGTCCGCTGCAGTAAAGCCGAAGAAGCGTATGGCCCAACTACTGTCGGCCAACGGCACATTCAAGTTGGTCTCGAATTCCCGGATGCTCTGCCCGCCAGCTAGCCCCTGCACGTTGCCGGAAAACTTCTCGGCATCGGGGCGGGCAGTGATAAATCGTACGGCACCGCCGATATTGCTGCCGCCGTACAACGTGCCCTGAGGCCCTTTCAGGACCTCGATTCTTTCCAGATCGCCGAAGCGAGACGACGCATCTGAGAACAGTTGCACGTCGTCAAGGTAGAATCCGACACCCTGCGTGTTGCCGAATGAACCAACGCCTCTAATGGCGACGTTCGGGAATCCATCCGCGCGGGTCGAAAGGCTAAGGTTTGGCGTAACGTGGCCGATGTCCTCCAGGCCGATGATCCGGCCGCGCTCGATCGCGGTGCCGGAAATCGCGCTGACGGAATCCGGTATCTCCAGCAGGCTCTCCTCACGCTTTCTCGCTGTAACGACGATTTCCTCGAGGACGTCGGCACGACCCTCTTGTGCCACTGCCAATCCCGCGGGCAGCCCGGTGGCCGCCATCAGCACGGTGAAACCGGCCGCGGTCGTGAGCTTGATCTGCTCTGCTCGCATTTGTCTCCCCCGAATGCGCATGTCGAATGCAATATTTTGACAATGGTCTATCCGATGTTACGGAAGTTGGCATCGATGACCTGACGGCTAGTGCAAGCTGACCCGATTGGCAGCGTAACCCGGAAATCCTGCCCTACATCTGGAGCAATCCTGGGTTGCACTCCCGCTATCACGGTGGCCGTACCTTTTGGGCTAGCATTGCCTTCCGCAAACCGGGAACCATCTACAGGCAGAGGAGACGCAGTGATGACAGACAAGGCGCCATTTCCCGATATCAGGGAAATGCAACACCGGCCGGATGCGGCCACACACGAATTTGTATTCAACCAGACCATGATCCGTGTAAAGGATCCACGCCGCTCGATTCCTTTTTACACCGAGGTGCTCGGCATGAGTCTTCTGAAGCGTTTCGACTTTCCCGAGATGTCGTTTTCGCTTTATTTCATGGCGTATGTCCGACCGGAGGACGAGCCGGTGCCATCTGCCGACCTGGACAGGGCGGTCTACACCTTTCGACAAAAGGCTACGCTCGAATTGACGCACAATTGGGGAACCGACGCCGATTCACAGTTCGCCGGTTACCACGACGGCAATAGCGAACCGCGTGGCTTCGGCCACATCGGCCTCAGTGTTCCTGATGTGGGCGAAGCATGTCGCCGTTTCGATGAGCTTGGGGTCGAGTTCGTCAAGCGTCCAGATGACGGCCGGATGAAAGGCCTGGCATTCATCAGGGATCCCGATGGTTATTGGATAGAGATTCTTTCTGCGCAGTCCCTTGCCGGAATGGCGCTGAACGCCTGACGTCCCGGGAAAAAATCAGGGCCCAGGGCTGCTGGATTCCCGTCGTCGGAAATCGAGCGGCGATAAGCCGAATTCCTGTTTGAAGCGTCGGCTGAAATGGGTCGGGTTGTGAAAGCCCCAGGAAAAAGCAATGTCTGAAATCGTGCGGCGACACATCACGGGATTTGAAAGCTCGCGTCTGCATCGCTGCAACCGTTGCTGAATAATATAGCGAGTGACCGTCAACCCGAGCGGTTCGAAGAGCCAATGAAGGTACCGCACCGAAATCCGGTTGGCTGTTGCAATGCGGCCAGGTGAAAGGTCCGGTTCGTCAAGATGCTGATCTATGAACCCCTTGACCCGTAAAATTTGCGCTTCTCGCAGACTGTTTGCAGGTTCGTCAGCTCCGTGGCCAAGTGCGTTAACGACGAGCCCGATCGTCGCCTCGGTCAATGCATCGCCATTGCCTGAGTTACTGTCGAGAAACGGGGCAGACAGCGATGCCATGTAGATGGATAACAGATCGCCGGCGTCCGAACCGGCCGGAATCTTGCGCTCGATCGAGTGCCAGGAAGACGGCAGCCAGTTCCTGAACCGGGACAATGGCATGATGAAGGACAGCTTGTGCAGCCGTTCACGCACCGCAAACGTCATGGGACGAGTATTGTCCCACAGCAGGATATCGCCTTTGGTCAGTTCGATCCGGTCGTTGCCGATCTGGACGGTCTCACGGCCGTCCAGCACGAGTTGCAATCCGAGGATCTCCCTCGGGTCCCGCCCCATTATCTTCGGATGACGGGTGGCGCCACAGGGGTCGCAGACGCAGTCGATGATTTTCAAAGCATCTTGCGAACGATGTCGGATGCGCGCAAAAAAGTCGGACGCCAGCGGCCGTTTCATGGTCCAGTCGCAGTACACCGTGTTGAGCTGGTGTTCCCAGGCTTCGTACCGTTCCGACCCGGCATGGTTCAAAGTTGACCATCGGGTAGCTCTGTCCGCGTCGATCATCTGACCCTCCGTGGAAACTCCCAGGACTCGGTCGGCGGCGTCAATGCCTGGCAAGCGGCAATCCGGATGAACTGGAACTTCCCTGAGGTATCTTTCGGCTAAGCCTTTAATTTCGAACTAAAGATCCGGTAAAACCACAGAACCCGCCAATGTCGATCCGGGTTCTTCGGAAAGTCTAACACTGGCCTGCTGGCCGTGTCTTGCGGATCGCTGCGCGTCGGTTTGGCGTTACGCGGGAGCGATGCACCCATAGTTGTGCCACATTGCATCCACAGTGGGGACTGGCCTCGGCCGCATCCGATAATCTCAGCCGATGCCAGAACGACGGTGAATTCGTGCTTGCGCCGTCCGGGCGCGACCGGAATCCGCTTAATTAAGGAGGACAAACATCATGGCGACAGCGACAGAGTCTGCTACCGGTAAAGCCGGCGACGTTACATATTTCAACAAAGATGCTGTGAAAGGCGAGTTTGTGCATGTGGACGAAGTGAGGTGGCAAGTCATGCCCGAACCGTTTGCTCACGGCGGGATATGCTGGAAGCTCCTGCATGTCTCGCCGGAAATCGGCGCCTGGACTGCCTACTACAAATGCCCGGCCGGGTCGCATTTTTCGGCGCACATTCATATCGGACCGGGCGAATACCTGTTGACGAAGGGCAAGATGGAAGTTCGGGGTGGCAGCGCGGAAGGAGGCGAGACTGCGTATGCATTGGGATACGGATTCGAGCCGTCCAGCGCACGCCACGACAGGACCTACTTCCCGATCGACAGCGAGTTCTATATGACTTTTGTCGGACCGCTGCACTGGATCAAAGAAGAGGATGGCAGCACTATCGCGATTACGGGCTGGAAAGAACTACAGGAGGTCTGGTTGCAGCAAACCGGAGGCCAGTAACATCGGCGGTCGGTCGGCGGTTTCAGCCCGATGCGGCGTCACCAGGCGCCGATGGCATAGTCGGCTCGGGATGCCGATAGCGGCTGCGAGGTAACGGTACATGACTGGGCAAAAAGAGGATCCTGAGGGCTCCCGATTCCTCACGGAACTTGGGAGTCTGCTGGATCCTGCGGGGCTGCTGACCGGTGCCGACGTGCGAGTCCGTGGTGTTGGCTGGGCCTCGTTAGGGTCTTGCCAGGCAATGGCGATCGCGCGACCGGCAAATACCGAAGAAGTTGTTGCAATTCTGGAAATTTGTCGCCGCCATGTCGTTTCCGTTGTGCCCTTGGGTGGCGGGACGGGGCTGGTCGAAGGCGCTGTCGCCGCAGAGCACGAGCTACTGCTTTCCCTGGAGCGGATGCGGTCTGAACCACAGATCGATCCCATGACGCGCACCGCTGTTGTCGATGCAGGCGTAACCCTCGAACAACTGCAGAATGCGGCAGACGCTCACAATCTCGTGTTTCCGCTCGACCTTGGTGCGCGCGGCAGCGCAACGATCGGCGGTAATATCGCGACTAACGCGGGCGGCAATCGCGTTATCAGGTTCGGGATGATGCGCGAGATGGTGTTGGGGCTTGAGGTCGTTCTGGCCGACGGAACGTTGCTCTCGTCACTCAACCGGATGCTTAAAAACAATGCTGGGTACGACCTTAAGCAGTTATTCATAGGATCCGAGGGGACTTTGGGTGTTATTACGCGAGCCTGCTTGCGTCTGCGCGAGAAGTGGCGCAGCCAGAACGCGGCCCTGCTGTCACTGACTTCATTCGACAACGTACTGAAGCTGCTCAAGTTCACCGACGCTAGACTCGGCGGCAGCTTGAGTGCCTTCGAGGCAATGTGGGGCGGGTTCTACGACACCGTCACGGCGCCGCACAACGGTATTCCTGCGCCGCTCGATCGCGGTCAGCCATACTACGTGCTGATTGAAGCACTGGGCGGAGACTCACCCGGCGACCGCGAACGATTTGAGACCCTGCTGGCTGAGATATACGATTCGGGCGTTCTGCAGGACGCCGCCGTCGCCGAATCTCTGATTCAGACGATGAGCTTCTGGCAAATTCGTGATGCGGTTGAGAAATTGCTGGAACTTGGGCCGATGATCATGTTCGACGTCAGCCTCCCGATCTCCGCAATGGAAGAATACGTTGCGGGTGTGCGAGAACGACTGGCGGCTCGCTGGCCTGACCATCGCTGCATTGTCTGGGGTCATTTGGGGGATTCGAATCTGCATTTGTGGATTACGGTCCACAGTAGCGATCCTGGCGATCGGGCACAGGTCGAGGAAATTGTCTACGCGCCGTTGCATGAAGTCGGCGGTTCGATCTCCGCAGAGCACGGCATCGGTCTGGAGAAGCGCGCGTACCTTTCGCTGACACGGACGGACCCGGAAATCTCATTGATGCGGCTGCTGAAGCAGACACTCGACCCAGAGGGTATTCTTAATCCAGGTAAAGTTATCTATTAGTTCAGCTGCAATCGCTCGCTAATCTTCCTGCATCCTGCCCCGGCGGACCCTGGACTGATTCCAGCAATTTTTCGGCAGTCGTCAACCGACGATAAGACGGCA
Organism: Woeseia sp.; assembly: GCA_040904985.1. Classification (GTDB taxonomy): domain Bacteria; phylum Pseudomonadota; class Gammaproteobacteria; order Steroidobacterales; family Woeseiaceae; genus IDS-8. The sequence continues at coordinate 5,921 of JBBDSK010000011.1, read as the reverse complement.
TGATGGGTTCTCAGTGATGTAAACGTCACCGAGGAGATGTCGCGTGACCAACCGAACTTTCACGGCAGTAACAGGGGTCGCAGGTTTTCGAATGGCCGTCCGGATCTCGCACGATGACTGACCATCTTCGTGACGCTCCAGCGGATAATCGATCGTCACGCGTATTGCACCCGCTCAGGAATTTTTCTGCACGCCCATGACCTCCTCCTTGCTGGCCCTTCCATCCGTATTCGGCGGTCTCTTTGGCGGTCCGCCCCGAAATCTATTTCGTAGAGTATTGATGCATAGTCAAGGCCGAAGTTAGGCCAGCGACTTCAGGGAATTTCCCAATGCCTGCACGGTCTCGTCAATTCGTCTGCCGAGCCTCGTGATTTCTTCGCAATCTGCGTCATGAGCTGTCTCCTCCAGGATCCCGCATAGATCGGCTACCTCAGTTCCACCCACGAAGCCAGCCGCTGACTTCAACTTGTGGGCCGCTGCGGCAATATCCTGCCGGGATCCTGCGGCGCATGCCTGCTCGAGTGCCTGCCTGTAATCCGGCATGGACTTGACGAAGGTTTTGACGATGCTTTTCATGATGGCGGAGTCTTCGAGCAAAACAGGCGCGGTCCTGGACGCCGAAACACTCCCGGATCGATTCTCCCCGGTGGTTCGTGAAGGCTGGTCTGATTGTTCCAAACCCTGCATTAAACCCGGTAACCAGCGTCTGAGCACGCGACGCAACTCCCCGTCTGCGATAGGCTTCCTGATGAAGTCGTTTATCGGCGACGCCAGGCACCGGCTTCCGTAATCTGACCCGGTGACCACGATGATCGGAACCCGGTTTGCTTTACGTTTTCCCACGCCGCGTATTCGCGACGCCAGCTCAAAATCATCCATTCCCGGCATACTGCAGCCGGTCAGTAGCAGGTCATAAGGATTGCTTGCCCAGAGGGAATAGCCCTCGTTGCCGTCACGCGCGAGGTCTACGTCCAGGTCCAGACTGGTCAACAGTCGGTGAAGAAGCTTTCGCGTTGCGCGGTCGTCCTCGACGACCAGAACACGATACGTGGCTCTCACGGGACTGCTGAGAGTTCTTGAGCCAGGCAAACAGCCGCGTTCGGAACCGCTCTCACGAACTTTCAAGCTCGGCGACTTTCGCACGCAGCAGCACTTCGAGCTCGCTCAAAGGGGCCGGCTTCTTCAGTAGCTTCACGCTCTCCGGCAGGCCGCCCGCGCGCTCGATCTCACGGTCGCTCAATCCTGTTATGACTATCACCTCCAACTTTGTTGAGCTTTCCTGCAGCGAACGGATCATTTGAAAGCCATCCATGCCGGGCATGCCGAGGTCCGTGATCACGATCTGCGGGGCCAGCCTGCCTATCGTCAGCAAGGCTTCGAAACCGTCATTCGCAGTGAGAGTAACAGTTGGAAGTCCCCAAGCGGCGATCTTGAGCTGGTACAGCTCACGGTAGAGCGGATCATCTTCCACAATGACTATCGCTACATTGCGCTCCTCGGCGGTCGCGTGTGTAGCCTGGTACTGTTCCCGCCGCATCTTTTCAACGGATTGGGAGGAGACTCTCCGGTGCCCCCCGGCCGTTTTCCAGGCGCTCAATACGCCGCTTTCCGTCCACAGCTGGATGGTGCGCAGCGAGACGTTCAGCAGGTTTGCCGCCTGCCGCGTCGTCACGAAAGCTTCTCTTTTCATCTCGTCTTCTGCTCCAGCGACAGCAACCCCAGGCACCATTATCACATTTTGCAGTTTTGCAAAAGCGGAGATAAGTCTCGAAACGGCGGAAACGTATGGGGTATCGTGCAACGATGATGCATATCACTTCTCGTCTGATCCCGCGTCGTCGCCGATGCGGCCGGCTTTTACCGGTGCTTGCGGCGGCGTTCACTTCATTGGTTTTTTCACTCGACGCTGCGGCTCAGGCCCGGTTATTCGTTCATCCAACCCTGGTCATGCTGTCCAATACTCATCGCAGCGAATCTGTGCACATCGTCAACCAGGGCAATGCGACAGGTGTCTTCGAGCTTGCCTGGGTGGATTTCGCCATGACCCCCCAGGGGGGATTGTCCCCGTGGGATGGTAAGGCGCCATGGTCTCTTCAGCCGTTTGCGCGCTTTTCTCCGCGCCGCGTTACGCTGAGGCCGGGCGAAACTCAATTGGTGAGACTCGCGCTGCGCGCTCCTGGTGATGCCGCGGGGGGTGAATACTACTCCCATTTGAGGGTGGTGACGCTCAACGACGATCTGGACGCCGCGACGGCTGCCAATGAGGCGAACAAGAGAGAGACGGTCACGATCGATGCGCGCACCGCTATTGCAGTTCCCGTTATCTGGCGCAATAGCGCCGCAGAACCGCGCGCGACGATCGAATCCGTGGAGTTCCATTCAGCCAGAAAAGAGCTGATCGTCGACTTGCGGCGGTCCGGAGAATTATCTACCCGAGGGTACTTGCATGTACTCGGCGCGGCTGGCAGAGGCATGGAGTCGCGCCCCCTGGCGGATCCGGTGCCGGTCGTCATTTATCCAAGCGCCGAGCAAAGAATCGTCACCGTTCCATTGAAAGCGACAGAGGTTGATCTCAGTGCTGGCGCGGAGGTGATCTACGCGTCGGACATCGAGATAACGAGCACAACCGTTCGTTACGCTATCTACTCGATCAGGCGCTGACGATGCCGCTGAAACCCAGGTGCTGGTTTGTCGTTTCCATCAGCCTGACCCTCTTCGTCTTTCCTTCGATGGCCATTTCCTCCCTGACGCTGACACAGACCGCTGCGCCGAGCTTTGGCCTTATCGTCAGCGGTGCAAGCGGGCGGCAATTCATTCTGAATACCGACGATACGATATCAGGGACTCATTCCATCGATTATGTCAGTGGAGCCACGGCAGGACGCTTCATCATCGAAGATACGAGCAGCCCCGCCAGCGTGAATATTTCAGTGGATGTCCTCGGTACCACGGGTGGGTTGAGCATCGGTGAGGCATTGTGTAGCTATGGCGGAGGCATTCAACAAACCTGCAGCGGCAGCGGAATTACCGTCACCAGCTCCGCGAGTGCGACTTTGAGGCTGGGTCTGGAGCTCACGACCAGCACGGCCCACCGCGGTGGCGACTCGGCTACTGCATCGCTCGAGCTTACAATCTCGTATCTTTGATACCTTCGACTTCAGTTCCAGTAGATGAATATCGGAGACAATGGTGCAAAGCCCTCCTCCGCATTTAAAGAGAACCACTGCCTGTGCACTTCGGCTTGCCGAGGCGATGCGTCAATCACGACCTGATAATCGCCCGCCGCTATACCCGAGAAGCTGTAATAGCCGTCGAATTCCGAGCGGGTTTCTGCGACAGGCTCACCATCAGCGTCGTAGAGGACGATGCTCACGCCGCTGACAGTGGAGTCTGTACCCGGTACCGGATGCAGATGTCCCTCCGCATCTCCTGTCATCAGTACCGGAATGTCTGCGCTCACATCGCCGCCAGGATGCGTGTAAAGCTCATAGGCGTCGTCGCGGGCGAGTAGAAAGGGATCCTCGAATCGAAAGTCACGGCTGTCAATCCGCAGCGGTGTGTGCGCCGGTATCCTTGCGAGCTTAATGGCCCCTGCGGCCATTTCTGATGTACGATGGTCCTTATAAGAAGCCCGGTTGAGCGGAGGCTCGTCAACTTCCCGGACACCATTGTTGTTGCGGTCCATGAACAGGTTCAGTGTGGCACGGCCGGTATGGGCCAGGCTGCCTCCATATTCGCCAAAGCTTCCCGCACCCCCGCCATAGCCGAAGCGCGTGCCTAGCCCGATTCCTATAGCCCAAAAATCGTCAGAACTCGTGTTCAGAGAAAGCGAAAGGTCCAGGTTGCCAACGACCGTCGTCATCGTGGTATCTAAGTACAGGACTCGACCGTTTTTCAGGTCCTTATGTGCGGTAACGGTATAGGACGCGCCGCCGCTCCCGTTCCATCGCAGCATGGCGGAGACCTGATTCAAAGGTTCGGCATCCGCCGGATCGTAGTCGATTTGTCCCCTCAGGCTCAGCCGATTCCAGCGGCCGGTGACCCGCAGTTTCCCAAGAAGAAACTCATCGCCGCTGCTGACGCGAAGGAAGTCCAGGTCATTACTCACATTGGCGGGACCCCAGCGCCCGCCCAGCCGATTGAACAGGCGGAAGTCGGAGAGGCCATCTGCGCGATCATGTTGCGTAAGCCGGACTGTATAACTGCGTAGTCCCGGCAAATCGAGCGGCCCGGACAGCGTCAACTGACTCTGTGCGTCAGCCTCGACGCGTCGAACCGTGTAGGGGCTCTCAAAGTCCCGGAACTCCTGGCGTGACACAGCGATATTATGACCAGCGACGCCGGTCAGGTATTGTAACGACCAGGCGCTGCCTCGCTCTTGCTGCCGCACCAGTTCCGCCAGCAACAGTCCTGATCGCACGTTCATCCGGCCATCCACCGTGCCGTATTCGCTGTCGGAGAATGTGCCGTCGGCGGCGCGGGAACCGACGCTCGCTCTTGTATAGCCGGCGCCGAGCTGCAGGTTGCTCGTGAGTGCGCGAGCGTAATGAAAACGCGTCGTGTCCTCCGATGGCGACGAGCTGGTGCTTTCGAGATCGCCACCGATAAAGCGCTCGGTAAAATCGACGTGGCTGACGCTGAAGCTGTAATCGCCCTGCGCGAGATCGATGCCGCCGCCCCAGAAGGACTGGCGTTGCTCCCTGATTTGTCCCTGCGGCCCGAATAGCCTCACGATAAAGACATTCTCCCCATACACCGTTTCCTGTTCAGGAAACGCGTAGAGCCCGTCGCTGGCTACCGAGCCGAACGTGACAAGCGCGTTATTGCGGTACAGCTCCGTTTCCCAGCCCGGGGGCCCGTCGCCGGAGATCGTCACGCGGCTTTGGCTGCCGCCGGATTCGGCACGCCGGTTGATGCTGAAGCCCGCGCCCCTGCCGCCTCCGTTCACGAGATTCGATTTGTCGTCCACGATATCACCCAGAGCATAGCTGTCGATGCCGAGTGCGAGCGTCCCGCCGGCAATCGGCGCCCGTCGTTCAATCCTGAGGCGCTGCCCGCTTTGGGACACGGTGCTACCGGAGTACAGCATTGAATGTTTCATCAGGTCGAGGCCCATCGTCAGCGAGGCCTGCGCGTCGCGACGGCGTTCACCGCCGCCGTCCTGGATGCTGTAGTGCGATGACAGGTCGACCAACGGCACGGTTGCCCATCGATACTGATCCGGCACGTGCGTGGCTACTGCATCAGCGGCGCCAGGTCTGTAGCGATATTTGGCAGACGCTCTCGCGTCACGTTTCTGGAATGGCAGCGGATCGGCAGAGGTAATGGCTATCGTCTGCGTCCGGGGTATTGGTGTGAGCTCGAGATCGAACCAAACTTCGAGCGCGTCCAGCGAAACGAACATTCCCTCGTCCGATTCAAAAAAATCCGGTCGGGTGCTCGGCGGCAAGTCGGCGTCCGGTGGCGCCTCAGCCGGGTCCGCACTCCAGGTGAACCGGCTTTGCTCGCTACGAAACCAGCCGGTCCAGACGGATCCTTCCCGATGTATCGGGAATTCTACCGCCTTCAGGAAGGATTCGAAGTGGATGAAATCAGTGCCGTCACGCCTGTAGGTTGAGACGCTTTCCGCCAGCGAATATCCGTCGGCGGCCAGGTTCATCAGGTAGAACTCGAGCATGTCCTCTTCATAAGGTGCCGCCATCGATGCGCCAGGTGTTAGCGAGGTGATCAGCAGAACAGATGCGATCAGCCGTCGGAGGGCGCCGGCAAGGGTACGGGCAAGGCGATTCCGGTTCGCCTTCAAAGACGGTGGAGTCGCAGCAATTCCGGTCAGCGGTGTTCGGGACATCATGCGTCGACTCCGCAAGTGTTACAGCCTTCCTGCCACCGAAAAGCGAGCTCCTGCGGCCTTATCAGATGAT
>JBBDSK010000010.1:7406-13025 GCA_040904985.1 Woeseia sp. | reverse complement strand
GTACCACGAAACCTGGTCATCGCGCACCGCTTTTCTTCTGGCCGCCATCGGCGCGGCAGTCGGGCTGGGCAATATCTGGCGCTTTCCCTACCTTGCCGGCGAGAACGGCGGCTCCGCGTTCGTACTCGTATACATCGCCTGCGTGGTGGTTGTCGGCGTTCCGGTGCTGATCGCGGAATTGCTGATGGGGCGCCGCGGAGGCATGAGTCCGGTGGGCACAATGACCGTACTCGCCGACGAAGCGGGCGCCAGCCGGCACTGGCGCAAAGCAGGCTGGCTCGCGGTAGCAACTATTTTTCTGGCCGGCACCTTCTACTACGTGGTCGCGAGCTGGGTGCTCGCCTACGTCGTACTGGCTGCCCAGGGCGCGTTTTCCGGTATCGACGCTGAGGGCACGAGCGATACCTTCGCGCAGCTCCTGGACGACCCTTTTCGACTATCGCTCTGGTTCGGCATCTTCATGGCGCTGACGATTTTTGTCGTTGCAAGCGGCATACGCAGCGGCCTCGAACGCGCCGTCAAGCTCCTGATGCCCGCCCTTTTTGCGCTGCTGGTGGTCATGGTGCTCTACGCGGCGGTTGCCGGAGATTTTACCCGCGGCTTGCAATTCCTGTTTCGCTTCGACCTGAGCCGAATCACGCCGGCCGTGGTGCTGGCCGCCGTGGGGCAGGCCTTCTTCACGCTGGGTGTCGCGCAAGCGGTCATGATTACCTATGCCGCTTACATGCCGAAGCACGTCAATATTCCCGGATCCGCGCTCGTCATCGCGGCGGCCGATCTGCTGGTAGCGCTTCTCGCCGCTTTGATGATATTTCCGATCGTGTTCGCGAGCGGGCTGCCGCCCGATTCCGGTCCCGGCCTGATTTTCGAGACGCTGCCGGTCGCTTTCGGCCAGATGCCTGGCGGTCGCTTCTTCGGCACGCTCTTCTTTCTGCTGCTGGCGATTGCGGCTCTTACCTCGACTATTTCAGGCGTCGAGCCCATCGTTTCCTGGGCCGAGGAGCACCGAGGCTGGAAGCGGAAGCCGGTTTCGATCGTCGTCGGCCTGGCCATCTGGCTGGCAGGCCTGGCGTCGGTCTTTTCCTTCAACATCTGGAAAGGATTTACTCCCCTGGAGATGCTCCGACCGTTTCAGGGCAAAACGATGTTCGACATTTTCGAATACATGGCCGTCAATGTGATGATGCCTCTCAATGGCCTGATCATTGCCGTTTTTGCGGGCTGGCTGATGTCGAAACGGTCCATCGTCGACGAACTCGGCATGGCAAATGACCGGCTTCTTTCCGTTTTTCGTTTTCTGCTGCGTGTCGTTGCACCCATCGCCATCGTCGCCATCTTCCTGTTCAACATCCTGCAGTAGGATATCTCCCCGGCAGGCCGGGCCGCCAGCTTATCGGGCTTGGCGGATCAGGGCTGCGCCGGCGGCAGGAGTTTTCCGGGGTTCATGATGTCCTGCGGGTCAAGGGCGCACTTGATGGTGCGCATCAAGCTGAGGGCCGCTTCGCCGAATTCCTGCTGCAGGAACTTCTGCTTGCCCATGCCGATTCCATGCTCGCCGGTGCAGGTACCGCCCATGCCGATGGCTCGCTGCACCATGCGATCGCTCAGGCTCAGCACTGTCCGGTATTCGGCTGCGTCATCCGGGTCGATGAGAAAGACGTAGTGAAAATTCCCATCGCCAATGTGGCCGAGCAGAAAGGCTTTTACCTCGCTGCCCTTTGTCATTGCCGCGACATCCGCCTGTGTTTCGCGGATGCAGTCCGCGAGGCGGGAAATGGGCACGCAGACGTCCGTAACGTAAAGCCTGGCCGCCGGCCTGGTCGCCATTGCCGCGTAGGCGGCGGCATGCCGCGCATCCCACATCTCGCGGCGCTGTTCCTCGAACGCCGTCCATTCGAAACCGGAGCCGCCCAGATCCGAGCATATGGCCGCAACGGACTCCGCTTGCTCCCGTACGGACGCGCTGCTGCCATGAAACTCCAGGAACAGCGCGACTTTCTCCGGGTATGCGGTCGAGGAATAGCGGTTGATAGCCTCGACCTGCGCAGCATCCAGCAACTCGATGCGCGCGATGGGAATGCCGAACTGGATGGTCTGGATCGCGGTGTTGACCGCCCCGTCGACGTCGTCGAACCAGACGCGAGCGGAGGACACGGCTTCCGGCCTGCCGTGCAGACGCAAGGTCAGTTCGGTAATGATACCCAGCGTGCCTTCCGAACCGACCAGGAGATGCGTCAGATCGTAACCGGCTGCGGATTTGCGGGCCCGCTGCCCGGTCGTGACGATGCTGCCATCCGCCATCACCGCCCTGAGCGAGAGAACGTTTTCGCGCATGGTGCCGTAGCGCACGGCATTGGTGCCGGAGGCGCGCGTCGCCGCCATGCCGCCAAGTGACGCATTGGCGCCGGGATCTATCGGGAAGAACAGCCCGCTGTCGTGCAGGTAGCTGTCCAGTTGTTTTCGCGTGACCCCTGCCTGGACCCGGCAGTCCAGGTCCTCGGCATTCACTTCGATAATTGAATCCATGCCGGACATGTCGAGGGAGATGCCGCCTCTGCAGGCAACCGTACCGCCCTCCAGGCCGGTCCCCGTGCCGAATGGAGTCACGGGAATGCCGTACTTGCGGCAGATCGTTACGATGCGCGCCACCTCGTCGGTGCTTCTGGCAAAGCACACCGCATCAGGCCGCTGCGCCCTGTGCCATGACTCATCGTGCGAATGATGGTCGCGAACAGCTTCGCTTCGGCTGACCTTTACCGCAGCCAGCGTGCGCAGCTCGGCCAGCGCCGCCTCCAGGTTGCGGCATTGGCCGGCCGCTCTGCCGCTGGCCGTTTCATAATCCGAAAATGCCGTCATCGTTCTGGAACTGTACGCGGCCGGCCGACACCGTGATGCAGTATTTCCTCCCTTCTGTTCGTCGACTTTGAGAATATAGCCGCTCTGATTAATTTCTCCAATGGCGCGGACCTCGTCGCATCGCCGGAAACCCCGGATTCGCACAAGGCCGGCTTGCTTCAAGATGCCGGAGGATGCTGTGGGAATACGCATGACAGACAACGTTGCCGCTTTCGATCGCTGGATCCGCACCAGCTTCGTGGCCATGAACGACGAGCTGGAGGAGATCTACTTCGCCCAGCCGGACCGCCCCGCCGTACCGGAGGCCGGCGCCGGGATCCGGAGAGCGCTTCTGCAGGAGGGCCGCGCATTCATCGTACCGCTACTGCAGGAAGGCAACACGGACGAAGGTTTTGATCCGGCATTTGACCTTCTTGGCAATGTCGGCATGTACATGGCGGCGTGCCGCCGAAACGACATCACCGAGCCAGGTCGGGAGCAGCGCTCACCGCTGGTGGAAGCGTCCGCGCTTGCGATGCATCTGGGTGCGTCGCTCGGCGTCGTGCCGCGCTTCGCCACGAGCCACCTGACCACCCACAATCCCGCCATCAATGGCCGCTACAAAGCCTTCACCTCGCTGAAAGACGAGGCCATCTTCCTCGACTACAACACGCGCGCCATTTTTGCCTACAAGCGGGCGGCGGACGCGCTTTTGCGCATCCTGCCTCTCGGCATATCTCATCCCGTCACCTGCGACTTGCTGGTCGATGCCTGCACGGCGCTGCTGGACGTCATGAAGTGGAACGATCTGTTGTTCAATGAACTGGACGCAGACCGCTTCTTTTTTTGCATCCGCCCCTACTACAAGCCATATCGCGTCGGATTTGCCGAGTATCGCGGCGCCAATGCCGGCGATTTTGCCGGCATCAACGTAATCGACATGTTGCTGGGGCTTTGCAGCGCGAATGACAGCTTTTACTCGCAACTGCTGGTGGACAAGTTTCTGTACATGATGCCGGACGACCAGGTGCAGCTACGCGACTGCATGCGCCGCGAAAGCCTTCTCAACGCCCTTCTTGCTGAAAAGCCCGGCAGGAACCCGCCCGGCTGGTATCGTCGTAACACCGAGGCCTTTCTCGAAGCGTGCGAAGTACATGGGCGCACGGCGTCGCAGCATCACGACCAGCTGGTGCAAAAGTACATCCAGCGGCCGTCGCAAGCCCTGTCGGAAAGCGCGTTGAGCCGCGTAACATCGAGCGGGCTGCCGCTTGACGTCATGCTGCGTTCGCTCGAGAAACTGCGCGATCTGCGCCTGGCGGCACCGCGCAACGACATTCCGAGCCGCTATCGCGATCTGGAAAAACTGCGCGCCAGCCTCGGTTGAGACGTTCCGGCGCCCTCGGTCAGGCATCGCCGATCAGGACCTTTCGGACCACGGACCTCGGCGCCGGGCGTCTTTGATCGATGTGACAGGCCTTTTGCAAAAGCCCTGCCGCTTCGTCAGCCGCTTCGGGCGTAGCCGCATGAACCATCGCCAGCGGAGTATCGCGGCTGACTTTGGTGCCGATCGGCGCAACCTCGGTAAAACCGACGGCCAGGTCCAGCTCGTCCTCCTGCCTGCGCCGTCCCCCGCCGAGCGCGACCACGGCATTACCGGCCGCAAAGGCATCCACTTCCGAGAGATAGCCGTCTTTACCGGCCGCCACCGGCCGGATCACCGGCGCTACCGGCAGGTACTTGCGGTAGTGCTCGATAAAATCCTTCGGCCCGCCCAGCTCTGCAACCATCCGGTTGAAGGCCTCCGCGGCGGCGCCGCTCGTGACCGCGTCATCCGCGCGCGCCCTGGCCGCATCGCGATTTGACTCCAGTCCTGTGATCAGAAGCATCTCCGCGGCCAGTTCCAGCACCACCTCGTCCAGGCGCGATTCGCGGTATTCGTCCTGCAGGTACTCCATGGATTCCGCGATTTCGACCGCATTGCCCGCCGACACGCCGAGCACTTCGTTCATGTCGGTGATCACTGCGTGCGTCCTGAGGCCCGCGGCGGCGGCGATACCGATGATGCTTCGCGCGAGTTCCTCCGCGCGCTCCATCGTCTTCATGAAGGCGCCGGAGCCGACCTTGACGTCCATCACAAGGGCGTCGAGCCCCGCCGCGATTTTCTTCGACAGGATCGAAGCCGTGATGAGCGGAATGGACTCGACAGTGCCGGTAATGTCTCGAATGGCATAGAAGCGGCGGTCCGCCGGCGCCAGTTCCGCGGTCTGTCCGATGATGGCGCAGCCGGCCTGTTTCACGGCCCTGCGGAAAAGCGAGAAATCCGGCGTTGTGTTGTATCCGGGAATGCAGCCGAGCTTGTCCAGCGTGCCGCCGGTATGGCCAAGGCCGCGGCCGGAGATCATCGGCACGAAGCAGCCGCAGGCGGCGGCGATCGGTGCCAGCAAAAAGCTGACCTTGTCTCCGACACCGCCGGTGGAGTGCTTGTCGACGACCGGTCCGTCCAGCTTCTCCTTGCCCCAGTCGAGCACCGTGCCGGAGGACGCCATCGCGCTGGTGAGCCGGCCGGCCTCCCCGAACGACATCGAGTTGAGGAACATCGCCATTGCCAGCGCCGACACCTGCTCCGGCGGCAGACTGCCATCCGCAAGTCCCTGAACGAAAAGGTCGATCTCCTCCGCAGACAGCTCGCCGCCGTCGCGCTTCTTGCGTATGACGTCCGTGAACAGCATGGCAGACCTCGCTCCAGGAGAGCGCGAATATCTCATGACTGGCGCGGGGGGGGGG
>JBBDSK010000010.1:0-7396 GCA_040904985.1 Woeseia sp. | reverse complement strand
AATGGATGCGCCCTCCCCGCCGGCCGGGCCGCCTGCGGCGCCTTCAGGCGCTTTCGATCGCCACTTGTCCGGAGGCCGATACGCGGCGCGGCCAGACCTTCGCGATGGTCCCGGCGTCTATGAAGCTGTGCCTGGCGGCAGTCGCATTGCAGTGCCGGAAATCCTCAGGCGAGAACCGGTGCTCCCGCTGCAATAACTCGTACTCGTGGCACAGATCGATGCCGAACAGGCCTGGATCGTCGGAGTTGACGGTCACCGCCACCCCCGCCTCCATCAGCCGGCGAATCGGGTGCATTGCCGTCGAGGGAACGGAATTGCACAGCCAGTTGCTGGTGGGGCAAACCTCCAGCGCCACGTTGCGCTCCCGCACGAGATCCATCGCGACAGGGTCACCGATAATATGAATTCCGTGGCCGATACGCTCGGCGCCGAGTATCTCGATCGCATCCCGCACTTGTGAGGCCTGGCCCGGTTCCTCCCCGGCGTGTACCGTGAGATGGAGCCCTGCGCGGCGCGCCTTGTCCACCATCGGCGCGTAGGCGCGAAGTTCGTGCGTGTCTTTGTCGGCAAAGTCGAGACCGACGAAGGTCTCCGCGTGGTCCGCAATAAAATCGACCGTGCGGGCGGCATCCGCCAGCGGCAGGGTTTTCTGCACGATGCCGATCAGTCCGACGGCCATGCCGAGCTGTGCAGCGCGTTGCAGGCCGCGGAGAATTGCCCGGTGAATTTTCTCCAGCGACAGTTGTGCCTTGCCCAGGGCGATGAAATCCGGCGCATAACGGAACTCCATGATGCGGATATTCTGTGCTGCAGCGTCTTCGCAGGCCTCGAAGGTCATCCGCTCGATCACTTCCTCGCTGCACCAGATGCGCTGGATATCCACGAAGCGCGTTAGCGCCGTTTCGAGATTTTCAAACGGGCTGGTGAGAAGCCACTCGCTGTAAAAAACTTCCGGGTTTCGTGGAATGTCCAGGCCGAGCGCATGGCCGACTTCCATGACCGTGTGCGGGCGGAAGCAGGCTTCCAGGTGACAGTGGAGTTCGGCTTTAGGAAACGCTTTGCAGTCCATCGGCCTATTCTGCACTTTGAGAAGCGGCGCCGCACACTGCGTATTCGACCGGCGTCCCGCTCAAGACCTCATCGGCAGGGGGGATCCCCTGCGGGAAGTCCTTTGGCGGAAAGAACGCGGACCGAAGGGAACCATTCCGCCAAAGCACGTCCCCGCAGGGGATGCCGGAACCGCAGCAGAGCCGACCATGGCCTTAACTAAGTACCATCGGGCCTAGAAAGTTTTGGTCACGTTTAGGAAGTAGCGACGTCCCAGCCAGTCGTACTGCGAGTAAAACGCCACCTGCCCCAGCACCGAAACCTCGCTGCCGGTGCCATAGTCGGTCATCCGCGGCGGGCGCTCGTCCAGGACGTTGGACACGCCCAGCCTGGCCGTGTAGCCGCTCTCGAAATCGCGGCTGACCGAAAGGCTGTGATAGATGACCGACTCGGCTTTCAAATCGATGTCCACCGTCTGCGACTCGTAATAAACAGCCGTGGAACGGCCGAAGCTCGCGTAGTTGTCGGTCGAGCCGATGTAGTTTATGCCCCAGAAAAACGACCACAGATCCCTGTTCAAAGTGAGGTTGAGATTGCCGACCCAGTCGGGATGACCCGCCTCGCCCGATCGATCTTCCTCGGTGGCATTAAACAGGCCCAGCGTATCTTCCAGCTGGAAGGTGTGCTGCGTGTCGACGGTCAGCGTTCCCAGGCCCGGCAGTTCGCGGTCGTAACGGATCGCAAGGTCGATGCCCCGGTTGTGCTGACGGGAGATATTGATGTAGCTGTCGCGGATTTCCGTGATGGCATTCGGCAACGGGTCGGTGGGCGCGCTTCTGTCGAACAGGTCGCAGAGGGGCTCGTCCGGGAAGAACTCCGACTCGTAACAGCCGACCACGATATTGCGGGCGCCGATAACGTCGACTTCGTCCTTCACCTCGATGTCGAAATAATCCACCGATACGCTGAGGTCCGCGAAAGCCGGCTGCCACACAAAGCCGGCGGTCAGTGCTTCGGACGTTTCCGCCTTCAGCACGCCAAGTCCGCCGCCGGTTACGACCGTCGGCGAGACGGTGAAAAGGTGATCCGGCTCCAGTCCGTCAGCGGCGCAGTTATCCGCCGTTCGCTGCGAAATATCTCCGCGCGCCAGCTTGTCACCCCAGTTGATACAGGGATCGGAGTCCCGCGCCGACAGCGGGAAGCTGGTCTGGCTCGCCAGGTACAGCTCGTACAGGGCCGGCGTGCGGAATGACGTACCGAAGGTACTGCGGAAGCGGAAGGAGTCCGTAATGCCCCAGTTGAGCCCCGCCTTGTAGGTTGTGTCGCTGCCATAGGAATCCACGTCGGTATAGCGTGCGGAACCGGTGAACTCGAGATGCTCGACAAGCGGCTTGTCGGCCAGGATGGGAACGCTGATTTCGCCGAAAACAGCCATAGTGGTGTCTTCGCCCGCCGTAATTCCGGCGCTCGAGGCGCCCCAGGCATTGCCTGAGAGCGTTATGGGTCCCGGCGTATCCAGGATTTCGTCCTGTTGATAGTGAAGGCCCACCGCCACGGCAGCCGTGCCGGCCGGCAGTTCCATCACGTCACCCGACATGAAGGCTTCCGCTGACCACTGCGTGTACTTTGTCGTCCCCGTTTCAGTATCGAACAGGAAGTCGCGGATCGGTTTGCTGATATTGCCGGCGAGGAAATCGGGATCGAACCACTGAATGTCCACGCAGGGCCGGTTGGAAACGGGGCTGACCTGTCCTTCGCAGGAACCGGTCCGCCAGAAGGGCATTTCCAGCGCGTCTGTGAGTATCTGCTGGTCTTCGTATTCGCCGTCCGAGCGGCTGTACTGGAACGACACATCCCAGTTCCAACCGGGAAGAACGGTGTCCATCTCGCCTCTCAGGCCGGCGACGAAGCGCTTGTAGTCGACTTCGACGCGCGAATCGGCGTGGTCGGTCATGGCAAGCGGGCTGAGCCATTGGGCGCCCGTCCAGCCGGCGCTGAAGGGATCGCTGCCCCAACCGAGGTCGGCCGAGTCGTAGTTATAGACGTAGGACCAGACCTGGCGAAAGCCGACGTCCGTGGTTTTGCGGCGGCTCAGGAGCACTTCCGTGTACGCGGTAGTGCCGTCCGTGACGTCGTATTCGCCTTCCAGCAGTACGGTTGCAACTTCCGCCTTTGGCACCAGGGTCGCGCGGTCATGAAGCGGGTGATCCGTGTCGGTCAGCGACTCCGTCAGCCGGTCGCCCTGAGAGACCGGATACCACCCGGCGGGTGCCGTCATCCAGTTCGCATTTCCCCCGGTCGGTGCCAGCGGAGAGACGCCGTTGGCAGCCAGCGCCCCGTCGAAGTCGTACTGCATGAGGAATACCGGCGGCCCGGCATTGGTCGTGCCGTCGCCGACATCCGTGGCGTAGTCGTAAACCCAGACGTGGCCCCACGGCAACCCATCGCAGTAATAGTCGTTCGTCCGCGGATCGATCAGGTCGGCGCGATTGCCGGTGCCCTGCTCGAAGACGAAGTTCTCGTTGCACTTGAAAAAGTCGCGCTGGCCGCGCATCAGTATTTCTTGCTGGTTGTAGTCGGCCGTGGCGCGGAAATAGCCGCGGTCTGTCTTCTTGCCCCAGGAGCCGTTAAGCCGTAGCTGTTCGCCGCCTGTCTGGTTCGGCTGAGAGTAAAAGGCGCCGAATTCGCCGCCCTCGTCCTTGCGCGTGATGATGTTGACCACACCGGCAACGGCATCGGAACCGTAAATCGACGACGCGCCGTCTTTCAGCAGTTCGACGCGTTCGATCGCTGCCAGCGGAATTGTGTTGAGGTCGAAGGAGGACACGGAACCCTGCACACCGGAGGGTCCCGCACGGCGCCCGTTCAGAAGTACCAGGGTCCGGTTCGCGCCAAGGCCGCGCAGCGACAGCGTCGAGGTGCCGAGCCCGCCGTTCACCACGTTTACGGACGATATGGCAGAGGTTACCTGCGGTGAACCGGCTGCAACGGTGGTCGTCTGCAGCAAAGTGGCCACGTCCGAGATACCGCGTACTGCCGCAGATTCCGTCAGCACCACATCCATTGGCGCTGCACTCGAGAAGGTGTCCTTGCGGATGCGGGAGCCGGTAACGACCACTTCCTCGATGCGCGCCTCTTCGGCACCATCGCCCGCTTCCTGCGCCATCGAAGATCCCGCCGGATAAAGGGCCGTGAGAACAGCCGCGGCAAGCGGCCTCAACATTGGCGCGGATTTGCGCCTTTTGGAATAATTGCGGCGCTCATTTGATTGTGTCATCTCGTTTCCCCGACTTGTTTCTCTTTTTAGCGCTTTACCAGCATTGCATGGCTGAACCGCATTTGAATATTCGCATGTTTCCGGAGATAGCCAAACGCCGTCTCATATTATGAGAAGAAAAGCCGGACACAAAAAAATATCGCAACAATTCGCCGTTACGCTTGCGGAGGTTTGTAGTTATCGTTTTTTGCAAGCCTTCGCTTATTCACCTGCCCCGCTGCCGCCGCGTCGCAGCCGGGTACTCGGGCATACCCACCAGCCGCTGCAGCCACACTGCGTGCGGCGGCAGTTTCTGTTGGGCGAGGGTCAGTTTGTCGATGACCCGCCTGAGGACCGTCGGAGTCGGCCGGTTTGCGCCGTACCACTCATCGCATTCCTCGTCCAGAAACTCCATGCCGTACAGAATTGCCTCGTAGCTTTCGTAACTCCACAAGCTGGCCGTATCGATCGGGCTGCGATGATCACCAGGCCGCCCACCGGACGGCAGCCCCGCCGCCGGTTGTCCCGGGAAGAACTGGTCTTCGAAGTCCGCGGCGGACGGCGGCTTGACGCGCCAGAAGTCCAGCTTGGCTTTGAGTCTGTCGTTGATTCGCTCCGGCCGCTGGACTTCCTGCCAGAAGGCGGTGTCGCTACGGCGCGTCAGGCAGTAGTGCATGTTGATGAAGTCGAGAATTTCGTAGAAGCGGTTCGCCATGATGCGGTTGAAGCGGAACGCCAGCGGCGCCATGTCGCCGCGGCGCGGGAAATGCTCGGCCAGCATTACCGCGGCCAGGTCGCTCAGGTAAAGCCCTGTGGATTCCAGCGGCTCGATGAAGCTGCCGGCAAGGCCGATCGCTATGCAGTTCCCGACCCAGGCTTTTTCGCGGTGCCCGACCTTGAAATGCACGATCCGGGAGTCCAGCGCTTCGCAATGGCTGCCTTCGAAGGCGCGAAGCTCCCGTTCCGCGTCCTCTTCGCCCAGGAAGGCGCTGGAGTGCACGTACCCCAGCGAACGCTTGTCCTGCAGCGGAATTTCCCACACCCAGCCGGAGGACAGGGCCGTGGCGGTGGTGTACGGGCGGACATAGCCCGGGTAGTGCCGTTCGTAAGGTACGTGCGTCGTGACGGCCCGGTCGCACAGAAGCCATTGCGAACAGTCGACCCATTTGACGTCGAGCTTCTTCTCGATGAGCAGCGCCGCGAAACCGGTGCAGTCGATGAACAAGTCGGCTTCGAGGCGCTTGCCGGTCCTGGTCTGCACCGCGGCGATCTCCCCGTTGGCCGCCATTTCCACGCCGGTTACGTGATCGAGGTGATGCGTGACGCCGCGGGCGGTGGACAGCTCGCACAGATAGTCGGCGAACTTCAACGCGTTCATATGGTAGGCATAGGACAGCGGCCGCCCGAAATCCCATGTGCCCAGCATCTGCGGTGACAACCCCAGCTCGCAAATCACGGGCTGTGCCGACACGGTCTCGCAAAACGGAATGGAGCGGTCGCTCATCAGCCAGTACTCGGCCGAGCGGTCGATCGGCCCAGGGCGATAGCGGCTGAACGGATGGTGATAGTATTCGCCCTTGCCGTGCAGCCAGTCGACGTACTTGATCGATTGTTTGAAGGTGCCGTCGACGCGGCGCATGAACTCGTGCTGGTCGATTCCAATCACGGCAAGGATGTGGTTGATATTGGGAATGGTCGCCTCGCCGACGCCGATGCGCGGTACGTCCGGCGATTCGATCAGGCTGATATCGGCGACTTTCCGCCCGTCGCGATTAAGGGCTGCATTGAGATACGCTGCCGCCATCCAGCCGGCGGAACCGCCGCCGACAATGAGAACTTTACGGGGAGTCATGGGGGTCAATCCTTACCAATGCTGCTGCATCATCGACTCGCGACTCTACTGCAAGAAAAGCCCGAGTCCAAAGCACTGTATGATCACGTCCGGCCGGTGATTGCCGGCACATTCCCTGGAGTCCACTGAAAATGCCCCGGATTGTTGCCAAACAGGACAATCTCAACGAGCTTAATGCCACTTTTGCGCAGCAACCGCTGGTCGAGCCTGCTTTTTTGAATAGCGTCCCCAAGTGCGGCACGCACCTGCTACGCAACATCCTGCGCATGTTCGTGCCGGTCAACCAGCAATATCACAGGGCGTTTATCCAGCACGCCATACTGCATCAGCACCAGGCGGCGTTTTCCAGGGCTACGCCGCAGTTGAGCTGGGGCCATCTTCTCTTTTCGGACGATGCCACGATCCTGCTGCGCCATGTGCATCACATCGTTCAGGTGCGCGACCCGTACGACTGGGTGCTGGCGCGAGCGCGGTTTTTTCTTTCCGACACCTTCCAGGGCGCCCTGGATCACCTCAAGAGTGGCAACGTCGCGGTTGATGAGGTGCTAAACATGATGATTTTCGGTATTCACAATAAAGCGCCAACGCTCAACGAAATCTTTACCCACAATGCCGCATCCTGGCTCGGCACCAAGGCAACACTGCTGCACTTCGAGGATCTTTTGCACCACGTGAAAAACATCGACTCGCCAGGGTCGGAGGTCTTCTTCGCCGGACTGCTGCGGGATTGCGGAATCGATCCGATGCCGGACGACTGGCGCGAGCGCGTGAAGGTCGGCTCGGACCGCGAACAAAGCGGCACGGCACGGGAAAACCTCGCAGGCGGCGGCAGGCTGGAGGTGCCGGAGGAATTACCGGCAACGCAAAAAAAGCTGGTCGACTACGCAGCCCCGGGGCTACGGGAAGTGCTGGGCTATCCGCGACCGATTCTGTAGTCGCCCGCCCGCACCGCCTCAGGTCTCACCGCCTTCGCCCTCTTCGTTATCCGCCGCGTTTTGCGGCTTGCGAAACTTGAGGGTCATGCGGTGCGACTCACCGATCGTGTCCATCTGCTGGCGTAGCTCCGGATCATCACCGCTGGTCTGGTAGCTGGGCGGCAAACGCCACACGCTTTCCTCCGCCGTCGGCTGGTCCTGCGGGTTTTCGTTGATGTCGGTCTCCTCGACGAACTCGAAGCCTGCTTCGGTAAAGCGGTCGATGACGAACTGCTTTTTCAGGTAGCCCTGACGGCCGCCCGCCCA
>JBBDSK010000009.1:0-13052 GCA_040904985.1 Woeseia sp. | reverse complement strand
GATTGCGCCCGTGTAAACGCCTCGCGGAGACTGCTCGAGCGCCGCGATCAGGTTCATGCTGGCTACTTTCGGTGCTCCGGTAACCGAGGCGGAGGGAAAAAGCGCCTGCAGGATGTCCGTTACCGAAGAAGTCGTCGACGCGGTAACGGTCGAGGTCATTTGCCACACAGTGCGGAACCTGGCAATGTCGAACAACATCTCCGCTCGGACCGAACCCGGCACTGCAATCCGCCCGACGTCGTTACGCACCATGTCCGTAATCATCACGTTTTCCGCTTTGTCCTTGGCCGATTCGCCAAGCCTGCGCCGGTTCGCGCGATCTTCCTGCAGCGTCATCCCCCGTGGCGCCGTACCCTTCATTGGCTTGCATAAGATGCGCTCTCCGCAAAGCCTGAAGAAAAGTTCAGGGGAGGCGGAGACGACTGCATAGTCTTCCGCGTCGATCCAGACAGCGAACGGCGCATCCGCTGCGGCAGCACGAAAAAGCTCCCAGCTGTCGCCCGCCCGCTCCGCATGCAGCCTCACTGTGTAGTTCACCTGGTAGGTATTGCCTTCGGCAATTTCGTTGCGGATCGCAGCTATTTTTTCCAGGTAATCCTCGCGCGATGAGCTGAATTGCCAGTCAGAAGCCTGCGCTTGTCCTTCACCCGCGGGGGGTAGTGCACTGCTTCGGGCAGGTTCCCGGAAGAGGCCCAGGCAAACGAGTGGCAGCGAACCCGGAGCTCGGGTCCTGTACGCTTCATCGAATCCGGATGCAGCTTCGTAAGTGAGGAATCCGACGGCGTAAAGGCGCTCTTCCTCTACGCGCCTTTCGGCAGCCCGAAGCACTGACATCACTTCGGCCGGCTTGCCGGCGGTCAGCACGTCTACGGGGCTGGCGAAAGTAAGCCACTCGCCCGCCGCCGAGTCCCGAAGCACTATCTGTCGAAGCATCCGCGTTCAAAACCTGCCTGAATCATCCGGCAATATGGCATGTGTGCTGCCGGAAGTCATCGCCTGCCGCACCCATCGCACGGCGGGACCAGGAATCAGGCAGTACCGGGCTCTTCAGTGTCTTTCAGGAGGACTTTGAGCCACACCGGAGCGGCCAAAAACCCGACTACGACAACGATGGCGCCTGGCAGGCGCGCATCGTGTTGCAGAAGAAATTTTGCCGACCCGATCAACCATCAGTAAATACTTACCGCGGCTGCGGCGAGGGGAATCAT
Organism: Woeseia sp.; assembly: GCA_040904985.1. GTDB lineage: Bacteria > Pseudomonadota > Gammaproteobacteria > Steroidobacterales > Woeseiaceae > IDS-8. The sequence goes on along the minus strand of JBBDSK010000009.1, from coordinate 11,844 downwards.
GAACCGTTTCAAACGGTCCACCGGCTCATTCGGTTCAGCTCCAACCGAGGCTGCCGTACTGCGCCACCAGCCCGGCGGCCGAACCTGCCGGTAGAAGGCACCAAGAACCGCGCCGTCGGTGCGCGGCGTCGTATAGGCCGCGATTACGACGGAAGTGGTCGAAATTGCGGACATGAGCAGCAACTTCAGCCACTCCGCTTCTATCGTCAGCAGCAAGATGGGCGCAACAATGAGCGAAACGAGTATGGCAACGATTTCACAATACAGATTGATCCGTTCCCAAAGCCAGCGCAGCACGAGAACGGCACCGGTCCCGGCACCGAAGAGAAGGGACACAAGCCAGGCATTCTGGATCGAGCCCAAATTGACCATGATCGTCAGGGCGATCGCCAGGACCACAATGTTCGAAAGCTTCGCTACAACCACCAGCTCCCGTTGCGTCGCTGTCTTGCCGCGAATTTTCTCAACCCATACACCCTTGTACAGGTCGTTACTCCAGTAGCTGGCACCCCAGTTGAGGTGGGTGCTGATGGTCGAGGCAAGCGCCGCCAGCATACCGGCCAGCATAAGCCCCCTGAGACCGGCCGGGAGAAGTTCGTTGAACCCGTGGACGAACGTCAGTTCGCGTTCGCCGATAAACGCATCCGTGATCGGCGTGGCCGGATCAAACGGATACAAGATAAGAAGCGCAACGCCGATCATGAGCCATAACAGGCTGCGAACGACAATCTGGATCACAGTAAATGTAACCGCTGCTATCCGGGCGTCACGATCGCTGCGGCACGCCATGCTCCTCTGTGCCAGATAGCCGGTTCCGTCGCTGTTCATTTGAAAGAGCCATTGCAGGGAAATGACCACCAGGAATGCAAATAGCGCGTCGCCTGCGCCTGGTGCGAAACTGAGAAAACGGTCCGCATTTTCCGTACCGTAGAGCTCTACCAGTCGAGTCGGCATATCAGCAATGCCACCGGATTGCGATACGGCAATCCAGGTGTAAGCTGCAGTAGCGAACATCATCAGTATCAGCTGTGCGACGTCTGTTGCGATGACACTGCGCAAGCCGCCCGCCGTCGAGTACGTTGCAACAAATGCGAGCATGGCCGCAATGCTGATGATGTTGTTCGTTGTGGCTACGGTCTCTCCTGGCTCGGCGCTTACGGAGCTCAGTATGAAGCCGCTTCCTTCAACTGCGGCCAGGAGGGCGTTGAACAACGACGAAGGCAGCCACTCATGCCACGGCAGAAAAATCTCGAATATCCGTACCGCCGCCACCAGAACGAAGGCCATCACAACGCAGTTGATTACGGTTCCGTAGTAGATGCCTTTGAGCGCCCGCAGTGCCAGTACCCCTTTGCCGCTGTAGCGCCTGGTCGTCAGCTCTGCATCCGTCAGCACTCCGGCACGGCGCCATGCAGCCGCCAGGATAAAACCCATCAGCAAGAAAGCGAGGCCGTAAATCCACAGCCGCCAGAGCGAGAAGGCACCGCCGATGGCGATAAGCCCCATGACCAGCAGAGGTGTATCCGCGGCGAACTGCGTCGCCGCCATACTGAAGCCGGCACGCCATCCCCGTATGGTACGCCCCGCCAGCAGATACTCCGACAGATTCTCGGCACTCTGACGCCGGGACCTGAATCCCTCGAAAAGACTGTAGATAATGAAAGCGATTACGATAAACCAGTCAATCATCCTGTCATCCTGTCTGGAAACTGTAACGAACGGCTAATGCGAGCGAGCGGCCGAAAAGCGTGCGGGCGTTGTACACCTGTCCGAGCCCGCTCGAGCCGACATCGGTCCGCGGGTTTCCTTCTGTCAGGCCGACTTCGTTGGACAGATTGTCGATATTCAACTGGGCAGACCAGTGGTCATTGAAAGCATACTGAACCCCGGCGTCTACCTTCAGATATGACGGAAGAACAATACTGTTCTCGTCGTTCGCATAGCGGCGCCCGTACTGTGACAGCGACACAAAGGCGAGCCCCCTGCCCCCGGCGAAACGGATGGACGGAACGACGCGAAGCATCCTTGCCGGTATCCGGCGCACGCGGTTTCCACTGTTGTCCACCGAGGTTCCGGAAAAGCTGCGATACTCGGGGTCTTGTAGCGTCAGTGAAAAGTTGATCGCCACTGAATCGACAGGCTCGTAAACACCTTCGACTTCGACGCCATAGGTCCGCGTCCGGGCATGGCGCACGGCAATGGAACCATCGACGAGGATGTCGTTGAAGGGAACATTGTCGAACTCCGTCCTGTAGGCAGTGAGGAATAGCGCCAGCGTATCCTGCGAGGTCTTATAGCCTATCTCTGCATTTGTGACGCGGTCCTTGTGGGATATGTCGTTCCGGATATCATCGAAATGTGGCAACTTCGCAGAGCGTGTAAAGTGCCCGAACAGTGCATGACGGCCTGCAAGCTCGTAATTAAACCCGACTGAATGGCTTACGTGATTAAACTCGTCGCGTCTTTGGCGTCGCTGATCGCCCGCGAGTGAAGCGACATCGTAGGTTGTAGCGGGGTCGCCGTCGAGGTCAACGTCTTCCACGCCCTCGCTTATCGATGCCTCCATGTCCGCCAGATCGAACCGCAATCCGAAGTCCAGTCGCAACCGCTCGTTAACTTCCCACTCATCCGACAGGTAAACTGCCGCCATCCTGCCGTCGTAATCCGCGAGAAGATTAAAGAAAGAATACCGGGTAAATCCTGCTGCATCCGTGACGCCCGGCAGGAACAGACGCTGCGGCCGGTTTCGGACATCGGTAAGAAGCAGGTTTCCAAGGCTCCAGCGGTCCCGCATCGTAAAATCGGCGAACCAGGCACCAATCGTCAGATCGTGCTCGGACAACACCAGGTTGAGCCGGGTGTCGTTCTGTAGCGCCTGGTACTTCTTCAGCACGGCCCAGTGCCCGTGGTTCTGGACGAGGATAGCCGGATCGAATGTGTCTCCGGAAGCGATAAATGTAAATTCCGGCGCGACGGCTCTCTGCCCGGCAAACGAACTGCCCGGAATCGGCGCGTCGCCGGTAAAGATGCCGTTGAAAGAAACGTCGCCGTCGGTCAGCCGGCTGTGACTGGTGAGAGAGGCGCCGCCTCCCCACCTGAGGCTCCAACGGAGCCCTGAAGTCAGCATGCGCGGGTGGATGCCATCGGCGAGATCATCGGTTTCCAAACCGACCTCAGCGGCGCTCGGCGGCAGTCTCGCCGCCCGCATATCGTTGCTATGCAGCGAATATTCTCCACCGGGCGAGCCATCAGCCGCCGCGGGATGCGAAGGGTTTCCGCGCAAGGGTACCGGTACAACGAAGAGCGACCGGTCATTGATGTACTTCGCGTAAATACCAAGTTCCGCGTTCTGCGTCACACGCAGTAATTCCAGCCGCATCTGGCCGCCGTTATCGGCAGCGTATCCGGGGCTGCGAACCCCGTCGGAGGTACGGAGGTACCCGCCGGCTGAAGCGCGCCAGGTCGGGGAGAGGGGGCCGGTCCAATGGAGGTCAACGGAACGTGAATCGAAGTCGGTCATGCCAGCGTTTACACGCAGCTGCGGCGAGGACGCCGGCCGTTCATTAATAAAGTTGATAGTGCCCCCGACCGCGCCGCTGGTGAAGATCGGGGCCGTTCCGCCACGGACGGCTTCGACACGAGCTACGGACTCACTGAGCCGGACAAACTGGTCCGGGTTGTAGAACGACAACTCAAACACCGGGTATACGGGCAGGCCGTCCTCGATCAAACCGACGTAGCGATAGCCGCCATCCTGCACGATGCCGCGCGCGAAGACATTCCCGTGAGTGGTGCCGGCTGTCGACTCCACCCAGAAACCGGGGACTGCAGAAATGAGCTCGGCCGTGCTCGTTGGAAACTGACGGTCGATGTCCGCGCGATCGAAAGTGGAAATGCCGACACTGGAGCCGTACTTCGTACGGGATCTCGATGCCGTACCCGTGACCACGACCTCTTCCATGGCGAAGGCTTCTACCGGCACCTCATCCACCAGGGCCGCATCTGCAGTGGGGGAGTGTTCTGCGGCAGTGCCTGCTGCGGACAGCGTTTTCGGCGAGCTGTCCGCGGGCACCACAAGTTGTATTGCGACTGTATCCTCCTGCAAAAACACATAGCGCAACCCGGTTCCGGCCAGCAGCTCTTGAAACGCCTCACGCCGGGTGTAGTTGCCCGAGAATCCTTTAGTCGTCAGACCTTCCGTAGCACCCGAGAAAAACACGATCTGTATGTCCATCTGCGCGGCCAGCGCCTGCAATGCGGCTGCCAACGGCTGTTCCGCGAGATGAACTGCGAATGACTTTTCGTTCTGTGCCAGGACGCCGGTGCAAGCGAGCAGCGACGCCAAAAGAATGATCATCCGGCCCGTAAAAGTCTCGCTTTTTACGCGGCGCGAAATTCCGCTACAGCGGACCGACACGAGCCAGTCGGCAGGCAAGTCGCTCTCAGCGCCTGGCACGAATCCGGATCGCGTCGTCGCCGTGTTCCACTTCCACGTCCGGCTCGAGCTCGAGAAAACCGACCAGGGCACTGACGTCATTCGCATTAAATACGGTGGTAATCGCACGACCGGCCAGCGCCGGGTCTTCCACAATCAAAGGCGTTCGGTTGTAGCGATTAAACTCACGGACCACATCTGCGAGCGGTGCTCCGTCAAATATCAGCCGCCTCTCGGTCCAGGCTATAGCCTTTGCGACATCGAAATGACGATCGAGATATTCCAGGCCATTGGCCGTCGCGGTAACGCCCTCGCCTGCTCGAACGACAACCGGCGCGTCCTGCCGGTATCGCGACGATACGTCTACCGAGCCCTCAACAACGGCGAGGCGGCTCGACTCGTCCCGGCGATACACGGAAAACTTTGTTCCGACGACCTTTAGTGACATCGCTCCTGTTTCGACAATGAACGGCCGATCCGGATCTGCGACAACGTCGAACATTGCTTCGCCGGCCACGAGAGTGACCTCACGCCTGGAGTGATCGAACCGGACGGCCGCTTCGGACAGGGTATTGAGCGTCACGATCGAACCGTCGCTGAGCAATATGGAACGTTGCTCACCGCGCTCGGTCCTGTGGCTGTCGGCAGGTGCTTCAACGCTCCGAAGCTGAAGCAGGAAGAATCCGATAAGTGCAAGCGCCGCCGCGCTCGCCCAGATCGGGAGAAGCCTGCGCCGCTTCCCTGGTGCCGGGCCGGTTTGAGTCGAAGCGGGATGGGCGAAGAGGGCTACAGCATTCGCCTGGTCCGCCGCCCGGAGTTCTGCGACGATTTCCGCCACTGTGCCGGATTGCGCCGCAACCTCCTGCTGCAGTACCGCTATTGCAAGGAACTCCTCGATGTGCCGCGGCGACGTTTTGAGCCAGGTGATGAACTGGCGGCGGCTGGCTTCTTCCAGCGCCGGTTCGGCCAGCTGGACAAGCCACTCGGCCGCCTGCTCCGGAACCGGAACGCGACTATCGCGGTAATTTTTACGCTGGGTACTCATTATCGTATACGTGCTACTGGTCGCTGTGCTCGAGCGCAGAAAGTTGTTCTCGAAGCCGCGCATAGGCTTTCACGATGTATCGCTTGACCATGCGTTCCGAGACCTGCAGGTGCGACGCAATCTCCTGGTAGGACATCCCGTGCTGTGCCTTCAGCAAAAGTGTTGCCCGGTAGTGAGTCGGCAACGAGCTGATGGCCTGCCGTATCCGCTCCTTCTGCTGTCGCTGGTCGTAGTCTTCGTCGCAATTATCGGGAGCAGGAATCTGGTCGGGGTCTTCTGCTGCACGGGCATCGAAAGCTTTCTCTCCTGCCCACCAGTCGTTAAGAACATTCGCCGCCACCCGGAACAGGTAAGCGCGAGGATGCTTGATTACCCGGTCTTCAGGTACACGGAGCAGCCGCAGAAACACTTCCTGCGATACGTCCTGCGCATCCGATTCGGTCCGCAGGCTGCCGCGCAAATACTTCAGGAGTCGCAGATGGTAATGGTCATACCAGCTGGCAACATCGGTGCCGCTGTCTTCTGACCTCTTTTCGCTCAGACCGGATCGCTCTGGCACGACAGTTCCCCCTGCCACCGCTTGACGGATTGATACCAGATAATGCCGGATAATGCATGGAATTCCACCGTCGGAGGGCGATCCGCAGAGAGAGGCCGCCGCCGTGAACTGCTTTGTCGCGGCGGCGGCCATCCGTTCAGGCGCTCCCTCAGAACTCGTAGCCGACGCTGAATTCGAACGTCCGCGGCATGATAAAGCGGCCGTTCGGGGCCTCGATCGTACGCGGATCGCTTTCGGTCAAAGCCTCCTCGTCTGTGACGTTGTTCGCTGCGAGCTGGACGAAAACAGCCTCATTGATGCGCAGGATCACGCCCAGATCCAGCTTCTCGTAGCCCTCCAGCCTGTTGAAGTTCTCCGGATCGCCCCAGCGATCGTCAACGGCGGTAAGAGTACCGTAGACGGTTCCCCGGACGTTGCCGAAATCCAGGTCGTAGCTCGGCGTCAGTCGCAGTTGCCAACCCGGCTGCCGTTGTGTCTCGTTGCCATCGTTGGGCCCGGCTACGATTTCCGCTTCCTGCACGGTGGCATTAAGCGTTACCGAGAATCCCGCATCCGTGTCCCAGATCGCATCGATCTCGACGCCTGTAGACTCCTGCGACTGGATTACCGCCTGCTGCCCGGCCAGGGAGACGAAAAAGGTCGGGTCAACTTCGGTATAAAAGCCGGTTGCAAAGACGCTCACATAATCCGTCACCCATTTAAAGCCGAGTTCGAACTGATCGACTTGCTGGATGAGATCGTTGCCATTCATGAAGGCTACCCGGTTATCCCTGAAGTCGTCGAAATAGGGCATCTTGCTGCCGCTGTTGATGCGGCCAAAGGCGCTCATCGAGTCGTTGAAGAGATAATTGACGGCGGCGGTCCAGGAGAACTCGGTTTCATCGAACGTGGCGGCGAAATCGACAACGCCCTCTACGCCCTCGTCAACAGAATAATTCACCTCGTGATTTTCGCCGCGAATCCCGATATCGACAGTAAGCATGTCCGCCAAGTCGAAGGTCGTCGCCGCGTAAAGTGCTGTCGTGGTCGCATCGCCCGTGGAGTTGATGTCATAGTTGAAGCCGCAGCTGTCCACCTCCAGCTCGTTGCAGGCAATGCCCGTGACCACTTCACCGCCGTGCTGTACGACTTCGTAAGCCGAGTTACCGAGAGCCCAGACATCGTCGGATGACGAATTGGCTGAATAAAATCCGACGGTGACGCTGCCTCGGTCCCATTGCTTCGCAAGGCTCAAGTCGTTCGTGAAAGCTTCGATGTCCTTGCGGACCTCCCAAATGCCGAACTGCTGGATGTATTCGGAGGAACCGATAGCCCGGCCTGTAACACGTCCGGCGATGGGCCCCGTAACGACGGCCCTCGTATCGGCGGACGGATCGGCGAGCAGGGCACTGATCTGTACCGCGCCCCCGTCGGGAACCAGTCCCAGGGTGTCGGCATTGCCGGCGGTGTAGCTGAATCGGTCTGTCAACGTCCATTCGTCTGCGAAATCGAACGTGACCGAGCCGCCCGTCATTGCGCCGTCCCAGCCGCGGCCTTCACCCAGATCAGCCTGCTTGCGCAGAGGGTCACCGTTGTTGTTGTTCGTCAGATAGCTGCGCTGTCGATTCAGCGCACCGATCTGGTTGTACTCCGGGTCTATGCCGGGCACGTTCAGCGCGACCGGAAGATACCAGGTTCCGTGATCGTCGGTCTGGCGGTGGAATATGTTGATGGAACCGTTTTCGAGGTCCTTGGTGAGGTTAACCGTAATCTGGTTGCCCTCATCTGAATTGAAGCCGGCATCTCGGATACCCGGCGAACTGCTGACGTATCCGCCGACCATGTAATAAAGTTCATCGGCCAGCTCGCCGCTCACGTAGGCATCGAACCGCCTCAGGTCATAGTCAGAGGTGGTGTATTTTGCGAGGCCTTCCGTTTCGGAGCTGCCTTCGCGAAGAATGAAGTTGGTGGTGAGCCCGGGTTGTCCGTTCGAGAACACCGGGTTCGGGCCGCCGCGAAGCGCCTCGACCCGAAGAACCGTTTCGTCGATGCGGAACAGCGTCGTGTTCTCGAGGAACGACAATGTCGGCGGCGGGAATAGCGGGGCTCCATTCACCTGCACGGTGAGGAAGGGAGCGTCACCGCCGCCAGGAAAACCACGGACGAACACATTCGCGCCTGATACACCGCCCGAACTTTCGGACCAAACGCCCGGGACAAGTTTCAGAAGGTCGGCCGTGCTCTGCGGTGAGAACTTGTTGATGTCCTCGTCACTCATCGTGGTAATGGCGAAACTCGCATCGAACTTGCGAATTTCAGCACCACCTGCGGTACCGGTCGTGATGATCTCTTCGATGACTTCGCCTGACTGGCGCTCCGCCTGTTGCGCGTTCACTGCCTGCGCCATCGGCAGCATGCTGCAGCAGAGTATTGCCAGCGACAGCCGCCGCCGGGCGCCGATATGCGCGTGATCATGAGAACTGGTCATTTGGGAACTCCCCCTTGAAGTGACAGGTGCGGCATGCCGCACCGGATTGCGGCGATTCACCCTGTTAAGACCGGAAATTCGCCGATGTGGACCCCCCGAAGAAGAAAATATTCTAATCAACTGATTTACAAGACAATTCTGCGAAACTGGCGGTGCCAGGGAGTGCGGCCGCTGCGACTGTCATGTGTTGAAAAAGGTCATCCTGTCCCTTTATCAACGCCCCTCGTTCGGCACATGTCAGAACTCGCTCCCCGACGAGTCAAGCACTGACGTGCTCACCTCGCGAGCGAGACATCCCTGTCTCGCACGACGATATCGTCATCCTGACCGACCCCGGTTATGCGCAGCGAGGCCCATTTGCCGGGAATGGAGGACGGAATCTGCACAACGCCGGCGTCGGTAATCCTGAGTCCGCCGAAGCCCGCCAGAACGGCCTGCAGCATCCCGCCGGCACCGGTCGCGAAGTAGGGGTTGGTGCCCCCCGCCGTTTCCGACAGCACGCCGAATGGCGGCACCTCGTTCGGCTTGTAACTGGCGAAGAAAAGCATTTCCGCCTGGTCCGCCTCGCCCAGCTGATTATGCAATACCGAGAGTATCGCCTTCCCCATGGCCGGTCCCTCCGAGGAGATACGCTCCCCGTAGTAATCGAGGTCTTTCTCTACCTGGACGGGATCGGAAATGAGACCGATCGGGTAAGACAGGAGGTTGGCATCTGCCTGCTTGATCGAGGAACCGCCATAACTGCGGTTTTCCCTTGTCGTACCGTCAGGGAATTTCAGGATCGGGATGTTCTGTGCGACATGCTCCCAGTCCGGGTCAGCCTTGAATCCGAGGATGCCCGCTGCTTCGGTGGCATAGCGCAAGGTCGTAATCGCGATTCCGTTCGTAAATGCATTGTTGTCGATGTTCTCCTGCCATTCGTTGGCGCCTATCACGTTATTTATGTTGTATGCGCCCGGCCCTGCCCGCTCGACCCTGCTGACCCAGAACTCCGCCGCTGCCCGGATCACGGGCCAGCCACGCGCCAGCAACCACTTTTTGTCACCGGTCACCTGGAAATACTTCCAGTGTGCCCATGCGATGCACCCTGTGATGTGGTGCTGGAACGGCCCTGTCAAGGCCCATACCGGCGTTACTTCAGAGCCGTCGTCTGCGGACTCCCACGGGTACATGGCGCCCTCGTAACCATGAGCGAATGCGTTGTGCTTTGCCGCATCGAGCCGCTCATACCGGTATTCCAGCAGCGAACGAGCGATATCCGGCTGCAACATGAGGAGCGGCGGATACATCCACAACTCGGTATCCCAGAACACATGGCCGTTATAGCCCGTTCCGGAGAGGCCCATCGGCGAAAGACTCAGTGCTGTCCCTTCCCTTGCGAAGGAATAAAGGTGGTAAAGAGCGAACCGAATATCGCGCTCGGCGTCCACATCGCCCTCGATAAACACATTGCCGGTGTCCCACAGCGCTTGCCAGTCCGTTCGGTGACGCTGCATCAGCTTGTCCGGTCCTTCGAGCATGGCGAACACCGTCAGGCGTTCGGCTTCGTTTCTCGGATCGCTGCAATGTTCGCTCGCACAGGTGGAGGCCACGACGCTGAAACTATAAGTTTCGTTGGGCTCCAGCGTTTTTTCAAACTTCATCCAGTGCCTGTTGTAGTCATGATCTTCATGAATTACGTCTGGCTCACTTCCATGCGCTTCCGGCAACACAAAGCTCGCCGATGCCGCGACGGTATGGCGCCCCGAAGGGCTCCTCGCAACGGAGGTCAGGAGCGGTATCAGCACATGCGGCCGGTCGACCGAGGAAAAGTGATTGCGAACGTCACTGAGATGGTCGGGCGCCTCGATGATCGCCATTGGCGTTATTGCCACGGGCTCCGGGCCGTTGGCGATTGTAATGTTGAGAAGCGCCGTATAGGGCAAGTGGCGCAGAGCCATCACCTCGTGCCGCACCGAAATACGGTCCACTGTAAAGGTCGTAACGAGCTTGGCCTCCCGCATGTCCAGCGTCTGCCGATAGTCCGTCACGTGCTCGCGCAGGACCGGACTGCCATTCAGTTCCAGCCCCATTTGCACGTGGTTTAATCCCTTCAGGATGTTGTTGACGCGGCCGCGCTGGTACAGGTCGAAGACGCCGTTCATCACGACCTCCTGAACGCGCATAGGGTCGGGCGAAGAGACAATGCCGATCATGCCGTTGGCCACCGTGACACCGTGGTAATTTTCAGCATCGAAATCCTCGGCGACAACCTGCCACGAAGACTGCGCGAAGGCGCTGCCGGTGCCGGCGATCAGAATCGCCACGAGCCGAGCAGCCGCAATCGCGGGAAAATGCATCTTCCGAAATATTGCACCGTTCATGTTTTTTTCTCGTTCTAATACAACGCCCTAATGCCCATCTTATACCCAGCACTGCCCTCATGAACTCCTTCGGCCCCGCGAACACTGCAGGCCCGGAAGCACAATCGGGTCGAATCGGCCGATCCAGGCGTGGACCGCGCACCGCCGCTGGGCCTTGCCCGGGTTCCAGGACTCTACTACGCTTGATAGCATCTGAAAGCGTTTTCATCCTGCTTGGAGGGTAACGAAATGGCAGCAAACTCATGGTCTCTTCGCGGTCGAGGATACGAATTCTGCAATTGCGATTTCGGCTGCGGCTGCAACTTCGCGGGATTTCCGAATTCGAAAGACGGCAGTTGCCGCGCGCTCGTCGGCATGGACATCGACTCGGGTTACTGCGGAGACGTAGACCTGTCAGGTGTGAAATGCGCGGCAGTGGTTGAATGGCCCAAAGCCATACATGACGGCAACGGCAAAGCTGTCTTTGTGGTCGATCCCGCCACCAGCGACGAGCAGATAGAGGCGCTGTCACAGATCTGCACCGGCCAGCTTGGAGGAATGCCCTGGGAGATTCTCGGGCCTACGTTCGAGGTCGTTGGCCTGGAAAAAGCGAAAATTTCGATCGAAGGCGAGGGCCTGAAGAGCATTTTCCGTGCGGAAGGAATTGCCGAAGCGCGCGGCGATACCTTTAAAAACCCGGTCACTGGCGAGGAGCACCTGGCCAATGTCGATCTGCCGGACGGCTTTATCTGGACACACGGCCGATGCGGTACTGGCTCATTCAAGGCCAATGCGGGCGATCTGTCGCTTCAGTTCGATAACACGAACTGGATACTTTACGATTTCGACTGGACGAACGAGGCTGCGAAAGCGGCCTGATGCTCAAAAGGCAGTGGGTCAGGCCGGACCCGCCAGGATCCGTCTGTTTGCATCGCTAAAGTCGATGCTGCACCAGGATCCACGCAGCAGCGGCGATCAGCGCCAGGCCCATGGCGC
>JBBDSK010000008.1:0-13198 GCA_040904985.1 Woeseia sp. | reverse complement strand
GGCGACAAGCTGTATCTGCGCGGCTCGTACATCGCTGCGGAGAAAACCTACGCGGACAAGCCCGGTCGGGATGCCGATAACGACGCGCTTCGCGCGGACGTTTACGTTCTCTTCCGGGGCATGGAGCAATTTCTCGCATTCAGCTACGTCATGAACAGCGAGGACGCGCTTGCCAGCGAATTCGATTACAAGGGGATCCGCTCAAGGATCGCGTACGGCCATCGTCTGGAGTTCGGGCGCACAAATCTCGATTTGAAGACGCACGTCCAGTTCGAGAGTCGTGACTACCGGCATGCAACCGAGTCGATCGGCGCTCCCCGCCGTGACGAACGCTTCAGGGCCGGCGCGAGCGCGGCGGTGGCGCTGTCGGAACACTTCGAGCTGCGCGGCGAGGCAGAATATGCGGACACCGCATCGAATCTCGAGGCCGCAGACTTTGACGAAACCGTGTATTCAGTCAATATCGGGATGAAATTCTAATGCCAGAATGACATTTGCCTTGCCTGTCATTGCTGAAATGTTGAAAGGAGACCATATGATTGACTCACGCGTGGCCCGGACTCTTGTTGCCCTCGTTATCGTCGGTGTGATCGGCGCCTGTGCTTCGCACTCGCCCAGATATTTGCCGGCCGATCATGCCGACGACTACGGCTACTACAGCACCAGGCTGGGCGAAGCGCGCTATCGCATTGTCTTCAACGGCGATAGCAGGACCGGCGTGAACACCGCGCGTGACTACGCCTTGCTGCGCGCGGCCGAACTGACCATGCAGGAAGGCTATGACTGGTTCGAGATTGTCGACCGCGAGACAGCCACATCCCACTCAGAGCGGCCCGGGAGCAGCGTGAGGTACGAGCACCACCAGCACGAGGAAACGAGTTGCGGCCTGCTCGGCTGCACCCGGACACCGCGTCCCCACGCGCGCGCCGGTATGGAAGTCGATACCGACCGCAGCTATACGACGCACAGTCACCTGCTCGAGATCGTAATGGGCAAGGGCAATCTGCCGGAAGACGAGGGCAACTATTACGAGGCTCGAGCTGTTTCCAGGTCACTGGTGGAGTCGATGTGACCCGCAGGACGACTTGTGCAGTAAAATGCGAAAATCCTGTCCGCGGATGCACCCCATCGACTCGGCGGCACAAAAGCCGCAATGGTGAATTATGAAGAAGCGAAATATCCAGGAAATCATCGCCCGGCTGCGCCACGAGCTTCAGCGGGCGGAAGACGTGGATATCGATTCGCTCAGGAAAACCGAGCAACTGCACCGGGACCTCGAACAGCTGAACGAACCTGGCGAACCCGATGTCGAACCGGATGTCGAATCCCTGTCCGATCGCGCCAGGGAGCTGGAGACGCGGTTTGCTGCCAACCATCCGACGCTCGAAGGTATTGCCAGAGATCTGGCGGACGCGATCGCGAAAATGGGCGTTTAAGCGCAAGCTGGTTAACGCCGGACAATAATATCTGCTGCATTGAAGCCGAACCGCGAAAAACCGCTGCTGTCGCTTCCCGCTTTGGCCGGACGAAACGGCAACAGAACCATTAACGCACTGACCCGATGACGGATTCGTCGCGGGCGAAAGAGGTTTTCAGGATGCGAACGTTACTGATTGTGCTGCTGATGGCAGCAGCGCTGACCGCCTGCGGCAACGAGGGCGGGGAACGGACGGCCGTGGCGGCGGCCGAGGAACAGCGATCGCAGGCTACCGCCAGTAAGGTCGAGGCGGAAACGGCACGGCTCAACGAATGGTTCGACGCGCGCTGGGAAGAACAGCTCGACTTCAGTCCGATCCAGAAAACGTTTCTCGGAAGAAAAGACGACTACGACAAGATCGACGACCTTTCCGAACGCGCAGAAGACGAGCAACTCGCCTGGCGCCGGCGGATGACGCGGGAGATGAAAGAGAGCTTCGACTACGATCTTCTGACGGCGGAGGCGAAGACATCGTATGACGTCTGGGTTTTCGAACTGGAGCGGGAAGAGCGGGCCCTGCCGTTTCGCCGGCTCAATTACGTGTTCAGCCAGATGCAGGGGCCTCAGGCCTTCCTCCCGCAGTTTCTCATTGCCTTCCACAAGGTAGACGAGCCAGCTGACATGGAGGCCTATATCGACCGCATCGCCGGAGTATCGCGGGGTCTGGACCAGCTCCTCGCGCGTGCCCGGCTCGCTGCGGAAGAAGGCGTTCGGCCGCCGAGATTCGCCTATGAGGGTGTGCTGCAGCAGGCACGGGCCATCGTTCAGGGCGCGCCATTCGACGGCGAGGGCGAAGCCCCGTTATGGGCCGACGCCAACGCCAAGATCGATGGCTTGCAAAAGGACGGCAAGATCAGTGAAGCGGAAGCGAAAAGTCTGCGGAAGGCAACCCGAGAGGCACTCACGGAACGCTTCAAGCCTTCCTACGATGCGCTGATCGACTGGTTCGAGGCCGACTTGCCGAACGCGGATGCCGAGGCTTCCGGTGTCGGCGAGCTGCCCCGGGGACTGGAGTATTACGCCGAACGCCTGCGCTTCGCGACGACAACCGACATGACGGCGGATGAAGTTCACGAATACGGTCTCGAGGAGGTCAGCCGCATCCGAGCGGAGATGGAAAAGATAAAGGCCGACGTCGGTTTCGAGGGAAGCCTGCAGGAATTCTTCACCTTCCTGCGTGAGGACCCGCAATTCTTTTTCCCGAACACGGACGAAGGCCGGCAGGGCTACTTGCAGGCGGCGCGCGAGCATCTCTCTTTTATTGAGGCGCGACTGCCCCACTACTTCGGCCTTCTTCCCAAGGCCGATCTCGAAGTGAAGCGGGTGGAGCCCTTTCGCGAACAGCCCGGTGCGGCGCAGCACTACTTCCCGGGAACGCCTGACGGTTCGCGCGCGGGGGTTTATTACGCGCACCTGTCCGACATGAAGTCGATGCCGAAGCACCAGCTGGAGGTGGTCGCCTACCACGAGGGCAACCCCGGCCATCACATGCAAATTTCGATTGCCCAGGAACTGGACAGCGTACCGGAGTTCCGCACGCAGAGCTTTTTCAACGCCTACGCCGAAGGTTGGGCGCTTTATGCAGAGCGTCTTGCCAAGGAGATGGGTGCCTACGAGGACCCATATTCCGATTTCGGCCGGCTCTCGACCGAAATCTGGCGGGCCATCCGGCTCGTGGTCGATACCGGAATCCACGCCAAAGGCTGGACGGAACAGGAGGCGGTCGATTATTTCCTGGCAAACTCACCAATGGCGGAAGGCGCTGTTCGTTCCGAGGTGCAGCGCTACATTGTCTGGCCGGGCCAGGCGACCTCTTACAAGATCGGAATGCTGAAGATTCTCGAACTTCGGGAGAAAGCCAGAGCCCAGCTCGGCGACAGATTCGACATCAAGGGCTTTCACGATACGGTGCTGGGCGGCGGCGCGCTTCCGCTGGCAATTCTGGAGCGGCGTGTGAATGACTGGATTCTGGTAGTGAGGCAGGGCAGCGACTGAGCGGAAAGCGACGGCGAACGGCTTGATATCGGCTAGCATGCGGACATGAAAGCGTTTCTCCTGCACCTCGTCCTGACCGCCATCGCGATCCTGGTTGTCGCGAACGTAGTGAGTGGCGTTCACGTGGGCGGCTTTGGCACTGCGCTGATCGGCGCCCTGATCCTCGGTGTAGTGAACGCCTTCGTGCGGCCAGTGATGATTCTTTTGACGCTGCCGCTCACGATCGTCTCGCTTGGGCTGTTCCTGTTCGTCGTCAATGCGTTTATGTTCTGGTTGGTTGCAGGCCTGGTTCCTGGATTCCGGATCAGCGGCTTCGGCGCGGCGCTGCTCGGCAGCCTCCTGTTGACCATCCTGAACATGCTGATCGACCGATTGGCACCGAAAGACTGAGGCACCGGGGGCCTCGGCTCCACCGGCGCATTTTAATTCATGCCATGACCATGCCGATTCGGCGGGCACGCGCTCAGCATTCCGGACGCCGGTGCGTCGTGGTGGCTCAGGCCAATTTCCTGTCCGGCCGCCGCGAGGCCGGGCTCACTTGCACGTCCCGCGTCGCACCGGGCAGCGCGTTGCGGACCACCTGCTGAAGCAGGTCGCGAAATTCTTCCAGCGTAGAGACCACTTGCTGGGCGCCGGCGGCTTTCAAAAGCTGACGACTGCGCTCCGGCGCGTTTCGCGAGCTCAGCAGCCGGCCGACGATGAGAGGGAGGCCCGGCAGGCGCGCACGCAGGCGCTTGCAGACGTGCCGTGTTGCCATCAGGTCGCCGGGCAACGAGGCGATACATACAGCAGCGGGCTTCCGCGCCTCGACTTCGGCGATGCGTTCTCCGATCAGCGTGTCCGGAGACAGGATTTCGAGGGAGCAATGGACCTCCCGAAGCATCACCCCGAGGAGCTGCAAGGCGATTTCGTCGAGCGTGTCGCGCACGGGCATTCCAACCAGCAGTACGGGCTCCGGCGCCTCGCGCGCCGGCTTGCCCTCAGTGTCCGCAGAGCCGGAAAACTCGCTGTCCAGGCTCTCGAGCATCTCGTCTACGATTTCGCGCAATGCGCTTTCGATGAACTCGCCATCCTCCGGGATCACGCGCCCCCCGGCGAGATCCCGCTTGAGCGCAAGCAGCGAGCCGAGCAGCAATTCGTCGCAGGTCTGGGAGAGTGAATGCCTCTCGCGATGCTCATCGACTATGTCCCCGGCTTCGTCTTCATCGCGCGCCAGCAGGCGCTGGTACAACCACAGGTGCGGCTGCAGCGCCGGCCGCTCACTGAGCAGCCGATCGAGTACCGCCAGCTCCGGTATGTACCTGGAGAGCACCACGAGGCAAGCCGTCATGGGCGTGGCGATGACGAGGCCCACGGGCCCCCACAGCCAGGTCCAGAATATCGCCGCCACGATGACGGCAATGGCCGACAGCCCGACGCTCTGCCCGTAGAGCCACGGCTCCATCACGTTGTTGCTGAACAGTTCCAGGATCACGAAGAGGCTAATCACGAGCACCACCTGCTCCCAGCCCGGAGCGGTGACGAGGCTCACCGTAATGGGCAGCAACGCCGCCAGCCACGGCCCCACATAGGGAATGTAGCGGAACACCGCGGCAGAAAGCCCCCACAACGCGCTGTAGGGAACGCCGATGACATAAAGGCCCACGCCTACGGCGAGGCCCATCGAACCGTTGATGAAAAATTGCATGAGCAGATAGCGGCTGATGCGCTGACCGGCCTCGGCAAATGCTTTTGTGGTGACTGCGAGAGAGGCCTGGCCGGCAAGACTCACGAGGCGGTTACGCAGATCCTCGCGCTTGATCAGCATGAAGATGGACAGCAGCATCGTCAGGCCCGCGGTCGCGGCAGCCTGGAAGACCGGGCTTAAGAATTCGGCGTCACCGATGAATTGCCGCTCCTGCTCCACCGCAACCCGCACCGGCTCGCCCTCGTCGTCCTCGACTGCTGCCGGCGCTTCGGCCGCCGCGTCGCGCTCAACGTCTTCGCTGATCTCCTCGATCGTTTTCTGCACGCTTTCGATCGTGCCTCCACGCGTCATCGAGCGGAGATCGCCGATCTTATCGCGGATGTTCTCCCGGTATTCAGGAAGCTCCTGGGCAAGCTCCCCGAACTCACCCACGACGACGTAACCGAGTGCGCCGACCAGGCCCGTGGCACCACTCGCCACGATGATGACGGCGACGACGCGCGGCAGGCCCAATCGGTCCAGCCGCGTGACGAGCGGACTCATCAGGAAGGTGACCAGCGCCGCCAGCGCGATCGGGATCAAGACGACCTGGCCCCAGAAGAGCAGGCCGCAGACGATGGCAAAACTGGCGAGCCGGGCGGCTGTCAATAGCGCGGCCGGCCAGTTCTGCTTTGGAGCGGCGGTCATCTCGATATGTCCCCGAGCTTGCAGGGCAGAGCGGAAGGTGGATCGCGTACCATGCAGCTATCGTGCCAAAGCCGCGCGCGGGTTGAAGCGCGGTTAAGCCCTGGAACGTCATCGCAACGCCGAAGTTGAGACGAAAATTGTCGCTGCTGGACACCAGCAGCGGATGGCGTCATTACCCGCATCGCCCTGCGATGCTTCGCGGAGCGCGCGTTGTGAGTTCCTGTCGTCGATATTCAATTCGACGGCGGCGCTTTTCACCGTCGACGTCTACGAAAAGCTTCGTCCGGGCGCCAGCGAGGCCAGGCTGGTCACCGTTGGGCGTTTGGCGACGCTCGTCGTGGTCGTGCTCGATCTTGCCTGGATCCCGGTGATGCCGCTCATCTCCAAGGGCGGTCTTTACCAGTATTTGCAAAGCGTACAGGCTACCTTGCACCGCCCATCACGGCCGTGTTCCTGCTGGGACTGTTCAACAGCCGAATCAATAATCGCGGTGCTGTCCGGGGTCTGGGCCTAAACTTTGTTCTGGGCATGACCAAACTGGTGATCCAGGCGCTTTTCGGCGAAGGAAAAATCGAGTCGGCGGCGTTACTTACAGCGGTCGGCAACTTGCAGCGTGATAAAATCGTGCCGCATCGCAATTCCCCATTGCCGGCTGCGCGCTTCCAGAACACTCTGCTGCCGGCCGATGGCGGCCCGGCGGGCACAATGCGGCGCTGTCCAATCAATTCACCGCGGCGATTGCAGGATCGCCGCGGTGAACTCAACGCTACTTACGAAGGTGACCTTATGAAGCTATCCAGCTTTATCAACCAGCATATGTCGGAAGTGCTGTCGGATTGGGATCAGCATGCGAGAAAAAGTACCCCTGCAGCGGACAACATGTCGGCCAGTGCGCTGCGCGATCATGCCGAAAAGATGCTGCGCGCCATCGCGCGCGATATCGAATCGTCGCAGACCTCCGAGGAGGAATACGATAAGTCTCAGGGATCGGGGGACAGCAAGACCAGCGCCGCGTCGGCGCATGGAGGACTCCGGCATGATGATAAATTCTCCCTGCGCCAGTTGACCTCAGAATTCCGTGCGCTGAGGGCCGGAGTGCTCAGGTTGTGGCTTCCCCAGGTGCGGGACACGTCCCCGGAGACCATCGACGACATCGTTCGTTTCAACGAAGCCATTGATCAAGCCATAGCCGAATCTGTCGATGCGTACGCCGCACGGGCAGAAGATGCACGTGATTTGTTCGCCGCGATTCTGGGCCACGACCTGAGGGCGCCTCTCGCTACCATGAGCTACGCGGGCGACCTGCTCACACAAACCGCCGCGACGGGCGGGAGCATCGCCGACGTGGGGATCAGCGTTGCCCGTGCGTCACGACACATGACTCGTATGGTGGAGGATCTGCTTGGGTATACGCGCACTCGTTTGGGCGATGGAATCCCGATCAAGCTCCAGCACGTCGATGTAGAGCAGCTTTGCAACGCTGCCATCGCAGATGCAGCCGCCATGCATCCGGCATGCACTTTTCAACTTCAAACATCAGGAGACCTTGGGGGAAGCTTTGATGGCGTCCGCTTGCACCAGTTACTGGCAAACCTGCTGGTCAACGCCTGCCAGCACGGGGCGGGCGATCGTCCCGTCCGCATACGCGCTTCCGGAGAGGTGGATGCCGTGGAGATAGAGGTAACCAACGAAGGTGCCGCCATTCCGGACGAAGACCTCGGACGAATATTCAAGCCGATGGTTCGACTGCAGGCAGAGGGTGACGGGGGAACAAAGTCCTATACGTCCCTTGGGCTGGGCCTGTTCATTGCCCGCGAAGTAGCCAAAGGGCACGGCGGGACGATATCCGTGACATCAAGCGAAGCAGAAGGAACAGCATTTACGGTCCGGCTCCCGCGGACAAGGTAGATCAAGACAAGCTAAGCCTGTTCCAGGCCCTGACGATCAGCCGCAGGATAGTCTGCGAGACCGACCACCCTTTCGGGAGGTCGGCGGTTACTGAAAGCGGGATTATTGGCCGACGCGAATCGTGCCCGACTCGATCGTCTGACCGCCTGCGACGGGAGACTCCATCCGGGCGTTGTACGTCACCATACCGACTTTACCAAAACAGAGACTCGCGCTCTCGTTCGGTTTGATCGTGGCCGTCTCCTGTTGCCTTCGGAGGAGGCTCGAAAATCCTGTCTGGCAGCTCACATCGGCCAAAGCGTCGCCCAGGAATTCGACCGTCACCGCTGTGCTCCGCTGATTGACCCAGCGAACTTCGTCGCCGGGCTGGACCCGCAGGTTGAGCGGCGTCATACGCTCTGCGAAATTCACATCGTGAATCTTGCCGGTGCGGGTGGTGTCCGGGATGCTGTCCGTGCCCCGGATGCTGGCGCAGCCTACGGCAGTCGCCAGGACCGCCGCGCCGACTATCAATTCTCTTATGCTAAACATGTTTATTCCACTGGTCATCTAAAACAGACAGCTTGCACCGAAGGCGGTGTCGGGTCTGTACGCCGGCGAACTTAACGGGACCCGTGAGGCGGCTTCGGGATCTCCTCTAACCGATGCGGCCCCGGTAACTCAATCGTGAAAATGCACCCCGAGCCCGGCACGTCGCGGACGCCGAGCGTGCCGCCGTTTACCTCGACGTTGCGCCGACATATCGCCAGTCCCAGTCCGACACCGGATTTGTCCTGACCTTTTTGCGCGAATGGCTGGAACAGCTCGTCTACGTCGCCTGCCGGCAGTCCGCCACAACTGTCCTCGACTTCGATCAGAACACGATCGCCGGCCTCAAAGGCTTTGAGGACAACCCGGGTATGACACCGCGTGAACTTGAACGCGTTCTGCAGCAAGTTGCCGAGTGCCGAGAGCATGAGTTCCCTGTGGACGCGGATTTCGAGCGACGCGTCAACGGGCTCGACAACAAACGCACACTCGCGCGCTTCTGCCTCGAGTGAAGCGAAGAGCTGGACCTCGGCGATGAGATCCGCAACAGCAATCGTCTGTCGGCGCGCATGCAGGTCCGCCATTGTCCGCACGTCGGACAGGGAGCGATCTATGAGCTTGTGCATCCCAGCCATGCTGCGATCCAGCACGGCGGCCGCCGCTCCCGCCGAACCTACATTTCCGGCCCTCATGGCGGCGAGCACGACGGTGGCCGTCTGCAGGTAATTGCGCAGCTCGTGGGCAAGAAATCCCAGTTTTTCGTGCAGCCCCCTGACCACCTTGTCCGCAGCCAGCGGAGGGCCCGGCCGGGCGGAGTAGCTGATCAGCGCGTCGGCGATGGCTTTGTCGAGGCAGCCATTGAGGGTCCGGAATTCCTGCGTCTGGATTGTCGCATTGCGCTCAACCGCGAGATTAGTGATCGCCTGGCAGAGATCACCATAGCCGTAAACGACCTCCTCGACGGGAAAGCCGTTCCTCAATAACTCGAGCCCGTGCTGCGACGCCGCTTCGTCGGTCCGTGGCTGTCGTTCTTTACTCGAGCCGGATTGCGCTCAGATCTGGAAGTTGCCGCGTACTTCCGTCTCATGCTCAACGCGCAGCGTTTCGATCAGCTCGTCGAGAATGAGCGGTACGCCGGTCGGCAGTACCGCCACCTGATCGCCCCGGGGCGCGAATCTGAGAGCGGCTGTTATCTTGCAGCGCTCGATCAATTCGGCCCGGTGCAGCGTGATAAAATCGTGCAGCATTGCAATGTCCCATTGCCGGCTCCCACAGTACAGCTTCCTCGAAGTACCGGTCCCTAACATTCTCGCAACCGCTGCCATCCGGCGCGGTCACCCTGATCCTCAGGAGAGACGTTATCACTGTCCTCGCGCAGCTTCGGTACGGTCGCGAACATAGTCAATCAGCATATGTCGGAAGTCCCGTCGGATTGGGATCAGCATGCGAGAGAAAATAGAGGACAGCAAGACCAGCGCCGCGTCGGCGCATGGAGGAATCCGACATGATGATAAATTCTCCCTGCGCCGGTTGACTTCAGAATTCCGTGCGCTGAACGCACCAAAAGGACCTGTGCGTTTCAGCCATGCGCCGAAGCTTCGCCTCTCAGTCGAGCAAGCGATCGTATTCCTGCTTGACCACTGCATAACATTCGCACACGCGGTCTTCCAGCCGCGCGCGATCCAGCACCTCGATGTGGCCGCGGCTGTACTTGATCAGTCCCGCCGCCTGCAATCGGCCGGCAGCTTCCGTGACCCCTTCGCGACGCACGCCTAGCATGTTCGCAATCAGTTCCTGCGTCATGGTGAGTTCGTTTGACGGCAGTCGATCCAGGCTGAGCAGCAGCCAACGGCACAGCTGCTGCTCCACCGAGTGGTGCCGGTTGCACACAGCCGTCTGCGCCATCTGCGTGATGAGCGCCTGCGTATAGCGGAGCGCGAGATGATGCAGCGCCCCGCCGCTATCAAATTCCTTTTTCAACACTGCCGCCCGCAGCCGGTAGCCGAGGCCGGCGCTTTGCACGACCGCCCGGCTTGGCGTGGTTTCGCCGCCCATGAACAGGGCTATGCCGACCAGTCCTTCGCGTCCCGTCACGGCGATTTCCGCCGAAGCACCGTCTTCCATGACGTACAGCAGGGAAACGATGCTGTCCGTCGGGAAATAGATGAACGGCTGGCTGCCGCCGGCTTCGTATATGACCTGGCCGAGCAGCAACGATACGGGTTCCAGGGAGGGTAGAAGCCGCTGGTAGTCGCCGTCGGGAAGAGCCGCGAGTAAGCGATTCCACCTGGGGCAGGATGGAACAGTGTCGACGGAAGCTTTCATGGACCGATTGCAGACAAGGACGATTCTGAAGCCGGGGGGAATGAGACCGCAGCAGTCTATCGCATCGGTACGCTAGCGTACAGACTGACGGAGGTTCGAAGACGAGGGTGCATTCGGCTCACGAGAGCACCGGCCTGCCTCGCGGCAGCGCGCGTCTCAGGCCAGCATCCTGCCGTAATCGCCGATCGTTGCCGCGTAGCATTCACAACAGGCCGCTTCGAGCCCTTCGCGGTCGAGAATGCTGATCTCGCCTCGCGTGTACTCGATGATCAGGTCGCGCTGCAAGGCACCCGCCGCGACGGTAATGCCACTGCGGCGCACGCCCAGCATGCCTGCCAAGTACGCGTGAGTGAGGCGAAAATGGTCGGAATGCGCACGATCGTGGGTCATCAGCAACCAGCGGGCGAGCCGCGGCTCCAGGCGATGAAAGTGGTTGCAGGCAGCGGACGTTGACAGCTGCTCGATCTGCACGTAAAGGTATCGATGCAGCGTCTTGCGCAGCTTCGGGCTTTCAAGCAGTCGCCGCCGAAGCTGCGATACGCTGATCTTCAGCGCGGTTCCTTTCCCCTGCACCACTGCACGCAGCGGAGCATCGTCGACGCCAAGCATCAGCGTTGCGCCTAACATGCCTTCGTTGCCGATCAGGCCCATTTCCATGGGCAGACGTTCGCCGATCGAGGTTACCAGCGAAATGAAGGCGGTCAGCGGAAAATAGGCGAAGCGTAGAGGATTCCGAGGTTCGCAGAGGACCTGGCCAAAGGACAGCTCGACGGTCTCGCAGTGCGAAACGAGGGCGTCGCGATCCTTGCGTGTCAGCCTGTCAATCAGCCGGTTGGCGACGTGCTGTTTCTGCTCTGACATATAGGCCCTGCACCACCAAAAAGCCAACAACTGGCACGAGACAGGTGCTGCGACGATCCCGCCCCCGCAGTGTCTCTTGCGCTGGAACGGCCGTCTGTTCGGCACAGCACATTGCAACGGAGACGCAGACATCCGCTCGCGTATACGAAGAGTCCAGTTGCTCAGGCTCCCGGTGAAAGCAGGCGAAACGCATTCAGGTTTGATAGTCATGAGCTGTCAGATCTGGTAACCAAAAAGCCGGTTTTTTTCGAGCCTGTATATAACCCGGTATTGCGTCGAGTCTGGATGAACGATGCCCCGTCCATACACCCGATAACGCCTCGTAATCGGCAAGTGCGGATATTCAGATCACGTTGAGCCGAGAACGCCAGGCGGACCACGCGGGTACGGCTCGGTCGGAACTTCGAGCCTCGTTTCCTGAGACCACGGAGACCGCCGGCGCCAGGAAGGCTATTCCGGAGGCCTTGCCTTCCGCAAAGGCCCACCATGCCTCGAACATCTCCTTGGCCCCGGAAACTGCCGCGTTCGTCACTACAGTCGCTTCAGCCACGGCAGTTGTCAGTGGTCCAAAGGGCGCTCACGGTCAACACCGCCCACGCCGTCATTGTCCGCCCCCTCGGGCCAGGCGTGATCCGGATGTCAGCACGATCAGCCCGGTCACCGCATAGAGGGATAAAGAAGCGGCCGACGCCCAATGGATCACCGACCAAGCCACTGCCCCATCGGCAATCTTTTCCATCTGATCGCCGAGGTCGGGGGCGAGGGGGCCGTGCAAGACAAGCGCGGCACCTAACAGGGAAAAGGCGATCGCTAGCCAGGTCCCTGCGACTCGAACTGCCGGTTTTTAGGCGTCATGTTCTCTCCTTTGTTATTGGTTCGATTCTCGTTTATAAGAGGCGGTCGCATGGATTCAGGAACGAGCAAGAAAACGCTACGCGGCGCGCGAGAGAGGCGCCGGTAAAGAGCAAAGTCTCAGCGGCGGGGAAAAGAACCAGCTTCGCCCGGAAATTTATCGGTTGCTCCCTTCATTTGACACCCTGTCTTTTTCTATCGCTTCGGTATCAGCTTGAGCAAACGGCCTTCACTGTCGGCGCGCTCGTCCTCCAGCACCCACAGGGCGCCATCCGGCCCCTCGACAATGCTGCGTATCCGCGCACCCATGGGATAACGCTCGACCTCACGCGCGGTGTCGCCATCGACCTCAATGCGCACGATACCCTGCGACGACATCCCGGCGGCCAGCAGGTTGCCGCGCCAGTCACGGAATCGATCGCCACGAACCACCATCAGATGTCCCGGCGAAATGACCGGTGTCCACCAGATCGCGGGCTTCGAGAATCCCGGGCGCGCGTCGTGGTCGGGAATCTCCCGGCCATCGTAGTGATCGCCGTTGGAGACGATCGGATAGCCGTAATTGGCGCCTCGCCTCACGAGGTTCAGTTCGTCGCCGCCGGCCGGTCCCATCTCGATGGCCCACAGCCGGCCATCGAGGTCGGACGCGATACCGAGCGGGTTACGGTGCCCCAGCGACCAGACCTGTCCGTAAACGCCGACGTCGTCGGCCAGCGGATTCTGGTCCAGGTGGTCGACGAAGGGATTGTCGCCCGGCACCGAGCCATCGTCGTGCAGGCGCAGGATTTTGCCGATGTTGGACTGCACGTCCTGTGCCGGGGTGAATTTCTGGCGATCGCCTGACGAAATCCACAGGTAACCCTCATCGTCGAACAACA
>JBBDSK010000007.1:0-13259 GCA_040904985.1 Woeseia sp. | reverse complement strand
ATATATCATGCGGCGAACGGGCCGCCTGACGGTGGAGGGCTAGGGCAGGTAAGAATTGTTTGCAGCTAATTCTCGAATAGTCGTCGCAACTTTCTGCACGAACACCGGATCCGGCACACCGAGTTTTTCGCTGCGGCTTATTTCGCGCCCCTCCCCATCCAGCAGAAGAATTGGAGAGCTGTGATTGAACCCGCCGTCCGGCAACTGCCGATACTTGACGTCCAGTACCGCCGCGATCAGACGGACATCCGCCGGCGCGGTTCGTGCAAACCGCCAGCGGCGGTTGTCCACGCGATGGCGTTCCGCCAGTTCGATTAGCGCCACCCGCGTATCACGCTCCGGATCGAGGGTGATCATAAGGATGTGCAGATGCTCGCGGGCTTCCGGCAGGAGTTGATTCTCAACCGCCCTGATCGTACTGATGATCATTGGGCACACCTGCGGGCAAGACGCGTAGAACATGGCCACGATTAAA
Source organism: Woeseia sp. (assembly GCA_040904985.1). Classification (GTDB taxonomy): domain Bacteria; phylum Pseudomonadota; class Gammaproteobacteria; order Steroidobacterales; family Woeseiaceae; genus IDS-8. The sequence continues at coordinate 12,784 of JBBDSK010000007.1, read as the reverse complement.
GGCCCGTCATGCACCTCCGAGAGTCGGAGACTCTCGCCTTCCCGGGTTTCGAGCGCAAGTTCGAGCTGGAAATACGAGTCGTCCGGCAACCCGGCTCCGCCTGCCTTTTGCGGCGCGCAGGAAAGCCCCACCACCAAACCAACCGTTGCGGCAACGATGTAGAACCTGTGCAGACCGTTCACGCTCACTCTCCCCTGGTCCGCATCGTCGCCGACGGATTTCGGCTGGCATCGTACGCGCAGCGGAATCCGAGATTGCGCGTCGTGTCGCGCCCTCGCAGGCTCGACAACATCGCGGTGCGCATCAGCACCGCGTAGTTCTCCTTTTCCTCCATGGCCGCCGCACCGGCCCCACAGAACTGCATTTTGTCGGCTCCGCTCTGTTCCCGGCTGTCACCGGATACCAGCAACGCGTTGAAATCGTCCACCCACTCCCAGATTAGACCGTGCATGTCGTGTACGGCCCAGGCATTCGCCGAACGGCCGCCGACTTCAGGCAGCGCCTTGCCGCCCGTTTCGCTGTACCAGGAAAGGATCGTTTGCCGCCACGCCGGGTTCGACCGCGCGTCGGTCTCGGTCTCGTCGGCTGCCGCGACGTACTCCCACTCATGCCATGTCGGCAGGCGCCCGCCTTCTGCCTCGCAATACGCGCGCGCCGCGAACCAGCTCACGTTGATTAGCGGCTGCCCGGGGAGTGCCGTAGCGCCCAGGGTCAACGCGCCCTCCCAGTGCGCAAGATAGTTCTGGTCGGCGAAAAGGGGCATTGCGGCATCGCGGCGCCAGTCCGGATAACGCCGGACGAACCCGAGAAACTCCCGGTTTGTGACCGGCTTGCGTGCCAGCAGAAATTCGCCGATCACGACCTCTTCGGCTCTCTCCGTCAACGACAGTACGCTTTTGAACGATCCCGCTTCAATGCGTGCCGCCGCCTCGGCGGCGAAACCGCCTGCCGGTGCCAGCATGATCGCCGCAAAAGACAGCTTTACGAAGGTGTGCATCGGCTTCTCAATGGCCCGCACCAGGCGGACGCGCATCCTTCGTTGCCTCACGAACCTCTGCAACTTCCGGAGAGGTAACAACGCCGTCGTCATTGCCCCAGCTGTTCAGAACATAGGTAAGGATGTTGGCAACTTCGTCGTCGGTGAGCTGGCTCATGGGCGGCATGACTGAGTTGTACTCTTCGCCGTTTACGGTGACAGGCCCCATCATGCCGTTGAGCACGATTTCAATTGTCCGCCGCTTGTCGGCCATGAGGTAGTCCGAATTGGCAAGCGGGGGAAACACCCCGGGTAAGCCCTGGCCGTTGTTCTGATGGCAGACGGAGCAGGTGCCGTTGTAAAGCATTTGACCCGCATCTAGCTGCTGCTCCTTCGTTACCGACCCTGCCTGCATCGCCGCCGCTGTTTCACCGACGACACGGCCCGCTCCCGCAACCGCCTTCTCGCCGAGGTACACGTTGTCCACTTCCTTGCCGGTATAAAGGGCGAGGTTCTCATCTCCCTCCACTTTGAGGATGCCGAGCGCTCCCTTGTTGAACGCGCGGAAGATCGAGTGGTCTACCAGTACGAGCGAGCCGGGCACTTCCACCCTGAACTCTGTAATGGCAGAGCCGCCAGCCGGCACCAGCGTCGTCTGGATGTTTTCCTGGTACCGTGTACCTCCTTCGAAATAGACCTTGTCGAAAATCTCACCGATGACGTGAAAGCTCGAAACGAGGTTTGGTCCGCCATTGCCGACAAAGAGGCGTACCGTTTCGCCCACTTTTGCGTTGAGCGCGTTATCTCCGAGCAGCGCACCCTCCGATCCATTGAACAGCACGTAGGTCGCGTTTTCTTCAATGGCCTTCTGCATGTCAAACGGCTGGTAACCCTTCTCCCGGTATTTGCCAACAGTGTAAAAATCACCCTGCATGACGTAATACTCTCGATCCACGGGAGCAAGACCTTCCGGAGGTTCGACCAGGATCAAACCGTACATACCGTTCGCGACGTGCATGCCGACCGGTGCGGTTGCGCAGTGATACACATAAAGGCCCGCGTTCAGCGCCTTGAATGTGAACTGGGATTCGCGCCCCGGCGCCGTGAAGCTTGACGACGCTCCGCCACCCGAGCCGGTGACTGCGTGCAGGTCGATGTTGTGAGGCATCTTGGAATCGGGATGATTCTTGAGGTGGAACTCAACCGTGTCCCCTTGGCGAACGCGAATGAATGAGCCCGGCACCGTGCCGTCGAAGGTCCAGAAGGTGTACGTAACACCGTCTGAAATCTCCATGTCCAGTTCGCGCACTTCCATGTCCACGACGACCTTTGCCGGGTAGTCCCGGTTGACTGGCGGCGGCACTTGCGGCGGGCTGGTCGTGAGGGCGGCGACCGGCTCTCCTTGTGGCGGCCCGAAATCACCGCCTGCCGAGCCCTGTGCTCGTTCCGGCCGCGCCTCGGCGCCGGCCGGACGAATGTCATCATTAGTAGGGTTGCAGCCGGCAAGCAGTAACAATGCAGCGGCCGGGATCAGCAGCGGTTTCATGGGTTTCTCCCGTTAGGCTTGCTATTTCTCATGGATAAAGGCTACCCTCGCCGCCCACCGAACGTCTTGATCGGGGTCAAGCGCAGGCACGAAAGTGAAAATGTATGGCACTGGGTCGCGCGCAGGGGCTGTATCATCACGGCTGTTCAGAGCCGCGCCTGCAAGGTAAGCCAGACCTTCAGGGTATCCTTCTCGAAGGAATCTGCAGAGTAGTCGGCAACTTCGAGCCGCAGAGTCACGCCCTCACCCACCGGATGCACGACGAAGGCAGCAAGTTCATTACCATAATGAACAGAACCCGCATCCGCCTTGAAGCGGTGAAACGACCCGCCGTACTCCCAGCCTTCGTAACGGCCTCTCAGTTCCACCGCGTCGTCGACAAGACCTCCCGGCGGCGTCCTCGCGAACTTGTCGGCAACGCCATTGAAGGCGTGCAAGGTCGCAAAGGGCGTCTGGAAGGAGTATTCACCACCGCCATTGAGGACTTCCCGGATGACCCCGAGATGAATCAGCTCGAAGTCCCAGCCCAGATCGACACGATGGTAGCCGGCGTCGATGCCCTCCGAACCGCCCCTGTAGTCGTCTTGCGAGGCCATTTCTGCACGCCAGTCGAACCTTCCATGTTTTGCACCCACGCGAATGCCGATATTTTGGTGGGACGCGCCAGGTGAATCGGGCAGCTCTATCAGGTGCGCGTAGGTCGAAACATCTACCACTGCAAACCTGCGTTCGTAGTCAATCAGCAGGGTGCGAGTAGCCGTTACTGCAAGCACCTCATGCGGATGATGCGCTCCGTAAACGCGGTTGACTTGAGAGATAAATCCGAGTTGCAGGCTCCCGCCGGAGGCCGGCAGTCGAAGCATGACGGCATCGAACGTCTGTTCGTTCTGGCGGAATTCAACTGAACCGATAAAACGCTGGTTGGCGATATTGATGCGTTGCCGCCCGAGCCGCAGCACGGCGTCACCGATGCCGCGGCTCAGATAAGCCTGGTTCAGTTCGGTGTCCTGCGGGTCGGCGACTACGGGGAAGCCGGTCCTGTTATTGGCCGTACTGTTGTAGCGGTCGCGCCCGACTTCAAGTACGCCTTCGAATTCGGCGAATGCCTGCCATCCTTGCCAAGCGGGGGACAGATAGCCAAGCCGGAGCCGTAACGTCGATGCAAGCGCTCGCTCCGAAAACGCGTCATCCAGAACCGATTCGGCGCGATAGCGTGCGTCGGCGGCGAACCCGTGATCAAGCGCAAGTAGTGCCACGCCCGGCGTCGCTAATAACACTGCGCATACCGCTCCCAACACCCGCATTCCATTTTTCATATGCGACCTCCATGGCCTGGTGGCTTGAAGCCGTGGCTACACCGTATGAGCATTGATGAACTGACGGCCTACGCGGCAATTCCGTTTCCTAGATACTGCAGGGCTTGACGGTGGCGGCACATCAGGGAAAGCACGTATAAAGACCCTTTGGCAACGCCGACGGCGTCAGTCATAGAGCGTCGGGGCTCTATACGTACATTCCGAAGGTGTTATACGCATCCAGCCGCATTTGCTGTCGGGTCGAATGACACTACGCTTGTACTTTCCCAGGCGCCTGGACTCGAACATCCTGGCGGAGGGTCATAACCGCCGTCGTCGAGCTACAGATAGTAAGCCGGGGCTTCACCATCAGGTGTCAAATGGACAAGTTTTCCCGAATTCTGTCAGTTGTCGATCCGACAGCCGCTGAACAGCCGGCCCTGCAGCGCGCAGCCTGGCTTGCAGCAAGGACCGGCGCAACGCTGTACCTGCTCACCTGTTGCTATAACGAATACCTGACTGGCGACCAAATGTTCGACTCTCGCTCGCTGGAACTGGCTCGCCAGGACTTGCTGGAGAAGCACAAAAAACACCTCGAGAATCTGGCGACACCGCTTCGCAATGACGGCATCGAAGTACGGACGACAGCGAGCTGGGGTCATCCGATTCATGAAGGTATCGTTCGCCATGCGATAGCAACCGGTGTGGAGATTGTCTTCAAGGACACTCACCACCATTCGGCCCTGAAACGTGCGCTCTTCAGCAACTCAGACTGGAATTTGATTCGCACCTGTCCAGCCGCACTGTGGCTTGTCAAGCCAGTGGCTTTTCCGGAAAAGCCGATTTTCGTCGCCGCAATCGATCCAATGAATGAGCACGACAAGCCGGCGGCGCTCGACGATGGGATCCTGGCGCTATGCAGAGTCATGGGGGACGAAGTCGGTGCAGACGTCCACGTGTTTCACGCTTACGACCCGCAGATGGCTATGGCCACCGCCACCGTGAATGCCTACATCCCGGTTTCTCTACCGCTGGTCGAGATAGAAGAGGAAATGCGAGCACAGCATGAGAAGCGGTTCAGGGACCTGACGGACTTTCACGAGATCGACCCTGACAAGACTCACATGCTTTCAGGACTGGCGCACCAAGAACTGCCTGCTTTATCCAGAGAACTCAATGCCTCCGTTGTCGTCATGGGAGCCATCGCAAGAAACCGGCTCAGACGGCTGTTCATCGGCGCGACTGCAGAGCGTACTCTCGAACACCTGTCCTGCGATTTGTTAATTATCAAACCCGACTGGTTCCCACACGCGATGCAACTGGCAGAAAACCTGCGGACTGTCCGGATCGCGGCGGACGTCGACGCGGGGTAACGAAGCCCCGATTCAATTCTCACCGAACGGGCACCGACCCCGCGGTGACGGCGGCGCTTGCGAGCAACAGCAAGTTGTCCGCACTGACCGGCTTGCTCATTACCAGGCAATTCTCCAACTTTTCCGCCTCTTGTACGATCTTGGACGTGTCACCGGTCAGGATAAAAGCGGGTATGCAGCAATTGGAATCACTGCGGATAGCGGCCACAGCGTCGACTCCGTTGGAATTTTCCAGTAGATGGTAATCTGAAATGATTAGCTGCGGGCGCTCTGTCAGCTCGCGAAGTACCGCACGAGCTTCATCGGCTGACGCTGCAAGGGCGACGCGGTAACCCTCGCCTCTCAGCATAAGGCTCCAGGCATCTGCCACGGCTGCGTCATCTTCGACCAGCAGCACAAGGCCCTGCGAGATAGCCGACGCCTTGCTCGTGTTCGAATCAGAGTTCGAAGCGGTCTCCGTTGAATTTACAGTTGGGACGCAAATAGAAAAGCATGAACCATGGCCCGGCGTCGATTCGACCGATATCTCGTGGCCAAGGAGATCCGCGAGCCGCCTTGCGATCGCCAGTCCAAGGCCGAAGCCTTCGCGTCTACGGCGCGCCAACCGGATCTGATGAAACTCGCGGAAGATGTTGTCCAGTTGATCGGCTTCGATGCCTACGCCGGTATCGGTGACCGAGATTCGCAATTTGCCATCACACTCGGTACAAGTAAGCTGCACGGAACCGTCATTCGTATAGCGAATGGCATTGACGACGAAATTCTGGATAATTTCTCCCAGTAGATTGGGATCGCTGCGTATTACTGCATCACAGGATTCGGTACTGAAACGCAACCCTTTGTGTTGCGCCTGTCGCGTAAATTCGGCCAAACGGTGGCCGATTACTCGTTTTACGGAAAAATCCTCGAGTTCCGGCTCAATCGCCCCGGCCTCCAGCCGGCTTATATCCAGCAATGAATTCAGCAAATTGGTCATTGCATCGAGCGACTCCTGCTGACTCTTGATCATCTCGAGCGCGGGGCCGCTCTTGATACTTCGGCGCAGCGCGCCCGCGAGCAGGTTCAGAGCCTGCACGGGTTGCCGCAGATCATGACTGGCCGCAGCCAGAAAGGTGCTGTTCGCCTTGTTTGCGCGCTCCGCCTCCTGCCGCGCAGCAATAAGCGCCTGCTGCATCTTGTGTCGTTCGGTAACGTCGCGAATGACGCTGCAAACGAATTGACCGCTCGCCGCGTGAATCGGACTAAGACTGATTTCAACCGGAAACTCAATACCATCGCTGCGGAGCCCCAATAGCTCCATCCCTGCGCCCATCTCGCGAAGGCGCGGGCTCCCCATGTATCCGGCACGGTGCTCTTCATGCCTGCCGCGAAATCGCTCCGGCATCAGCATTTCAACATCTTTTCCGAGCAGTTCTTCCCGTTCATAGCCGAATATTTCCTCCGTTTGCGCATTGATGATCGCAATCTTTCCCTGTTGATCAACGATGATCATGGCATCCGGCGCCGCATCAAGCAGATGTCGGAAAAACGTGTCAGGTCTGTCGACGCTATCAACTTCGCGAAGCACGGCCTGCACGAACACGCCCTCTTCGGTTTCCAGTGGCGTCAGGGCAATTTCGGTGTCGATAACCCGCCCATCCTTCCGCAGGGCTTTGAAGGTGGACCCCGACACCAAGGGACGCGCGTGCCGTGCGAAGCCATACTGATGCCGGCTATGCTCGTGCCGGGCGCGCAGTCCATGAGGAATCAGCATTTCGACTGGCTCGCCGGCCAATTCCTCCGCCGAATAGCCCAATAACGCCATAGCGCGCGTGCTGGCATACACAATCTCGCCTTGCGGATCGACGACGATAATTGCGTCCGTGCCCGAGTTGAGGATTTCCATCGCTACTATTGGCGGAAGATGCATTGGTGCCTGCCAGGTATGCGTACGTTCGTCGCGTACGGCGCATTATATGCAAGTTGCCAGGAGAAGTTGCCAGCTGCGATGGCGACGAGGTAACGCCGCATCGTACTCAGCCATGAACCGCTACGCACGTTCAGTGTGCATGGCCGCTAGCGCCGCCTGTCGCTTCTAGGCGAGAAGGGACTCAAAGCGGGCGCCGCTCAACAACTCGCGGCTGTGCCCCGCAGGCGAGGGGCACGAGACCTCGCCCGAACTTCGTGTCGCCGTTGCCAGTCCTTCAGCGCCGCCGTATCGAGGTGTAAGTCGTCATCACGCCTGCTCAGTACCGTCACGCCGCCGGGCGAGACTTCGCAACGGTACGCGCTTGAGGTCACGATGTGCCCAAGGCTAGTGCCACTGGATACCTCGACGTCTTCGTCAACTACAGCACGTTGAATGTGGCATCCGGCACCTACGCGTACACCCGGGAGCAATATGGAATCTTCGACAACACTGCCGGCTCCGACCGATACGCCGGCAAACAGGACAGACCGCTGTACAGCCGCACCTTCGATCCCGCAACCCTCTGCCACGACGGCGTTCGAGACCTTGGTCGGACGACCGTGAGAGTCAGGCTGCAACTGGGCGGCCGACGACTGATCCGGTGCGGGCCGGATCAGCCAGCGGGAGTCGGTCGGGTCTATGCCCGGGTCTGACTTCAGCAAATCCATGCTGGCGCTCCAGTAAGCATCGACGGTACCGATATCGCGCCAGTAGCCCGCGCCGCCCGTGCAGGGATCCCGAAAGCGATGTGCACAGACCCGGACGCCGGGGGCACGCACACAAGCCGGAATCACGTCTCTGCCGAAATCGTGCGCAGAGTATGCTCGCGGCGCGTCGTCGGCGGGTAGCGAACACAGGAGATCCATGTTGAAGACGTACACACCCATTGATGCGAGAACTTCAGAACCGCCGGCGACACCAAGCGGTTTTTCCAGGAAGGCAGTGATCTCGTCGCAATCGACCGACATCACGCCGAAGTGGAGCGCTTGTTCCGATGGCACAGGCTGGCAGGCAACCGTCACGTCCGCGCGGCTATCGAGATGAAACGACAGGAGAGCCGAATAGTCCATCCGGTAAACGTGATCCGCTGCAAGCACGATTACGTATCGCGGCGCGTGCCGGTTGACCGCCACCAGGTTCTGGTAAACCGCGTCAGCAGTCCCGGCGTACGAGCGTGCAGCGTCGCACTGCTCGGCCGTCCAGATCTCGAGGATTCCGAGTCAATGCTCCCAGGCGGCTGCCATGGCCGCCCGCAAAAATTACCGCAAATGTTTGTGCCTCAACCCGCACTGCCATGACTGCGTCCTCTCGTTGACGACAGTAACGTAGCCGCTCCCTGACCCGCCTCTCAATACGTGTTTTACGAAGCAGTACGCTGGAAGAGCTGCATCTGCGGAATGTACGCATAGTCACCCCACCAGGGCTCTCCTAGAATTTCCGCGACCGCCGACATGACGGCATTCGATGTGCCAGGTGCCGCGTAGCAGCTTCTGCCGGAGCAACTCTGCGAATTCGCTCCGACGGCTTGCCGCTGGCGATCGCGCTCGGCGGCTGACTGCTCATGTCGGTCCGCTACTGCAACGCAACATCACGCAGTACGGGTCGTGAAGCGACGCGCGGGACACCTGAATCCTATATCTGACGGAGGTACCGATGAAGCTACAACTGGAAGGCAAAGTCGCACTCATCACCGGCGGCGCGGCCGGAATTGGCCGCGCGGCGGCGATCGCTTTTTCACAGAGCGGAGCCCATGTGGCGATCAACGACCTCAAACTCGACCGCGGCGAAGAGGTGGTGAATGCCATCCAGGAAAGCGGTGGCAAAGCGATTTTTATCCACGGTGACGTTAGCGATGCAGCCGAAACCGAGCGCCTCGTCGATACTATCGTCTCCACTTTCGGCAGGCTCGACTGCGCGTTTAACAACGCCGGCATCGAGGGCCGAATGGGCTCCACTGTGGATTGTACGGAGGAAAATTTTGACCGCACGATCGCAATCAACCTGAAAGGCGTCTGGCTATCCATGGCCAGCGAAATCCGCCAGATGCTCGCCCAGGGAACCGGGGGTGCAATCGTCAACATGGCTTCGGTAGCCGGGCTTGTCGGTTTTCCGAACCTTCCTGCTTACGTGGCCAGCAAGCACGGAGTGCTCGGCCTCACGAAGACGGCGGCGCTAGAGTATGCAAAATCGGGAATACGTATCAACGCGGTCTGCCCCGGTGTCATTCATACGGAGATGATCGACCGAATTACAGGTATGGACCCTGAGGTCGAGAAGCAATTTACCGATCTCGAACCGATGGGCCGGATGGGAACCCCGGAAGAGATTGCCGCCGCCGCGGTCTGGCTATGTTCCGACGCCGCATCGTTCGTGACTGGTCATCCCATGACCATTGACGGTGGCCTCGTGGCGCGATAGCAGGAGGCTACTCCGGCGCCGCTCACCGTCGAGCACGGTTCGACGTGATGCACGAGGCTGCTACCCGCAGTTGCCGCAGTAGCTGCGCCCGACTCAAGGCGGCGCCTGAAACCTGGTTCCCGCAAGGGGCTCACTCGGGGAGAAAATAATCGGCCCGTTGCGGCAGCCGCTCCTGCAATTCCAGTTCGCCGAGATGTCAAGAACCCCAAATCATTAGTAAACGAACGTGTAGGGATCGTACTGCGGCGGCGTGACTTCATACAACGGCTGAAGATAGGCAACAATGTCAATAAGCTCCTGAACGGTAAGGACCCGATTGAGATTAGCGTACGCCATCAGGGATTCGCCATTCGCGGACACGTCCTCCTTCCTATAGCCCGGGGCAAGTTTGTGCGACGGATTGATGATGGCGGTGACCAGTTCGCCGTAGGTCTTCACACGGCTCACGTCTCGCCCGAGCGTAACTCTGCTTTCAGCCGCTATTTCTGCTGGTGTTTCTACGCCTCTCACGTCGTGGCAGGCATTACACTGCAATGATTCGAAGGCCCTCCGACCTTCCTCCTTATTGCCATCGGGCAGCCGAAAACCAAACGACGATTCCGAACCTACACATCCTTGCAGGAGACCGGCACAGGCTGTAATTGCGAGACAGAATTTCATGGCCCTCTCCTCAGGTCGGAATCGTCGTAACGTAATTTACGATCCGGATGGCGACCATACGAACTTGTACCTAGCGCTCCCTTTCCTCGCGCATTGTCCGGACAGTTGCTCGAGCGTGCACTGCCGGAACACAATAGACAGCACCCTTCGCCATGCGTGTTTTACGCAGCACAGCCCGGGCGCGTCTGCGGATGTATGCATGGACCATGGTTGGACTTATGTATACCACGCACGCAGGAATTCCAATCGACGGCTCGACGGCGTCTGAGGAGATCATCGACGGTGCTCTGGCGGCGCAACATATAAGTCGCCTGACCGGACTTTCAACCGCGCGATGCCTCGAACTGCAAGTTCACGCGCACGAGCTCGGCGAGAGAACGCGCCTCCATCTTGTCCATCACGCGTGAGCGGTGTATCTCTACGGTCCGTTGGCTGGTGCCGAGTTCGAAGGCGATGACCTTGTTGGGCTTTCCCGCGACCACGAGGCCCATAACCTCCCGTTCACGGCTGGTTAACCTGGAAACACGCGCCTCGATCTCCGAGAGGCTCTCCTGCCGGGATCGGTGCCGAAGGTCCACATTCACTGCCTCCGAAATGCGCTCGAGAAGCTCCTGGTCGCGAAACGGCTTCTGGATGAAGTCGAAGGCTCCTTTCTGCATGGCTTCGACCGCCATCGGCACGTCTGCGTGTCCCGTGATGAAAATGATCGGCATGCAACTGCCCAGTGCCAGCAATCGTTCCTGCAACTCCAGCCCGCCGAGCCCCGGCATCCGGATATCGAGTATCAGGCAGCCCGCACGACTCCCGTCATACTGATCGAGGAAATCACCGGCGGACGCAAAGGTCTCTGCGGACAGCCCCACGGAACGCAGCAGGAGCTGCATGGCATGGCGAATGGACGCGTCATCGTCGACGATGAATACGGTTGCCTGTTGGTCCGGTGTTCTGCTTGTCATGTGATGCTGCCGGCTGGCGTATCGGCCCAAAGTCTAGCACCGTATTGCCGGTATGCGTAAGGATATGTAAACCAATAGGAAGGGTTGGTGGCCGCTCATATGCTCGCTATGAGCAGGCAGTCTTCCGCTTTGCAGCGACAACGGCCGCGCTCCTGGTAGTGACGATCCCAATTCTCCTCTGTTGTTGCCGGACCGTGAAGCATTGTTAGCGGTGGTCTCTATTGTCCGCCCGGCTTTGTTGCATCCATATAAGCGACAGCGCGTATATCCGGATCGCCCCTCCCCCGGGCCGGATGGACTGTCGCCGCTGTCACTACGTAGTTGTTCTTATCGCCGGGAGTACCGGCGGGCGCTATCTTTGGTATCGGCGGCAGCGCCCAACCGGCGGCGTCGCGGGTCGAGGACAGGAAACGCAACATATTGGCAGTCAGGAGGAACAAGTCATGGCTTTAGGAGAAATGGTGCCCTGGAGATGGGGCAGTCTGCGGCGATCGGGCCGGGACGAGAGGGCGTTCGAAGGGTATCGCGGCGACATCACATCGCTGCATCGGGAAATGGATCGGCTTTTCGATCGTCTGTGGAACGACAGCTTCAGCCCTTCGCTGCTGTCCGGCGACTGGTCGCGAATGGACGTCATGCCGCAACTCGACGTGACGGAGGACGACAAGTCCTTTTCCGTCAAGGTCGATCTGCCGGGAATGGACGAGAAGACCGTCGATGTCACACTTTCGGATCGCGTACTGACGATCCGCGGTAAAAAGGAAGAAGACCGAGAAACGAAGGACAAGGACTATTACCGTCGGGAAAGGGCCTTTGGTTCCTTCCGCCGCAGCATCGAGATTCCGGCGGCAGTGGACACCTCGCAGATCGACGCATCGTTCAAGAAGGGCATCCTGACGATCCATCTTCCGAAAACCAAGGAAGCGCAGGCCACGACCAAGCACATCGAAGTCAAGGCAGCCTGAGTCCGGGTGCGGCCCGCCCACTCCCCCTGGGTACGACCGCACTCGACTCACACCGGGCGCGGCGGATGCGAGCAAGCTCCGCCGCGCGCGGTATCTCAAGTCTACCGCACCAGGACCACAGTCTCGAATGATGTCTTCCAACCGCCCACCCTTCGATGTTGCTCCCGAAGCAGGCCCGCTTCTCGACCTCGCGTGCGAGCTGCTGCACCGCCACTCGGTGACGCTGGCGCAGGTGGGGGCGGACAGCGTCATGCATCCGCTTACAAGTCGATGCGCTTTTCGAAGTCGTCGAGGACGACTTCCCACCAGTCGTAGGTGTCCTCGGTAATTTGCCCGGATGCTGACCGCGCCGGCTGTCGATACCGGAAACGCCCGGCGGGAATTGGCCGGCCTGGACGCTGATCTAAAGCGTGTTGTCAGCGCCATATCGAAGGTGGGATTGAGCGCCGCCCTGAATTCGAAACTCGCCGAACTGGAAGCCCGGAAAAGGCAGCTTGCAGAGGAAATTCAAGCCGCCGAAAGAACGGTCCAGCTACCGGACAAAACTGCAATAATGGACACTTGGCGGAAGCTGGTGAAGGATCTCGGCAGCCTACCGAAGCGCGCAACAGCGAGCGAAGTCACCACCGCGCGGCAGTGCCTGCAGG
>JBBDSK010000006.1:0-13345 GCA_040904985.1 Woeseia sp. | reverse complement strand
GAGCCGCTGTTCAGCACCAAGGTAGCGGATCGCGGCAGCGGGCTCGGGCTCGCGATGGTCAGGCAATTCGCGGAGACGGGGCGCGGTGCACTGACCATCGATAGCGTAGAGGGGCGCGGCACCCGGGTGCGGATTTATCTTCCCTGCACGGAGAAGCTGGCCGAAACGACCGCGAATATGACGCTCCCGCTGTCGACGCTGCCGGGCGGGGAAGAAAGCCTCGTATTGCTCTCGCGCGACCGCGATGTGCGAATGTCCGTGCAGCAAATTCTGGAGGCCCTCGGCTACACGGTTGTGGCCGTCGACACCGGAGACGGGGTCGAGCAGGCGATGAGCCGTTCGCCGGCTCCTGATCTCATCATCAGCGAGCGGTCTCTGACCGCCGTCCGCGTTGAGCGGCGCTGGCTCGACGAACTGAAAAACGCACACCCGAAGGTGCGCCACCTGGCGCTTTTGCAGGCCGGCACCGCCGCACATGAAGCTGCACCGGATGCGGACGGCCACGTCTACCGCCCGGTCAATATCGCTGAGCTTGCGCGAACAGTGCGCAATGTACTGGAGAAATCCGATGCCCAAAGCTGAATCACCCGCGGCCCGGCTGCTCGTTCTCGATGACGATACGGAACTGGGCGAGCTGATTGGCGAACTGGCGGAGCGCGCCGGATTCGCCGCAACGGTGACCTGCGAGTCGGGACGCTTCCACGAGGAAATCAGCAAGATGCTGCCCGAGATGATCGTGCTGGATCTGCAAATGCCGGGCGAGGACGGCGTGGAAGTGCTTCGTGAGCTCGCCTCCAGCGGTGTCCGCGCGGGTATTCTGCTGGTATCGGGTATGGATAAACGGACAATCGCCAGTGCCGAGCACTTTGGCCGGCAGGCGGGGCTCAACGTCGTGGGAACGATGCAGAAACCGTTCACGCCGGAAGCGATGATCAGCAAATTGGCGTCCCTGCATGAAGTGACACGGCGGCTGACCGGCGAGGATCTTTTTCGCGCGATCGATGGCGGCGAGCTGACGCTGCGATATCAACCGGTAATCCGGCGCATCGATCAGGGTGTCTGGCATGCCGAGTCGGTGGAGGCGCTTCTGCGCTGGCAGCACCCGACGCTCGGAATGCTCGTGCCGTCGCAGTTTCTCGGCCTCATCGATTCCGACCGCGGGCAACTGATGCAGCGGCTGACGGATTTCGTGTTCGAGCGCGGCATCGAGCAGTTGCGGGCGTGGCAGCAGGATGGTCATCACATCGGCCTGCGCGTGAACGTCGCAGCCGGCCTTATTTCCGATTCGCTTTTCCCTGACCGCCTCGAAGCGCTGCTGCAGGAGCATGGCGCGGACCCGGAGCTTCTTACCCTGGAGATCCGCGAGGCGACAGCCCTCGGCCAGTCGAGCAAGGGCGCCGACATACTGACCCGTTTGCGTCTCAAGTCGATAAAGCTGTCGCTCGATGACTTTGGTGCGGCGGGTCCGGCCCTGAACGGCCTTTACACTTTGCCATTCAGCGAAATCAAGATCGACCGCTGCCTGATCGCAGATCTGGCGAGTGAGTCGGGTGCCGCGATACTCGTCCGCGGCCTGATCGAGATTGCGCATCGCCTGGACATGCTGTGCGGCTCGATCGGCGTCGAGACGGCCGAACAGATGCAGATTCTGGATGATGCCGGCTGCGATTTCGTTCAGGGCTTTCACATCGGCACGCCGCAAACGGCGGCAAAGCTGCCGCAGTCTCTCGCCGAGTGGACCGCGAAACTGCACGGCCGCGCCTCCGCCTGAGCCCCGGGTGACAGAAAAAGGGCCGCGAGGCCCTGCCGGCCGCAGGCGGGCAAGCGGCTGTTTCCCCCTTTTTCATTAGCGTGTATTGTGCTCGAAAACAGTCGAAATTTTAGACCCTTGCTGAAGCAAAGTGATGCGAGAGCGAGGTGCGATCATTGGACATAACATTCGCGAATCCGGAGCGTATACCTTTATAATCGCCGCTCCGATGCCGCGCGATCAGGGACGAGCGGCCAACGTGAAAGCGAGACCCGCCTCCAAAGATGAGTAAAGCCTGAATGGCACGAGACCTGGAAGTCGCGATATTGTTTGCTGATGTGGTCGGCAGCACGCAGCTGTATGACGAATACGGCGACACCAAGGCGAGTGAAACCGTCGCGCACTGCCTGAACGTGATGAAGGATGCGACTCACCAGTTCAACGGCAAGGTAATCAAAACGATCGGCGACGAGGTGATGTCCACCTTTCCATCCGTCGACGATGCCATGGCGGCGGCCAGTCAGATGCAGGCACGCATCACCGTCGAGAAACAACGTGGCGATGGCCACATTCCGGTGTCTATCCGGATCGGCTGTCACTTTGGCCCGGTGGTTCAGGAGCACAACGATATCTTTGGCGCTGCCGTGCACACGGCCAACCGCATGACCTCACAGGCGAAAGCGCGGCAAATCGTTATTTCGGGCGCAACCGTCGACCGGATGAGCGATGAATGGCAGGCGCAGACGCGCCAGATCGACGTTGCAACGGTGCGCGGGCGGCTGGACGAAGTCGCGCTGTTCGAACTGGTGTGGCAGCCGGAAGAGGCGACCAGCATGCTGCCGACGATTGAGTGGGAGCACAAAGCCAGGAAGAGCGGGAGGCTCACGCTGCAGTTCCGCGACACCACGATCGTGGTGGACGACCGCAAAAAAAACATCAACATGGGGCGTGCCGACGACAACGATCTCGTCGTCAAGGGAAACCTTATTTCGCGCATTCATGCGAGGGTGGAAAAGCGGCGGGGCAAATTCCTGCTGGTGGACCAGAGCACCAACGGCACTTTTTTGCAAAATGCGCAGGGCGAGGAAATTTTCGTACGCCGCGACAGCGCCGAACTCTCCGGCGAGGGGATCATCGGCCTTGGAAGAGTGGCGCAGGCCGGGACTCCGCTCGCGATACATTTTACCTGCGAAGAGTGAGGGCCTGCACGCCTCGCACACTTGTGCAGAGCTTCCCGAACCTCACCCGCTCTGCACCAGCTCGGCAACGACGCGCTCGTGTTCCTCTCGCAGTTCCTGCGGCAGGCGCTCGCTGAAGGTGGCGAAATAGTCGCCGATCGAATCCATTTCCTTTCGCCATTGCGCCGGATTGACGGACAGAAGTGCCTTCATCGTCTCCTCGCTGACGTCGAGTCCCCGGGTGTCGATGTCGCCGATCTCCGGCAACAGCCCCACCGCGGTTTCTCTCGCCCCGACCCGGTTCTCGCAACGGTCGATGATCCAGCGGAGAACGCGCAGATTCTCGCCGAAGCCAGGCCACAAAAAGCGCCCGGCGCTGTCCTGGCGGAACCAGTTGACGTGAAAAATGGCTGGCAGCCTGCTGGACCGTTCCTCGAAGGACATCCAGTGCGCCCAGTAGTCGCCGAAGTTGTAGCCGCAGAAAGGTTTCATGGCCATGGGGTCGCGGCGCACCACGCCCACTGCGCCTGACGCTGCAGCCGTGGTTTCCGAGGCGACGCCTGCGCCGATCAGGACTCCGTGCCGCCAGTTCATCGCCTGGTAGACGAGCGGCGCCAGCTCCTTGCGGCGACCGCCGAAAACGATAGCTGACAACGGGACGCCCTTCGGGGCTTCCGCGAGTTCGGAATAGCTCGGGTTCTTTTTGGCCGAGACGGTAAAGCGCGAGTTCGGGTGCGCGGCGGGCCCGTTGGCCGGGTCGTATTTTTTCCCCTGCCAGTCGATGGCCGGTTGACCGGTTTTCTTGTCTTCCCACCAGGGTTGATTGTCCGCCGTCAGCGCGACGTTGGTAAAAAGCGTGTCGCTCCTGATCATGTTAAAGGCGTTTTTGTTGGTCTTCGCATTCGTACCCGGTACCACACCGAAGTAGCCCGCCTCCGGGTTGATCGCCCGCATCGTGCCTTCCTCGTCGAGGTGCAGCCAGGCGATGTCATCGCCGAGCGTCCAGATTTTCCAGCCCTGGTGCGACTCCGGGGGGATCAGCATGGCGAGGTTGGTCTTGCCGCAGGCCGAGGGAAAGGCGCAGGCAATGTAGTGAGTTTCGCCCTCCGGGCTTTCCAGGCCGACGATCAGCATGTGCTCGGCCAGCCATCCTTCCTGGCGGGCCTGCCAGCTGGCGATGCGAAGCGCGTGACATTTTTTTCCGAGCAGCGCGTTGCCGCCGTAACCGGAGCCGATGCTCTTGATGGTCAGCTCTTCGGGAAAATGCATGATAAAGCGTTTGTCCGGGTCAAGCTCCCCCGTGGAATGCAGCCCCTTGACGAATTTGCCTTCCTTTTCCATTCGGGAAAGCGCGGCCGCGCCCATGCGGGTCATCAGCTTCATGTTGACCACGACGTACGCGCTGTCGGTTATTTCGACACCGAGTCTTGCGTAGGGTGAATCGATCGGGCCCATGCAGTAGGGGATGACATACATCGTCCGGCCCCGCATGGCGCCGTCGAACAGCGCATCGATCTTCTGATGCGCCTGCTCGGGGTTCATCCAGTTGTTGTTCGGGCCGGCGTCCGCCTTTTCAGCGGTGCAGACGAAGGTCAAATGCTCGACCCGGGCAACATCGGAGGGATCGGAGCGATGCAGATAACAGTTCGGGTATGTGTCCTGATCAAGCTCGATAAGGTCGCCGGTGCGATTCATCTGGTTGATCAGCCGCTTGAACTCGGCTTCGCTGCCGCTGCACCAGTGAATGTCTTCCGGCTGCGTGAGCCGGGCGACGGAATCCACCCAATCCTGCAGGGCCGCTAGCCTCGTTGTCATAAATACTCTCTATTGTTCGACCGACCAACGTCAGGCCATGGTACGGCGACTCGACAAGGACTTCCAACAGACTGTGCCATTCGTCGCGCAAGGGGGCCGCAATTATACAGCCAGCGGCGAATTTCGCATCCGGCCGTGTTGGAGCCGCATGTAAAGGCGACGGTGTTGACCGCGTCCGCGTTTTCCAGGCGCCTGCTGAGACAATATCAGGAAAAGACGCGTTAACGCCGTCTTACATTCAGCGCGCAGCCCGTATATTGTGCGGGTGGTGCGAGATCTCAGTATTTTTTTCGGGGCATCCAGTCCACTCAAGGCTTACCTGTCCGGCTTTCAACCGCGAGCGGGTCAGAGCCTCATGGCGGAAGCGGTGGCCGAGACGCTCGAGGACCGCGGCAAACTGATTATCGAAGCCGGCACCGGTACTGGCAAGACCTTCGCCTACCTGGTACCCGCGCTCGTCTGCGGCCGCAAGACCATCATTTCAACTGGAACAAAGGCTCTGCAGGATCAGCTTTACCATCGCGACCTGCCGCTCGTCGGCAAAGTACTGGGACGCCCCGTCAGTACGGCGCTGCTGAAGGGCCGGGCCAATTACCTGTGCCTGCATCGCGTCGAATCGGTCGCGCCCGAGGCCGCGCCGGCGGCCTTGGCGGGGGACCTGGACGCGGTGCGGCAGTGGCGGCACAGGACGTCCAGCGGTGACCGGGCGGAACTCGCAGAGGTTGCCGAGGATTCACTGGTATGGCCGCTGGTCACCTCGACGGCCGACAGCTGCCTTGGCAAGGACTGCCCGTTTTATCGGGATTGTCACGTCGTCAAGGCGCGTCGTGCGGCACAGGAAGCCGATCTCGTCGTCGTGAACCACCACCTGCTTCTCGCGGACCTGGCGCTGAAAGAAGAAGGGTTCGTCGAATTCCTTCCCGGGGCCGATGCGATTATTCTCGACGAGGCGCACCAGATACCCGACCTGGCGGCGCAGTTCTTCGGCGTCAGCCTCGGCAGCCGGGAACTCGACCGCCTTATCGATGAGCTTCGTGCCGCGACGCTGCCGGTGAAGCAGGCGACTCTCACCAAACGGCTCGACAAGGCCCTACGGGCGGTACGCGCTTTGCGCGCCGAGGCGCCGCGGCAGGAAGGCCGCTACGAGCTTGCCGCGGTGATCGAGCGGCTGGAGAAACCGCTCGCCGATCTTGGTGCCGCGCTGCACGCGCTGGAAGAGGCAATGGCAAGCCTCCGTGATGCGTCGGTGGACATTGAAAAGTTGCACGAGCGGCTGATCGATGCCCGTGAACGCCTGATACAGCTCAGCGGCGACGACGCCTGGGATGGACTGCGCTGGCTCGATGTAAATCCGCGCAGCGTGCGCCTTTACCTGACGCCGCTCGACGTTTCCGGGACGCTCAGCATGATGATCAATGCCGCGCCCCAGGCCTGGGTGTTTACGTCAGCCACGCTGGCGATTGGCGACGACTTCAGCCATTTCTCGGATCGCCTGGGTCTCGCAGGTGTCAGAGCACTCAGGTTTCCCAGCCCCTATGCGCTGGAGAGGCATGGCCTCATTTTTCTGCCTCCGGACCTGCCGCCCCCTTCGGACGAGCAGCATACGCCATTGATGCTGAAAAACATCGTCCCGATTCTCGCGATGACGGCTGGCGGTATGTTCTGCCTCTTTACCAGCCATCGCGCGCTCAAAGCGGCTGCGAAGTGGTTCAAGGCAAACCGCCGCAAGCTCGCGGGGAGGCCGCTGCTGGTGCAGGGCGATGCGCCGCGGGACGACTTGTTGCGGCGCTTTCGCGAACACGGCAACGCTGTATTGCTCGGTACGGGAAGTTTCTGGGAAGGCGTCGACGTTCGCGGCTCTGCCCTGACTGTCGTCGCGATCGACAAGCTGCCGTTCGCTTCGCCCGCGGACCCCTTGATGATGGCGCGGCTGGAATTCATTCGGCGAAATGGCGGCAATGGTTTCGCGGAACATCAATTGCCGCAGGCGGCGCTGGCGTTGAAGCAGGGTGCCGGGCGCCTGTTGCGCGACGAAAGCGACTTCGGCGTTGTGGTGCTTTGCGATCCGCGTATCAAAAGCAAAAGCTACGGCAAGCTGTTCCTGCGGGCTTTGGAGCCGATGCCCTGCACTGAGTCGCTCGAGGACGTCAAGTCCTTTCTCGTATCTCATTCGGGCGGCGGCACCGACGGTGTCGAGCGGCAGTCCGCATGAAACTGCTGGCGCTCGATACGTCGACGACGGCCTGTTCGGTCGCGCTGCAGTACGACGAAACGATTTTGGAGCGACACGTTGTGCAGGCGAAGGAGCACACGCGACTCCTGATTCCGATGATCCGGGAAGTGCTTGCCGAGGCCGGTGTTTCGCTACCGACTCTCGACGCCATCGTGCTGGGAAACGGTCCCGGTTCGTTCATCGGCATGCGAATCTCCGCTTCCGTGGCGCAGGGACTTGCTTTTGGATCGCGGCTGCCGATCGTGCCGGTGTCGTCGCTCGCGGCCATCGCGGCGGAAGCGTTTCTTGACCCGGAGGTGGCGAACGTTCTTGTGGCTCAGGATGCGCATATGGACGAGGTCTACCTGGCGCGTTTCAAGCGCAGCCCGCACGGGCTTCCCCTGGCCGAAGGCGATACGGTACTGCAGCCGATCAGCCGCCTCGCGGTTGCCGAATTGGGTATCGGCCGCTGGCACGCGGCGGGCCGCGGCTGGACACGCTATCCGGAGTTGCTGCGGCTCAACGAGGATTGCATCAGCGGACCGATCGAGCCGGAATTCCCGCGGGCGCGATTCCTGCTGGAGACGGGCGCGGCCGCTTTTGCGCAAGGAAAGGCCATAGACGCCGGGCAGCTGTCTCCTTTCTATGTTCGCTCCCGCGTGGCCGCCAGGCCGCGGCGGCAAGAGCCGCTGCAGCCGCCGCCGGACTCCTGATCCCGCGACAGGGTGTTACGGCGCCCACCGGACACGCTCACCCGCAAGGGGCGAAATGCCTTGCGCAGGCCGGGGACAGAATTTACGCTTCGCAACCTTTATCAGGAGCTGCGGGTAAGGTGCGAGCCATGCCCCGTCCTTTCTCTTTGGTTGAAATCGTATGAATGTCATGGCCACCAAGGGCGCCAGTTTGATCCTGCCTCTCCTGGGCGTCATTGCCCTGTCACCGGCGGCACTGGCCGACACCGGGGCGAACTGGTGGGATGAGCACGTCTCCTTTGGCGGAGATGCGAGGCTTCGTTACCAGGCCACTCGCGTTTCGCCTCCCGGGGAAGATGACCGGAGAGAGCGCTACAGGACGCGCTTTGGATTCCTTGTGGACGCCAGCGACAACGTGGAGTTCGAATTGCGCCTGGCGACCGGCACGGGCAATCCGACGTCGCGAAATCTCGACTTCGGGGAAAGTTTTGCGCTGGATGACAACATCAGGGTCGACCGCGCCTGGCTCGCCTGGACATTGGAGGACCGCCTTCAACTCGTTGCCGGCAAGATGAAAAATCCGATGTTCCGTGCCGGCGGCGATGCGCTGATCTGGGACAACGACGTGACACCGGAAGGCTTCGCGGCCCGTTATGACGGCTCCCGGCTTTTCACAAGGGTGGGCGCGTTTATCCTGTCCGACCGGATAAGCGGCCCGGAGTCACAGCTTTACGCAGTGCAGGCGGGGTCAGTCACAAAGCTGTCCGAAACCGCGTCGTTCACCGCCGGCCTGAGCTGGTATGACTACACCGATATCGCCGGACATTCGGTTCTTTTTGCTGCGAATCCACGCGGCAACAGCGTCGATGCGGCGGGCAATTACCTTTACGATTACGACATCATCGAGGCGTTTGGCGAATACCGCAGAACGATCGCCGGCCGGCCCGTTACGCTGTTCGCGAGATGGGCGCAAAACACCCGCGCAGATGCGGCCAATACCGCGTATTCGGCGGGCGTCGCTGTCGGCAAGACCGACGAGCCCGGTGACTTCGAGTTTGGTTGGGCGTGGCGCGATACGGAAGCGGATGCGCTTGTCGGCATTTACACGGACTCCAATCTTGCCGGCGGCAGCACCGATTCCAAAGGCCAGTTACTGACCGGTACTTACCGCTTGACGAAGCACATCGATCTTGGCGCAACCTTTATTTTCTCGGAACTTGGCGGCTTCACCGGTACGACGAGAGACTTCGACCGAATGATGCTCGAGATCGAGTTCAGCTTCTGAACCGTCGCGATAAGGACCGCTTATGACACTTGCTGATCGCCGGGCGATAAATCTGACAGGCTTCGTCGCCTGCGTCGGGCTGATGGCCTACGCGCTTTATGCCGAGCATTACCTCTACCTTGCCCCATGCCCGTTGTGCGTTTTCCAGCGCGTTGCCGTCATCGCCCTCGGCCTCCTGTTTCTTGTCGCTGCCTTGCACCACCCTCGAGGCAGTGGGCGCATTGGCTACGCGGCCATGACCGGTTTGATCGCCCTCATCGGGGCCAGCGTTGCCGGCCGCCACCTGTGGCTGCAGAACCTGCCGCCCGAAGACGTCCCTGCCTGCGGCCCCGGCCTCGACTACATGCTCGACAGCTTTCCCTTGAGCGATGCGCTCAGGATGGTGTTCACCGGCTCGGGAGAATGCGCGACCACGGACTGGTCTTTTCTCGGCCTGTCGATGCCGGCGTGGGTGCTGATCGCTTTGCTCGTTCTGGGCGGTCTCGGCGTGTGGAACAACCTGCGCCGGGACTGATTTTACGCTTCTGAGAAAACCGGAGAGCAGCGCACTCTGCATTCAGGGATGTGCGATGGCTGATCGCGGGCGCAGCATCGATCACCCGCATGAGTGAGGTCACCGACCGAGCAGCAGTTCCATGATGCGGCGGTACATGTTGGCCAGGATGCGAACATCCGCCAGCTTTACGTGTTCGTCGATCTTGTGAATGGAGGCGTTGACGGGGCCGAGTTCGACCACGGCGGCGCCGGCGGGCGAAATGAAGCGGCCGTCCGAGGTGCCGCCGCCGGTTGAAAGCTCGGGCTTTTTGCCCGTTTGTTCCTCTACTGCCTGCACTACCGCGTCGGTAAGAGGGCCGGCGGTGGTCAGGAAGGGCTCACCCGATAGATGCCAGCGAAGATCGTAGCTGATGTCGTGAGCATCGAAAATCTGTTCGACTTTTCGGCGCAAGCTGTCGTGTGTCCACTCCGTCGAGTAGCGAAAATTGAATCTCGCCTTCAGCTCGCCCGGCGTGACGTTTGCTGCGCCGACACCGCTTTGCAGCTCCACAACCTGAAAGCTGGTCGGGGGGAAGTGGTCGTTGCCATCGTCCCATTTCGTTTCGTGAAGTTCGGCAAGGACGGGTGCGAAGCGCCGGATCGGGTTGTCGGCGAGGTCGGGGTAGGCAACATGGCCCTGAATGCCCTTGACCGTCAGCATGCCGCTCAGTGACCCTCGCCGGCCGATGCGTACGGTGTCGCCAAGTGCCTCGCGGCTGGAGGGTTCGCCCAGCACGCACCAGTCGACCGGTTCGCTCCGTGCCTGCAGCGCTTCCACGACTCTCAGCGTGCCATCGCGGGCGCGGCCTTCTTCGTCGCTGGTCACCAGGAAGGCAATGCTGCCGCGGTGATGCGGATGCGCCGCGACGAACTCGACGGCGGCGATAATCATGGCGGCGAGCCCGCTTTTCATGTCGGCAGCCCCGCGTCCGTACAGAAGGTCCTGGTGCAACGTCGGCTCGAACGGATTCGAATGCCAATCGCCGAGATCGCCCGGCGGCACGACGTCGGTATGTCCGGCAAAGCACAGCAGCGGCCCCTCGGTGCCGCGGCGCGCCCACAGGTTCGTCACTTCGCCGAAGGGCATCGACTCGCAATGAAAGCCCGCCGCCTCCAATTTTTCTGCAATCATTCGCTGGCAACCGGCGTCGTCCGGCGTGATTGAGCGGCAGCGAATGAGCGCGCAGAGCAGGGCGACAAGGGGTTCGGCCTCGACGCTTTTTTCCGCGGCGCCACTGTCTGTTGGCATGCCCGGGATCACCGCTTATTCAAAACCTTGTCGTATACCGACTCGGAAAAACCGACGACGACGTCTTTTCCCCGTTCCAGGACCGGTCTCTTGACCAGGGTCGGATGTTCGATCATCGCGGCAAAAGCCTTGTTAAGCGTCATGTTGTCACGATCCACTTCCGGCAGTTTTCGCCAGGTCAGGCTGGACTTGTTGAGCAGTTTCTCCCAGCCGGCACTGTTGGCCCATCGCTCCAGCGTCTGGATGTCCAGGCCGTCGTTGCGCAGGTCGTGAAAGTCGTACTCGAATTCCTGTGTGTCCAGCCACTTCCTTGCCTCCCGGCAGGTGCTGCAGCTCGCTATTCCGTAGATTGTAACCAATGTCGGTTTCCCCGGTTCTCGGTTGAAAAAAATGCGTCGGCTTGCGCCGGCGCACGCGCAGCGGCGTTGCTCGCGCTGAGTGCCTGACGCTGGGTGGCAAGCGGCGCCCCGGTTGCGGGGAAGCTTTTGCAGGAACGCCGTGAACCCGTCCATGGGGGCTCCGGGCAAAACATCCGTGTTTTGCACGCTCCTGCAAAACCTTCCCCGCAACCGGGGCGCCGCCTGTGCGGTCGTGCGCGTTCATAACGAACGCGAGCAATCGCACAAACCTGGTTCCGCGCCCGCGTTGCCTTACTCGCCTTTCACTCTGCATATCTTAGCAAGTCGTTCAGGCTCGTTCGGCTTCTCGTCTTCGCGTCAACCTGTTTGACAATGACCGCGCAGTAAAGCGAGTACCGGCCGTCGGCGGAGGGCAGGTTACCGGCGACGACGACCGAGCCCGCCGGAATGCGGCCGTAGGTGGTCTCGCCGGTGCTCCGATTGTAAATTTTCGTGCTCTGGCCGATAAAGACGCCCATGGAGATAACCGCGTTTTCTTCGACAATGACGCCTTCGACGATCTCCGACCGGGCGCCGATAAAGCAGCCGTCCTCGATGATCGTCGGCGCGGCCTGCACAGGTTCCAGTACGCCGCCGATGCCGACACCGCCGGAAAGGTGAACGTTCCGGCCGATCTGTGCGCAACTGCCGACCGTGGCCCAGGTATCCACCATTGTGCCGCTGCCGATGTTGGCGCCGATGTTGACGTAGCTCGGCATGAGCACAACGTCGCCCTCGATATGCGCACCGTAGCGGACGATTGCATCCGGAACGACCCGAACGCGCTCGCGCTCGAACTCGTCGGGACTGTAATTGCGGTACTTCAAAGGGACCTTGTCGAAAAAGTTGCTGTGGCCACCCCGGATGACGTCGTTACTCTTCAGACGAAAGCTCAGTAGCACGGCCTTTTTCAGCCATTCGTTGACCTTCCAGCCGCCGTCGGTTTTTTCCGCCACGCGGGCCTCGCCGGAATCGAGGAGCGAGAGCGCATGATCGACGGCATTCACCAGCTCGATTTTCGCAGTGCCAT
The DNA here is from genome assembly GCA_040904985.1 of Woeseia sp. Taxonomy (GTDB): domain Bacteria; phylum Pseudomonadota; class Gammaproteobacteria; order Steroidobacterales; family Woeseiaceae; genus IDS-8. The sequence goes on along the minus strand of JBBDSK010000006.1, from coordinate 1,202 downwards.
CGAGCGCGCCGGCACGGGCGTCGAATCCTGAATCTATGGTTGCAATCATTTCTTTCGTTGCTGGCGGCATTTTCACTCCTGCGTATCGAGTTTCGCGGTCAGTTGCTCCCGCAGAGTTTCGCAAAGCTCCGGGCGCAGCGGATCGTCCTGGCTGTCTACAATGTAGAACACGTCTTCTGCGCGTTCGCCGATGGTCATCACCTTGGCCGTTTCGATCTCGACGCCGAGGTTGAGAAAAACCTGGCCGACGGTACTCAACAGGCCGGGTCGGTCTCTTGCGACGAGCTCCATGATGGTGCGCCGGTTCGCGACGTCAGTATCGAACTCGACCGTTGTGCGGGTCGGGAACATGCGCACCTGCCGCGGGGCGCGGCGAGTCACTTTTGCCACGCCGCTGTCGGCCTTGCGCAGGATCTGCGTCAGGGCCTGGCGAATCCTGCGCAAGCGTAATTCGTCCACGTGGATGCTGCGGTCGAGCTCCATGAAGATGAAGGTGTCGAGGCTGTAGCCGTTTCGAATAGGCACGACTCTGGCGTCGACGATGGTCATGCCGAGTTCGTCAAGCGCCGCGGTCGCATGAGCGAACGTGCGCATGGTCCGGGGAGTGTAGAGAACGGCTTCCACACCGTCGCCGCCGGCCTGCCTGCGGATGTCGAGAAGGCCTTCTTCCGCGGCCGCGCCCGCGCGGGCGAGTATTCTGCTGTGCCAGGCAATTTCCTCGCTGCGGTAGCGTAGAAAATAATCCTCGGTAAAAGCGCCCCAGATTGCTATGCGCTCGGCTTCCGGCATTCCCGACTGCTGCAGCAGCTCACGCGAGGCTGTCTGCGTTTCCGAGATCAGGTATTCGCGGTCGATGGGGTTCTCCAGTCCGCGCCGCAACGCGCGCACGGTCGCGTCGTAGAGGTCGCGAAAAAGCCTCGCTTTCCAGGAGTTCCACAGTTTCGGGTTGGTGCCGCGCACATCGGCCACGGTCAGGACGTAGAGGTAATCGAGATGCGTCTTGTCGCCGACCGTTGCGGCAAAATCATTGATAACGGCGGGATCGCCGATGTCTTTCTTCTGCGCGGTGGTCGACAGCAAAAGATGATGCCGCACCAGCCAGGCCACGATGCGGGCTTCATAACGGCTCATGCCGTGTTCCAGGCAGAACGCTTCGGCGTCGACCGCGCCCAGCTCGGAGTGATCTCCGCCGCGCCCCTTGG
>JBBDSK010000005.1:0-13654 GCA_040904985.1 Woeseia sp. | reverse complement strand
CCCATCAAAAGCCTTATGACGTGCGGATTCTGGCTTGTCGTATAAAGCGTGTACTCGTCCTTGCCGCTGTCATAGTCACCGATCGCGCAGCGAGGCTCGATTGCGTTCGGAATAAGCCTGCTATTGACGATGTCGATAGACACGACTGTCTTCGCGGCTGCAAAAGCCTTCTCCGTTGCCGCCGCATCGCCGATCTCCCAATCGAAGCACACATTCCCCGGCGCCTCGTCCCATACTTGCGGGGCACCGGCTTCACTTGCGGCATCGACGTTGGTTACGGCTGGCAGGTCTTCGTAGTCGACTTCGATCAGCTCGGCCGCGTCGCGTGCATTACTGCGCGTATCCGCCAGCACAACCGCGACCTGGTCACCCACGTAACGCACTGCCTCCACGGCAATTGGCGCATGCGCCGGCTCGGCCATTTGCGACCCGTCTTTCTGGGTTATGCCCCAGCCGCAGGGCAACCCGCCCACACCATCATCCGCCATGTCGCGGCCCGTCAGCACGGCAACGACACCGGGAGCAGCCTTCGCGGCTCCGCTGTCGATGCTTTTTATCCGGGCATGAGGCAAGGGCGACCGCAGGATCCAGGCATAAAGCTGATGCGGCCGGTTGATGTCGTCAGTGTAGCGACCCCGGCCGGTAATGAAGCGGAAATCTTCCTTGCGCCGGACGGGGGCGCCGATGCCGTTCTCAATCATTTCCGCCTCCAGTTGCCGCTGTGCCTCGCATCGCCGCAGCACCCGCTTTGACCGCTCTCACGATATTCTGGTAGCCGGTGCAACGGCATAAGTTTCCCTCCAGCCACTCGCGGATTTCCTTTTCGTCCGGATCCGGGTTGACCCGCACGAGGTCCAGCGCGCTCATGATCATGCCGGGCGTGCAAAAGCCGCACTGCAAACCGTGGTGCTCGCGGAACGCCTCCTGCATCGGATGCAGGGCACCGTTTTTCGCAACACCCTCGATCGTCTCGACCTCGGCGCCTTCTGCCTGGACAGCAAGCATGGTGCAACTCTTGATCGAGCGGCCGTTGACGTGAACGACGCAAGCGCCGCACTGGCTGGTGTCACAGCCCACGTGCGTTCCGGTGCGGCGCAGGTTTTCGCGAAGCATCTCCACCAGAAGGGTACGGGATTCAACTTGTGCTTCCACGGCTTCGCCGTTCAGAACGAATGATACGGATGTGGGCATGCTCTCCACCTATATCTGATTTATTAAATCTGGAATTTCGAACCGGCTCTGGCGGCGCCTTGCCAGAAGTCCGTCGGACGCCCGGCTCGATGCACGCGCCATGCTGCCGTCAGCGTAACAGAAACCACCACACCAGCAAGCCGATGACCGCGACGCTCAGCGCAATTCCGGCCCTCGACAGGCCAGGCGAGCTCTTCGCGTCGCCGCCAGCGGCCGTCGCCGGGTTAGCGGTGGTAGCCGCCTCCTGCGTGGAGCGGAGTTCGCGTGACAGGCAGGAGAAGAAGTCGTCGGCGGTCTTCTTCGTCGCCCCCGCCACCAGCCGCGATCCTACCTGCGGCAGCTTGCCACCCACCTTGAACTCGGCAACATAGGTCAGAAGCGTGCCGCCCTCCTGCTCGACCAGCTGCACATTCGCGCTGCCGCGGCCAAAGCCGACAGCCCCTGCCTTGCTCTCCCCCGTCAGCGTGTAGCTCTCCGGCGGCACGGCGTTCTCCAGACGGATAACGGTGTTGAATCTTGCTCTCACCGGACCGATCGCGGCAGCCACTTTTCCCTGGAACTCGTTGTCCCCGGTCTTTTCCAGGGATTCGCAGCCGGGAATGCACTTTTGCAGCATATCGGCATCGTTCAGAGCGGCCCATACGGCATCGCGATTGCTCTCGATCAGGTACTCGCCTTTGACTTCCATTGAAACTCCCTGGCGGTGAACGGTTCCATACTACGCGCGAACTCTGTCCCCGGCACCTGCGAGCCCCCGCCCCAATCGAGCCTCCGCCTGCACCAGCTTCAATCGCGCAAGAGAGCTGCCTCCCTCGTGGGTGCTTCCCATCGTCCACGGACAAGAAGCCACTTTGGCTAAACAAGCCCGGCGAGCTTCACTGCCTCGATGATGGCGAGGTGCTGCCCCGGGGCCATCAGGTGAACGCCGGCAATGCCGTCTATCTCGCGCGCCTGCTGTATCAGTTCGGCGCATATGGCAATTCCTTCATGGCGCGGATCGCGCGCAGCTTCCAGGCGCCTCACGAGGCCGTCGGGAATAATTGTCCCGTGCAGGTTGCGCTGCATCCATCTGGCGCCGTCGGCGGAACGCAGCGGTCCCAGGCCGACGAGAAAGTACATTTTTTCGGTAAGCCCGTGCTCGCGCAGCCGCCCGGCATAGCGCGCCAGCACATCCATATCGAAACAGAACTGAGTCTGTACGAAGCGGGCGCCGGCGGCATACTTCGACATCAGTGAAACCGGCGACCAATCCTGCCCGGGGGATGCGGGAGTGTCGACCGCGCCGGGGAAAAAAGCCGCTTTTTTGCTTAGCTCCACTCCCGCCAGCGTCGTACCGTCCTGCGTCATCGATCGCAGTGCCGACAGTAACGTCCGGGCGTCGAGGTCGAACACGGGCCTGGCATCGGAATCGTCCCCGGCAGCGATGTTATCGCCGGACAGGACGAGAACGTTCGCGATACCGAAGGCAGCGGCACCCAGCAGGTCGCTTTGCAGTGCAATCCGGTTCCTGTCACGGCAGGTCATCTGCAGAACCGGGTCCACGCCCAGCTGCTTGACGTGGATGGCAGCGGCGAGGCTGGACATGCGAATCCTGGCGCCGGCACCGTCGGTGAGATTGATGGCGCAGACAACCGGCTTGAGGTTTTGCACCGACCGCGTCAGAGGCTCCAGAGCCGCGCCGCGCGGCGGTGCAAGCTCCGCGGTGATCGCGAAATGTCCGGATTCGAGGGAATGCCGAAGTGTGGTTACTGCCGTCACCGGCTTACCTTATCGCCCGCTGTCGCGCGCTGCAATGCGCTTCGGCAGTATCCCGTCGCTACATGGTGGGCATGGAAAAGTCGGCGCCGGCGCGTATACCCGTCGGCCATCGCGAAGTGACTGTTTTCAAGCGCGTGTAGAAGCGTACGCCCTCCATTCCGTAAATGGAGGTATCGCCGAATAACGACCGCTTCCAGCCGCCGAAACTGTGGAAGGCCAGCGGCACCGGAATGGGCACGTTAACGCCGACCATGCCGACCGCTATGGTGCTTGCAAATTCGCGTGCAGCATCGCCGTCGCGGGTGAAAATCGCAGTGCCGTTGCCGTATTCGTGCTCGTTGACGAGCTTCACCGCATCCGCGAAAGTCACCGCCCTCGTGAGGGTCAGTACCGGGCCGAACACCTCTTCCTGGTAAACCCGCATATCCGGCATCGCGTGATCGAACAAAGTCGGTCCGAGGAAATAGCCGTCCGATTTGCAAATATCATGCGCCCTGCCGTCGACCAGCAGCGTGGCCCCTTCCTCGACCCCGAGCTCGATGTAAGAACGCACCTTGTCGCGGTGCTCGGAAGTGATGAGCGGGCCCATGTCGTTGTTGTTGTCTTTGCCCGGGCCGATTTTCAGCGCCGCAATCCGCGGCAGGAGCTTCTCGAGAAGCGGCTCTGCCGCCTCACCGACCGTCACAACCGCCGAAATCGCCATACAGCGCTCGCCCGCCGAACCGTAAGCTGCGCCAATCAGTGCATCCGCTGCCAGATCCATGTCCGCGTCCGGCATGATGACCATGTGGTTCTTCGCTCCGCCCAGCGCTTGCACCCGCTTGCCGTTTTGCGATGCCGTGCGATAGACGTGTTCGGCCACCGGCGTCGAGCCGACAAAGCTTACGGCCGCCACGCGCCGGTCCTCCAGCAGCGAGTTCACGGCGACGTGATCACCCTGCACGACATTGAAAACTCCAGGCGGCAGCCCTGCTTCCGTCAGCAGCTCCGCCCACTTCAATGAACAGCTCGGATCTTTTTCCGAGGGCTTCAGGATGAAGGTATTCCCGCAGGCAATTGACAGTGGAAACATCCACAACGGCACCATCGCGGGAAAATTGAACGGCGTTATACCCACACAGACGCCAACCGGCTGGCGCATCGAATAACAATCCACACCGGTGGCAACCTGGTCGTTGTAGTCGCCCTTGATGAGGTGCGGAATGCCGCAGGCAAATTCCACCACCTCCAGGCCGCGCTGCACAGAGCCATCTGCGTCGTGCAGCACCTTCCCGTGCTCTTGCGTAATCAGCGCCGCAATTTCCTCTCGATCTCGCTCGATGAGCTCCTTGAGGCGAAACATGACGCGAGCTCGCCTGAGTACCGGAGTACGAGACCAGCTCCTGAAAGCCTCTTCTGCAGAGGCGACGGCCGCCGCAACGTCGGACTCGTCCGACAGCGCAACCTCTGCACATTGCCGACCGGTGGCCGAGTCGAAAACACCGGCCGACCTCCCCGAAGCCGAATCGCGGCGCTCGCCGTCGATCCAGTTCGGCACCTTCCGAATCTTGCTGAATGCAGTTGCTTTCTCGGCCATTGTTAATCCCGCTTTCGTCGTTCCGGTTACGGTTAAGAGGATGCTCGCAACGCGTCGCGAACGGCCTCGACCACTTGCTGGATCTGCGCCTGCTCGATTACCAGAGGCGGTGAAAATGCCACGGTATCACCCGTCGTCCGCACAATCACCCCGTTGTCGAAGCACTTGCGAAATATGCTCATTGCCCTGGCGGTAGGTTGGCCTTCGATCGGCTGGAGTTCTACGGCGCCTATGAGGCCGAAATTGCGCACATCGATTACATGCGGCTCATCCTTCAGGCTGTGCAGCGCGTCTTCGAATTCTTTCTCCAGGCCGCGAGCGCGATCGAAAAGCCCTTCCTCGCGGTAGACATCCAGCGTCGCGCAGCCGGCGGCCGCAGCAAGTGGGTGCCCGGAGTAGGTATAACCATGGAAGAACTCGATAGCTCCTTCAGGTCCGGTCATGAACGTATCGTAAATGTTTCCGGAGGCAAGAACGGCGCCCATCGGCACCGTGCCGCTGGTGAGCCCTTTTGCGAGGGTGATGAGATCGGGGGTGACGCCGAATCGAGTTGATGCAAAGGCGTCTCCCGTGCGGCCGAAAGCGGTGATGACCTCGTCGAAAATCAGCAGGATACCGTGACGGTCGCATATCTCACGAATGCGCTCGAGATAGCCTTGCGGCGGCAGTAGCACGCCGGCCGATCCTGCAATGGGTTCGATGATGACCGCAGCGATGGTGGAAGCATCGTGTAACGCGACGATCTGCTCCAGTTCATCCGCAAAACGAGCACCCCACGCCGGGAGCCCGCGGGACCAGGCATTGTGTTCCAGGTCATGAGTATGCGGCAGGTGATCGACCCCCGGCAGCAACGCGCCGAACATCTTCCGGTTTGGCGATATCCCGCCGACTGAAATCCCGCCGAAGCCGACGCCGTGGTATCCCCGCGCCCGCCCGATCAGACGGGTTCGCTCGCCTTGCCCGCGCAAACGGTGGTAGGCAAGAGCCATCTTGAGCGCCGTATCGACCGCCTCGGAACCGGAGTTGACAAAAAAAGCGTAGTCCAGTCCCTCCGGCGCAATGGCCGTCAGTTTGTTGGCAAGTTCGAATACGGTCGGATGCCCCAGTTGAAAGGCCATGGAATAGTCCAGCGTCTCCGCCTGGTTGCGGATCGCCTCGACAATTTTCGGATGGCAGTGCCCTGCGTTACAGCACCAGAGACCAGCCACCGCGTCCAGCAGCTTTTTCTCCTCGTGGGTGTAGCAGTACATGCCGCTCGCACGGCTAATCATCCTGGGGCTGGACTTGAACAGCCGGTTGCCGGTGAAAGGCATCCAGTACGCCTCCAGATCCGGTAACGGGTCAGCCAGCTTTTTCGCAGTATTGTCGGCCATCTATGGTTCTCCTCGTGCCCTTCCGGGACGCTGAATCAGAATATCTCTTTCATTCGATAATAGAGCATGCCAAGCGCCAGTGCCGGGTTGGCGAACCACTTGCCGCCGGGCAGCTTCAAATGCCCGATTCGCTGGAAAATATCGAATCTCTCGAAGTCGCCGCCGATGGCGTCGGCGATCAGCTTGCCCGCCAGGTGCGACGGCGCCAGACCGTGACCGGAGTAGCCCTGGGCGTAGTAGCTGTTCTCCCCGATTCTGCCCAACTGCGGAATGCGTTTGATGCTGATCGCGATGTTGCCGCCCCATTCGTAATCGATTCTCGCGTCTTTCAGCTGTGGAAAAACCTTCAGCATACTGGGCCGCAGGACGGCGCTGATGTCCTTCGGCCGTCTTCCCGAGTAGTTGCACAAGCCGCCGAACAGCAGCCGCTTGTCGGCCGAAAGGCGAAAATAGTCGAGGGCAACGCGCTGGTCGCAGGCGGCCATGTCGCGCGGCAGCAGTTCGGTCGCGAGGGCTGCCCCCAGCGGTTCGGTTGCGATGATGTAACTGCCTGCAGGGATAACTGCGCCATGCAGGCGGGGCTCTGCACGGCCGAGGTAGGCGTTACCCGCCAGCACGACCTTGTCCGCCTGCACGGACCCGCGCGCCGTCCGGACTCGCGGACTGCTGCCGTGCGTTATTTGGGTCACCGGCGAGCGTTCGTAGATCGATGCTCCCGCCGATTCCGCGGCGCGCGCTTCGCCGATGCAGAGATTCAGCGGGTGCAGATGACCGTTCCCGGAGTTGACCAGCCCGCCGATATAACGATCGGATCCGACGACCGAACGTATCTGCTCCTGTGGCACGAACTGCATGTTGTGCGGATAATTCAGACGAATCTTGCGCTCGACTTCGCTCTGGAAGTACTTGAGGTCACGTGACCTCAAAGCGAGATCCACGAAGCCGAACTTCAGGTCGCATTCGATCCCGTAGCGCTCGATGCGTTGCAGGACGAGGTCACGGCATTCGAGCCCCATGCGGTAAACGATGTCTGCTTCTGCCCGGCCGATACGTTTGCCGATCTTGTCCGGATCGACAAAACCATCAATCAGTTGCCCGCCGTTGCGGCCCGAAGCGCCCCAGCCCACCCGGTTGGCTTCGACGACGACCACCTTGTAGCCGCGCTCCGCCAGGCTCAGCGCGGCGGAGATGCCCGTGAAACCGGCACCGACGACCGCCACGTCCGCTCGTATGTCACCGGCCAGAGTCGGATAGCCGGTCCGCTCCCGCAGCGTGGCGGCGTAATAGGAGTTTGTATGTTCAGCAGTCTCCCGCATGGCCGGTCAGCGTACTCCAGCACCCACCAGTTAACAATATTTAAACCGATTTACTCAAGGCCCTGTAAACTATACTATGCAGCGACTGTTTGTTAAATATTCTTAACGATTCAACGGGGAACCGCTGCCCTTGGACAACATTGGCCCGAAACTGAGGACGCTGCGGAGCCGGCACGGGCTGTCACAGCGTCGGCTGGCCGCCCTGGCGGGCGTGTCGAACGCCACGGTGTCGCTGATCGAACACGGACAGACCGATCCGTCGCTGGGACTTCTGAAAAAAATCCTCGACGCGATGGGAGTGTCTTACGCAGAATTTTTCTCGACCCACAGCGGCTCGGCGGAAAAGTACTTCTACAGCTTCGAGGAACTGAGCGAAATCGGCAGTGGGCTCATTTCCTATCGCCAGGTGGGCGGGGACCTGGTCGACAGCAAGCTGCAGATCCTGCATGAACGCTACCGGCCAGGCGCGGATACCGGCCGCTCAATGCTAAGCCACGAGGCAGAAGAAGGTGGCGTGATCCTGCAGGGCCGGCTGGAGGTGACCGTCGCCAACGAAGTGAAAATCCTGTCCGCCGGCGACGCCTACCGCTTCAACAGTCGCCTGGCGCACCGCTTCAGGAACACCGGCAGCGAAGACTGCGTGGTCGTGTCGGCGTGCACGCCTCCCAGCTTTTAACCGCGCAACGCCGCGGCCCGCACTAACCTGGCCGAGCGGCGTACAGGCAGAGCATTTCCATGGCCAGAGTCGCTCCGGCCAGCGCAGTGATTTCCGCTGTATCGTATGCCGGCGCAACTTCCACGATGTCCATGCCGACCACGTTGAGGCCCGCGAGCTGACGCAGAATCGAAGCCGCCTGATACGTGCTGAGTCCGCCGCAAACCGGTGTACCGGTCCCGGGTGCGAACGCGGGATCAAGACAATCGATGTCGAAGGTCAGGTAAACCGGCCGATCGCCCAGGGCAGATCTTGCCCGCTCGACAACGGCATCGATGCCGTTGGCATGCACCCACGGCGCATCGAGAATTTGAAAGCCCATCGTGTCGTCGTTGGTGGTGCGCAAGCCGATCTGCACGGAACTACGCGGATCGATGATGCCGTCGTTGGCAGCGTGACGGAACATCGTGCCGTGATCGACGCGGCCGGACTCGTCGGGCCAGGTGTCGCTGTGAGCGTCGAAATGCAATAGCGACAGCGGCGCTCCATGCTGCCGCGCGTGTGCTTTCAGCAGCGGGTAGGAAACAAAGTGGTCGCCGCCGAGCGCCATGAGCCCTGCCCCGGTTTTGATGATGCCGTACGCATGTTCTTCGATGGCAGCTGGAATGGTCTCGGGGCGGCCGAAGTCGAAAAGGCAATCCCCATAGTCGGTGACGGCAAGCTTGTCGAACGGATCGAACGGCATCCCGTAGGGCCGCTCCCAGGCCATTACCGCTGACGCGGCGCGTATGGCTCTCGGTCCGAAGCGCGCACCGGGACGATTGGTGGTCGCGGTATCGAGAGGCACGCCTGTAACCGCCAGATCGACTCCTTCGAGCTCGCGCGTGTACTTGCGCCGCATGAATGACAATGCGCCGGCATAGGTCGGCTCGCTGACAGTGCCATGCAGGCTTTGCCGGTTCGTCGCATGATCGATGCCCTTCTTGGCCGTCACCCGTTCCTCCTCCTGACGCGCTGTCAAAGAGCCTGCTGTGTCAGGTCCAGGCACTTCCACGCCTTCTCTATCAGCTCGTCAGCTTCGGCGTGAGTAATAACGAGCGGCGGCGCAACGACGATTGTGTCACCGACAGCGCGCATGACGAGGCCGTTGTTCACCAGGAAATCGCGGCACAGCATGCCCACACCTCTTTTCGAGTCGAAGCGCTCGAGCGGTGTTTTGCTCGCCACCAGTTCCAGCGCTCCCATCAACCCGGCCATTCTCGCTTCGCCGACCAGCGGATGTTCCGCCAGCTCATGCCAGCGTTTTTGCAAATATGGCCCGATGTCGGACTTTACGCGCTCGACCAGTTGCTCGCGCTCGAGGATGTGGATGTTCTCGATCGCGACCGCACAGGAAGCAGGATGGCCCGAATACGTGTAGCCGTGAAAAAACTCGCCACCTTTGCCGACCAGCACGTCCGCCAGCCGATCACCGACCATGACACCGCCCAATGGCAGATACCCCGAAGACACGCCCTTGGCGAAAGTCATGAGGTCGGGCTTGACGTCGTAGTAATCGGCGCCAGACCACTCTCCCAGGCGACCGAAACCGCAAATCACCTCGTCCGTCACCAGAACGATTCCGTACTCGTCACAGATCCTCTGTATCTCCGGCCAATATGACGCCGGCGGAATAATCACACCGCCGGCTCCCTGCACCGGTTCCGCCACGAACGCCGCCACCCGGTCCACGCCCACTTCCTCTATTTTCGCCTGCAATGCGCGCGCCGCCTGCAGGCCGAACTCCTCCGGCGACAAGCTCTGGTCGCTGCCGAACCAGTAGGGCTGCTCGATATGCTCGATATCCGGCAGTGGTCTGCCGCCCTGCGAATGCATCGGCTTCATGCCGCCGAGGCTTGCGCCCGCCACCGTCGACCCGTGGTAGGCGTTCACCCGGGAAATGATCGTCTGCCGTTCCGGCTGCCCCATCAGCTCCCAGTAGCGGCGCACCATGCGGATCATCGTGTCGATGGACTCTGATCCCGATCCCGTAAAGAAAACCTTGTTGAACTGAGGCTGCGTCACCTCCACCAGCATGCGCGACAACTCGATCGACGGCGGATGGGCGCACTGGAAAAAGCTGTTGTAGTACGGCAGCTCCCGCAGCTGGCGTGCCGCGGCCTCCACCAGCTCCTCGCGCCCATAGCCCGCGTTCACGCACCAGAGGCCGGACATGCCGTCGAGAATCTTGTTGCCCTCCGCGTCGTACACGTAAACGCCGTCCGCCCGCGTGATGATGCGGCTGCGCCTCAGGTTGAGATCCTTGTAGTTGGTGAACGGGTGCAGGTAGTGGTCGCGGTCGAGGTCCTGCCATTCCGCACTCGAACGATTTTTTAAGGCTGACATTGACGTACTCCCGAATTGCGGCAGGCAGCGTTGCTGCTGTCGGCTCGTTGATTCCTTTCATCATAGCGGCGGAACGGCGGGCGGTCCTGGCGGTAATCACGATCTGGAATCATGCCGCTTTCCACGGCCCCGGTGCGAACGTCACTGATCGTCACGACGCTGCGAACGCCTCCAGGGCCTGTCCTGTCCGGTGCTATACATTAAACATCAGAATTTCCCGTTCCCAGGGGGTAATGATTTCCTCGAATTCCTGTTCCTCTTTTTCCTTCAGCAGACAGTAAAGCGTGACGAAGCTATCGCCGAGCGTTTTACGCATCGCCTCGCTTGCCTTCATCGCCTCGATGGCGGAATAGATGTGACGGTGCAGTGCGAATGGCCTGCTGTAGGCGCTGCCCTCTATCGGCTTGCTCGCCTCCAGTCCCTCCACCATCCCGAGGTAGCCGCAGGCGAGGCTCGCCGCGAGCGCAAGATAGGGGTTGACGTCGGAGCCCGCCAGTCTGTTCTCGATACGGCGCGCATCCGGGGCAGAATCAGGCACACGCAGACCGACCGTCCGGTTGTCGATCGCCCAGGCGAGATTGACAGGCGACGCCCAGGAATTGAGAAAGCGGCGATAGGAGTTCACGTACGGCGCAAAGATCAGCATTGCCTCCGGCATGTAGCGCTGCAGTCCGCCGATAAAGGAATAAAAGTGCTGGCTCGGCGCGCCGTCATCCATCGAAAAAATGTTCTTCCCGTCATCGATGTTGACGATGCTCTGGTGTACGTGCAGCGCGCTGCCGGCTTCTTCCGACATCGGCTTTGCCAGGAAGGTCGCGTGCATCTCATGCTCGATCGCCGCTTCGCGCACGGTCCTCTTGAAGAGGAAGACCTGGTCGGCCAGCGCTATGGCATCCCCGTGCAGAAAATTGATCTCGAACTGCGCCGGGCCCATTTCCTGTGACAGCGTGTCTATGCGAATTCCCTGTGCTTCGCAGTACTTGTACACATCGTTGATGTACGGATCGAAGTCGTTCATCGTGTCGATGCTGTACGGCTGGCGCGACATGTCCGTTCTGCCGAGCCGTCCCTCCGGCGGCTCGACCTCCGCGTTGGCATCCGCGTGCGGATTGATCAGGTAAAATTCCACCTCGGGCGCCACCACCGGCTTCCAGCCTTTTTCTTCGTACAGCGCCAGCACCTTACGCAGAACGTGCCGCGGCGATGTATCGACCGGAGAGCCGTCCTTGCGGAAGCAGTCGAGGAACACTGACGCTGCGGGGTCCGTCGCCCATGGAACCGGGCGCAGCGTGGAAGCATCGGGTCGCAGCCACATGTCGCGGTCCTCGACATTGGACGCGTTGATAACGTATTCGCCGGATATCGTCTGGGCAAAAACAGCCTCCGGCATTTTCATGTCGCCGGAGCCGAACTTGTCCGACGGGAGAAGTTTTCCCCGCGCCGCACCCGCCATATCAGGCACGATCGCTTCCACGTCTTCTATACGATGTTTCTTGAACCAGTCCTGAAAAATTTGCTTTTCACTCACGTTCCACCTTGCTTTTGCGATCCTTCATGGCGCGTTCACGGCAAGCATTGCCGAACGCGCGAAAAATCGCTGTTGATAATTCGTTTTCCATGACACGCCACTCCGGGTGCCATTGCACAGCCAAAGCGAATGCCTTTGCGGAGTCGACGCGGAAAGCCTCAACGAGCCCATCATCGGCGACAGCCTCGATGGTTACACCCCTGGCGAGACGCTGCACAGCCTGCGAGTGCAGGGAATTCACTTCCACACGGGCCTTGCCGGCCATCGCATGCAGCGTGCCGCCTTCCGTCAGATTGACGTAATGCGCCGGGCCATATTGTTTTTCCGGCGGATCCTCCGGGCGCTCCCGATGGTCGCTGTAACCGGGCACCTCGTGCACCAGCTGGTGCAGGCTGCCGCCCAGAACCACATTCAGTTCCTGAAAGCCCCTGCAGAGCGCGAGTACGGGCACACCGCGTTCGAGCGCTGCGTTTGCCAGCGACAGGGTCGTCGCATCACGTTCCGGATCGTGCAGCGTACCTTCCCTGCTCGGCTCCCCTCCGTAATGCTGCGGCTCCACGTTCGACACGCTGCCGGTTAGCAGAATGCCGTCCAGATGGTTCAGCAGCGCTTGCGGCTCTACGCTCGATCCCAGGGCGGGTATGATCAGTGGCAGGCCTTCCGCCCCGTCCCGGAGGGCCGTAAGGTATTTTTCTCCCGCCATGTGGAACGGGTGCGGACCAAGCAAACGCCGGTCCGCAGGCACTCCGATGACTGGTTTCGCACACATACGCGGCCGCGTGCCCGCTGCTCAAACGGAGCGCGAGACTACGCCAGATTGATCAATCCTGTACATAAGTTAGGTGGATTATATATCCTGCCTGCGGCCGTGGCGCGCCGCGCTGCCCTCAGGGCTTCCTGAACAGCAAGGTAAAGCGGTCGGTATTGCCGGTTACGGTCCGCCGGCCGACCTCGTAGCGCAGTTCGTCATCCGGAATATAGTGCAGATCGCTATAGTCCACGAACTCGAAACCTGCCGTCAGTACTTCTTTTATGATCTGCACGACATCAGCCCTGCGCCGGTTCTCCTCCGTCATCGGCTCCATGTGCCGACGCGAATGATCGACCACCCCGTAAAAGCCGCCGGACCGCAGCGCCTTGAACACCGCGTCATTGATGTTGCCTCGGCCTTCCGGAGTGAAGTTGTGCATGTTGCGGAACGTTACAGCCAGATCGAGGCCGGTCAGACCGAAATCAAACGGCGGCACGGAGTTCGTGCGGAAAGGGCCTGTGTTCTCCATGCCCACACCAATGTCGACTACCCTGACGTGGTCGAAGCCCGGCTGCGTGACCAGGTTCTGGCTCACATTTCCGGTTCCGATTGCAACGTAAAGCTCGCCGTTATCCCGAAGTACCGGCGCCAGGATTTTCGTGTACCAGCCGCCGCCGGGCAGCAGTTCGAGCACCCGCATGTCGTCCCTTAGCCCGAAAAAGCTCAAGGTTTCGACCGGCCGCCGATTCTCGTCGCGGGCAACCTCGGCTGCACTCCGGACATCCCCGTTCATCGCCTCCCTGATCTTCATTTCGACTTCGCTGGTCTGCGCGGCTGCCGCGGCACTCAGAAAGACATAGCTCAGAACAAACCAGTAGCGCATCAGTACACCCCTTCATCTTGATTTATTTTAACGCAACTTATCGTGCGGCCCGGCTCCCTGGCACGATCACCTGTGGAGCTGCAGGTCATTCTGCCGCCAGTCTACCCGATCCCCGCCAAAGGGCCACTCCCGGCTTCGTTTCCGCCTCTTATGGACTGTTGTATCCTGCCCGGACAATCGAGTGGGTAGAGTCGACGACTGGCGCGGTGGCCGTAGATGAAAGGGGGTAGCGGTTGCC
>JBBDSK010000004.1:0-13936 GCA_040904985.1 Woeseia sp. | reverse complement strand
GGCGTTGGTGTGTGTACCCACTGGTGGCGCGTCCGTCCGGGCGCCCGGCCTTTTCGACCTGGCTGGCATACCGATCCAGGTGTTTGACCTGCAGGACGCCGGGGTATCAGAGGACTTCCGCAATTTCATGCTGACGGTGCCTATGACCAATGCGAGGCAGGTGCCGCTCGCGTTGATCGACGACGTCGTCGCATCACTGTCGTTGGTCAAGGCAACCACCCCGGCTACCATGCCATCGTACTTCGTTGCCACATATATCCAGAAGACGCCGTTTGTTGCCATGGCGGACGCCGACCGGGCGCGGTACCTCGAGCGCTATGGAGAGCTCGTGTACCCGCAACAGGAGTGTGCGGTATTCCTCAACCCGAGCAGTGCCAGTGTCTCTGAATTGCTTGGTACCGCATCGAACCTTCCGGCACACTATTTCGAGCAGGTTAAGGGCGATGCCCGTTCTTTTGACCGCTTGTTCGCCCTCACTGAAGTTTCACACTGCGGTTTCATCGCGAGAGAGCTCGTTCAGCCGACTGTTCTCCCATCGTCAGTCGAAAGACACGAGCTGCGCACGATTATCGAAGCGCTTGGGGATTACGAAGCATCTGTCGTGGTTCGCTCGACCCCGCGTCCCCGCACCGATGCTGATGAAGTCGATGCGCTTTTTGCCGCGCGATTGCTGGCAATGTTTCTTCTGAAGCGGGAAAGCCCTTACACCGCTATTCCGGCCCTGATTCTGGAATACCAACGCAGTGACACCAGCGAGGTGCATCGCCGCCTCGGCCCGATCATCGGGTCCGTCCGACTGGCGCGCAAGGCCGTCAGGAGCGAGCTGGAAGCGCACGGCGCAATGAATACCAACGTCTCCCTCGCGACGCTCGAACGCATATTGAAAGAAGCAAACGTGGCCGGCGATCTCGCGGTCGACGATCCATTGGCCGAATCGCTCATCATGGCGCTGCACTCAGCCATTGATCTCCTTCAGGGCGACGTGTCCACACCCGTATTTCCGGCGTCCTCCCCGCAGAGCGACGTGCCGCTGGAACTCCTGACGCTTGGCGGCGCAATCAGTCTGTAAAGGTACCCGTGCCACCAAGGGCACATGCAATATTTGCCGCAAGTGCAAAATCTACAATAAAAACCCGCCTGATTCCTCGCCACTTCCCGGCTGAAAGCCCGCATTTCTGTCATTACATTGTCTGGCACAAACCTTGCAGCAGCAAAGGGGGGTGTATCGCACCTGCTTGTGGCAACTATGTGGAGAGATTTATGAAGAAGATTATGCTTGCTGTGGCGAGCTTGGTAATGGCCGCCAGCCTGGCGGTTTGCGCCGAGGAACCAGATGAGGACATCGTGTCCGAGTCGCAACCCGACACCGACCGGTCGATGGACGAACGCCAGCAAGACCCGGCGGTCGCGTCCGACTACGACCGGGAAAGGACCCGCAGCGGACCCGCCGACACGCGGGCGAGCCAGCAGAGTCAGGCCGGTGAGAACCCGGACAGCATGGGTATGGGCAATGACTTGTCCGGGATGACCGCGGAAGAGCTCAAAGGCAAGACAGTGCTGACGCTGACGGGCGAGGAAATCGGCGAGATCGGCGAAGTCGGCACCAGCGGCACTCAGCAGGAACGAGTGGCAACAGTCGAGGTCGGCGGGTTTCTGGGAATCAGTGAAAAGACGATCGCTATTCCGTTGTCCGAACTGCAGCCGTCGGTTTCCGGTGAAGACAGCGTGAAGACATCCCTGACGCGCACATCGATCGAAGCCCGGCCGGAGTTCGATGAAAGCGGCTTCACCGCGGACGATGAGGACGATGGCGAGGCGTTTTAGTCACGAATCAATGGTCCTGTACGGGACCTGGATCCGGTGAGAAACGCTTGGGACCTGGGACCCAGGCACAGAAATGTGCCTGGGTGTTTTTCTGATTGACGGTTACCGGCGTTCGCTGAAGAACGATTTCAAGGGCGCACTGCATTCATCGGCCAGCAATCCACCGGTCACTTCGATGCGATGGTTCAACCGCCGGTCAGCTGCCAGGTCCAGGACACTGCCGGCCGCGCCGGCCTTCGGGTCGTAGGCGCCGAAGACCAGCCGGCGAATACGTGCATTCAGCATCGCGCCGACACACATCAGGCACGGCTCCAACGTGACGTAAATTTCGGCATCGGGCAGCCGGTAGTTTTCGGCAGCGGTGGAAGCCTCTCGCAATGCGACGATTTCCGCGTGCGCGGTCGGGTCAGAGCCGGCAATCGGGCAGTTGTGGCCCTGCCCTGTTATGCGGCCGCCCTGGACGATAACGGCCCCGACCGGCACTTCCCCGGCCGCGGCCGCACGCAGCGCCTGCTCCAGTGCCGCGCGCATGTATACAGTCTCCGCATCGCTGAACGAACTCACCTTGTCCACTTCCTTAATTCCCTGGCATCCGGACTGCTCAGCGCGTGCTTCAGGGTGACCTTGATCCCGCTCCAGATGGCGGTGAAGAACGCTGTCAGTGGAACTGCGAGTATCATGCCGATCATTCCACCCAAAGCAGTACCCCAAAAGAACAGTGAAATTACCACGAGCGCGGGGCGTAGTCCCGAACGGTTCGCCATGATTTTCGAAGTCAGCAGCCAACTTTCCACCACCTGCACCGCCGCGAATACCAGTGCTTGCGAACAGCGCGGTCTCGGCGCGTGCAGAGATTGGTCAGGCCAGTGATCTGTTTGATTTAATGGGTTTTTCCTGAAGGATCATTCGGTTGGACGCTGCTTTTTTGGCTTTATACATGGCCCGGTCCGCGGCTTCCAGCAAAGCAACAGGAGAGGATGCGTCCGAGGGGTAGAACGAACTCCCAATGCTCACGGAAATCTGGACAGACTGTTTATCAACCTGGAAGGGCAATGCGAGTGCATCGTTGATAGCCTGAGCCACACGCTCAACATCCTTGCGCTGCTTGACATCGGTGAGAATCATCGTGAATTCATCGCCACCCAGGCGGGCCACCGTATCCTCCTCCCGGACACAATCAGTCAGGCGAAGAGCAACCTCAGTCAGTAGAAGGTCCCCTGCTTCATGGCCGAACGAATCGTTGACATCCTTGAAGCCATCGAGGTCCATGAAAAGGACGGCAAGAGGCAGGCTGCTTCGCTTTGCATGTTTGATCTGCTGTTCCAGGCGATCGAGGAACAAACGTCGATTCGGTAGTCCGGTCAGGAGGTCATGGTGCGCGTTGTGCCATATTTTTTCCTCGGCGATCGCCTGCTCCGTAATATCCCGGGAAATGCAGACGATCGCTTCGGTTTGTTTCTGTTCGTCCAACACCGGCGCAAGCAGATACTCGAATCTTTCACCTTGTCCAGACGCAAAAGTGTGGACAAATCCACCTCGGTAAGTGGACCGGTCCGCGATCACCGTTTCAAGATTTCGCTGGAAGTCCGCGGCAAATGAAAATTCGAGATCAAAGGTGGATTTTCCGATTATCTCTTCAGGCTCCATAGCGAAAAGATCGGCGGTGGCCTTGTTTGCATAAATAAGTTTTCCTTCGAGATCCAGTACATAAATCGGATCAGGCGATGCGACAAGAATGGCACTAAACAGCCGCGTCTCCATATCCTTCAGCATCGAATACTGCTCCAGAGATTCAGCAACGGCCTGGTCTATCGCTTCATGGAACCTGGTGAGGTCTGCATGCTGTTGGGCGGAAATCGTTGGATAAGCCTTGGTCCAGCGTGAGACCACGCTCGCACGCAGTGCCCGAAACTCGGAAACCGTGTCCATCTCGCTGAAGCCGCTGGTATGTCGATCGCCGCCGTGCACTTCTGCGGAAGTCTCCTCCACACCATGCGGCTGGCGACCTTTCGACTTGGCCGCCTGTTCGGCATCACTCTGGTAAACATCGAGATCGCCCGCAATCGCCAGCAGCATGTCCCTGGCGTGGTCGCGCAGCCCGGCCTTGTTCAAATGCTCGGCATGAAAGATTGATCGTGCGAATTCCTCCCAGTCCTGCAGAATCGGCTCCATTTCCGCCCGAATAAAAGCACCCAATCGCATATTCATGGTCCGGGTGTTCCTGATCGGCTGTGGCTGAAAACACTTGGTAAGCGAATGTAGGGGTATAGCAATTCGCGAACGTGAAGTCCGACTACGCTCCATTCAAAATTCGTTATCAGGTTCATGTGCTGCTGCAATAGACATCGGCCTCCGCCACCCTTTCAGATGCAGGGTCAGTAACGAAGAATAGTGCAGCTTCGATCTCGGGTCGGTGCGTTGCCCAACTTACGCCGTGTCATTGTTCCGGACGTCAATGACCTCGGCACGAAGCTGGCGTTCGACATGCGCCCTGATGATATCGACATTCTTGCTGTTCGCTTTGAACCCTACATCAAAAATATCACCTAAAAAAGGGATGAGGCCGATAAGCCAGTCTATGAAAATGTTCCACATCATCCGCATTCGTTTGTGCCAGGGAACACCAGCTCGTTTGGCAAAGGTGTAAATGTACCCGGAGACCGCGACGGATAACGTATCTCCAATCACCGGAATCAGCCCAACAATGGAATCGACACCGAAGTGGATATCAGTCCCGGGAATGGTAAAGGCCTTGTCCATCAGGACGGACAGTTGTTGAAGTCTCGCCAACGCCTCATGACTTATGGAACTGCGGCCGTCATGTTCATCCATTTTGTTGTTTATCGCGACGCAATAGTAAAGACGGCGTGAAAGACACCGGGTATAAGTTCGAGTCAGGTCAGAGCCAGGTCATTGTCAGTCGTAGAAGACCGTAACGTCTGTACGCTGCACAACATTGCAGTAAATGCACTGGCGAATCAATGTTGACCGGAAACAGCAGCCGGAATTGCCTGATTAACATTGCAGTAAACAACTGAAGATGTTGCCACGCCTTAGTGTGCTATCGAACCGATTACTGTTTGACATTAGTTTAGAGTTCGTTGGGGTGGACTATGCCAGCCGTAGCCAGCAGCAAAGATTTTCAATTGAGCGAGCATTCGACAGAATGCCGAGGAGTGTGCAATGACATCATCGAACCCGGATCCCAATAGCCGTAGTGCGGTCAGCATGCCCGATGAAGCCGGTAATAGGACGAAACAGAAAATCAAGGAAGACGCCCGCGACGCGAAGCGCAAAGTGGGTGCAGAAGCGCGTGACAAGGCCGAAACTGGCAAGCGCCGGCTCGCAGATGAGACGGACAACCTGTCCGATGCCATCGATGCAGCGGCATCAAGTCTCGACGATCATGATCGCGAAGGCCTGGCGCGCTATGCGCGTGAGTTGAGCAGCAACCTCGCGCACGCCGCCGGACAGCTCGAAGGACGCAGCGTCGATGAACTGGCGAACGATGCCAAGCGCCTGGCGCGGAACAATCCCGCGCTTTTCATGCTCGGCAGCATTGCAGTCGGCTTCGGCTTGTCCCGTTTCTTCAAGGCGAGCGCGGAACACGAGCACCACGACAATGACAACGCTCAGCGGGCCGACGCTCATCGGAACAACCGGCCTTTCCAGAACGACGACGCATCGATCGGTACACCGGCGCCGCGGCGCGAACAGGACACAACCGACACGTACAAGACACCCACTGCCGAGCGCAGTGGAAATGGGAGTGAGATGCTATGAACCAGGGACACAAAACCGCGCCGGTTGCACCGGCGCCGGCGTCAAGCCGCGAACACGGTGCCGAATCAATTACCGACCTGATACGCGACCTGGCCTCGGACATTTCCTCGCTGCTCGGCAAAGAGATGCAGCTTGCGAAATCCGAAATCCGCGAAACGGTCTCGGAAGTGCAAACGGCCGTCGGTGCGATTGCGACTGGCACCGCCATCAGCATGGCGGGACTCGTTGTTCTGCTTATGAGCGGGGTGTACGGGCTCAGCAACGTTGTCGAACCATGGCTCGCGGCGCTGATTGTCGGCGCGGTAGCTCTCCTGGTCGGCTACGTCATGGTGCATTCGGCCAAGGAAAAAATGAGCGCAAGCTCGATTGTGCCGGATCGCACGCTGGATTCCGCGAAGAAAGATATGGATACATTGGAGAGGGCAGTTCGATGAGCAAAGCTACCGATACCCGCAGCGATGACACTCGCCGCGACGACGAGCATGAGGGAGTGAAGAGCCCCAAGCGGCTGGAGCGCGAAGTCGACCAGGCGCGCGCCCGCCTCGGCAGGACCGCGAGCGCGTTGTCCGATCGGCTTTCGCCGGGCGAACTCATGGACCAGGCACTCGGCATGGCGCGCGAGCACGGCGGCGAATTCGGCCGCAACCTGGGCGCCCAGGTGAAGAACAACCCGATGCCGATGATCCTTACAAGCATCGGAATCTCCTGGCTGATGATGTCGTCCGGGAAGAATGGCGCGGCTCACGGCTACGGTCTACACGATGCAAGCACCGACGTGGACGGACGCAGTTTCAAGGAAGCCCTGGGCGATACCGCGGCGAAATCGCGGGAAAAGGCCGCCGCGGCAGGCGATCGCATGCACGATGCAACCGCGAACGTGAAGGAGTCAGCGCAGAACGCCCGGGACAGCCTGGTACACTTCTATCGTGACCAACCGCTGATTGCGGGAAGCCTCGGCATCGCTATCGGCGCTGCCCTGGGTGCGCTGGTACCGCCGACCGAAATGGAGGACGACATGTTCGGCGAAGCGAGCGATCGCAGCATTGATGCCGCGAAATCCAAAGTCGCGAAGAAGTACGACGAGGTTCGCGAGTCGGCGCCGGTGGAATAAAGCATTGGGGCGACCACCCCGAGATGGGCCGCGTCGTGCCGGAGTTCGATCAGCCTTTCCTGCACGAACCGGTCCATCGTCCTTTTCGCCTGGTATCCGGCCGCGATACGAAGTTCCGACCTGCAGCTTTGCCGGGTATCGACCCGCCCGACTAATTTGCACCATATTCCTGTGCTGCGCCCTCTTCCCGTTCATCTCCGTTGCTGCCCGGCAGGCAGGTGGCGAAGACAATCCAATACCGGCGAAAGTGGCGGAAGGCAAGCCCGAGTCTCCCGGTAAAGTCGATGTCCAACCCGTCGCCAGGGACGGCGACATCAGACAGCGACTCACAGACATTCTGATAACGACAGGCTGGTTCGGCGAGCCGAGGGTCACAGTCGAGGACGGGATCGTTTACCTGAAGGGAGCGACGGAAAACGATGTATCCCGGCAATGGGCTGGAGACCTGGCGAGGAATACGGAGGGCGTAATCGCTGTCGTCAATCAAATCGAAGTGGCCCCCGGTTCGGTTTGGAATTTCGATCCTACTTTCCAGGTATTGAATGATTTGACACGCGGATTCGTCCGCTTGCTGCCCTTGATCGTGGTGGCGGCGGTCATCATCGCTGTCTCCTGGATGCTCGCCAGGTTAATGGTTCTGTTACTGCGTCGCAGGCTTGTGGCGCGATCCGGGAGCCAGCTGTTGCGCGAAGTTATGGCTCGGGCTGGCGGAATCCTTGTAATGCTGGCTGGTCTGTACCTTGTGCTGCGTATCGCCGGGCTCACCCAACTCGCGCTCACGCTGGTGGGCGGCACGGGCCTGATTGGCCTGGTACTCGGCATCGCCTTCCGCGACATCACCGAGAATTTTCTCGCCAGTCTCTTCCTGAGTTTGCAGCAACCGTTTCGCGAGGGCGATCTGGTAGAGGTGGCGAGCGTCACGGGTTTCGTTCAGCGGCTGACCGCGCGTACGACCGTCTTAATGACACTCGACGGCAATCAAGTGCAAGTCCCCAATGCAACAGTGTTTAAGAGCACGCTCCGTAACTTTACAAGCAATCCCAATCGCCGCGAGGATTTCATTGTAGGTATCGGCTATGACGATTCCATCGCCTTTGCCCAGGAAGTCACCTTGAAGGTACTTGCTGAACACCCAGCCGTTCTGAAAGACCCCGAACCCCTGGTGCTCGTGGAAAACCTTGGCCCGTCCACGGTAAACCTGCGGGTTTATTTCTGGCTCGATGGCGGCCAGCACAGCTGGCTGAAAGTGAAATCGTCCGTCATTCGCTTTGTCAAGCGAGCCTTCCAGGATGCGGCAATCTCGCTGCCCGACGAGGCCCGCGAAGTCACCTTCCCGCACGGAGTGCCTGTACGCATGATCGAAAGCGAAAGGTTTGAAGAACCTGACGAACCAGGTCAAGCAAATCGAACCGCGGAGCCCGAAGCTGTCTCGACCAGGGCGGAAGCCGGCCTGCAAAGTGAAGCCGGGGAAATTAAAGAGCAGGCTCGCCGGTCCTGGACCCCGGGGGAAAATCTCCTGACTGACGGCGAGCCGGAGTCCGGGGCATAGAAGACGCGCGGGTCCGCGACGTTTGCTGCCGCCGCGTACGTCACCGCACAGATAGCTTTGGTCACCGGCGTGATAATCGAGACTGGCGTGCGCCAAAACGTGGCGCGGCGTTACTGCGCACAAGGCACCCTCCGGAGAACAACCATGGCCAGGAAAAAGAAACCTGCTCGGTCGTCGCAGGCGAAAAGCAAAGGCAACAAAGGCGGCAAAGCAGCAAAGAGACCCGCGGGTGTACTCAAAACCAACGACATCGTCGCGGAGAAAGCCAGTGCGTGCGACGATTTTGTCGCCGCAATGGCCTACAACACCATCAAGGAACTCGAGCACGGTCACGACAACGCTGTGGCGCCACCGGCCGGAGAGACGACAGAGCCGGACTCCCGTGCGTTGACCGCCAGCACGGTGACCGAGGAAACCGGCACCGCCAAAACCGGTGGCGCAGCACCACTCGGAGAGAACGCAACTGTCGCTTCCCTCGACCGGGTCAGGGTCGATGCCAGCGATCAACAGTTGACGACCAATCAAGGTGTTCGCATTGGAGACAATCAGAACACATTGAAAGCCGGCTTGCGTGGGCCATCGTTACTCGAAGATTTCATTTTGCGGGAAAAACTCACGCACTTCGATCACGAACGTATCCCCGAACGAATCGTCCATGCACGCGGCTCAGGTGCACACGGATACTTCGAAGCCTATGACGCACTCACCAAATACACTCGCGCGGCACCGTTCGCAAAAAAAGGCAAGATCACGCCGGTGTTTGTGCGCTTTTCCACAGTCGCCGGCGAACGTGGTTCGAAAGACACCGCGCGAGACGCGCGCGGCTTCGCTGTGAAGTTCTATACCGACGAGGGCAACTGGGACCTGGTCGGAAACAACATACCGGTTTTTTTCATTCAGGATGCGATGAAGTTTCCCGACCTGGTCCACGCCCTCAAGCCGGAACCGCATCACGGCATGCCTCAAGCGGCGTCCGCGCACGATACGTTCTGGGACTTCGTCTCATTGATGCCGGAGTCAACTCACATGCTGATGTGGGTGATGTCGGATCGCGCGATACCGCGAAGTTTCCGGATGATGCAAGGCTTTGGCGTGCATACCTTTCGCTTGGTCAATGAACGGGGTAAATCTGCATTCTGCAAGTTCCACTGGACGCCTCTCCAGGGCACTCATTCACTCGTCTGGGATGAAGCCGTGAAAATCTCGGGCGCGGACCCCGATTTCAATCGACGTGATTTATGGGAAGCCATCGAATCCGGCGAATTCCCGGAGTGGGAGCTTGGGTTGCAGATATTTACCGAGGAACAAGCCGAAGGCTTCAGTTTCGATGTGCTCGACTCGACCAAGATAGTGCCGGAGGAACTTGTGCCGCTTACACCCGTCGGGCGCATGGTGTTGAACCGCAACCCGGACAACTTCTTCGCGGAAACCGAGCAGGTCGCGTTCTGCACGGCGCACATCGTACCGGGCATCGACTTCTCCAATGATCCATTACTTGCCGGCCGAATCCATTCCTACGTAGATACCCAGATAACACGCCTTGGTGGCCCTAACTTTCATGAAATCCCCATCAATACGCCGATTGCGCCGATTCAGAACAACCAGCGCGATGGCATGCACCGCCAGGCGCTGGACCGTGGCCGCGTTGCGTATGAGCCGAATTCATTGGGTGGTGGCTGCCCCTTCCAGGCCGGAACAGCAGGGTTCGTGTCCTTTCCCAACCCAATCGCCGGAGACAAAGTTCGCGGCAAGCCGGAGAAGTTCGCCGAACACTACGCGCAAGCCACATTGTTCTACGACAGCCAGACTGCTGTCGAGCAAGCGCATATTGCAGCCGCATTCCGTTTCGAGCTAAGCAAGGTCGGAGTCCCCGCGATACGCAAGCGGATGTTGTCCTCCCTGGTGAACGTTTCGCCGGAATTGGCCGCGGAGGTGGCGGACGGACTGGGCATGGAAGTGCCCGATGCAATGCCAAAGGCCATCGCCGATCCGGAGCCGCCGGAGATCACCGTTTCTCCGGCGTTGTCGCTGATGGCGCTGCCTGGTGAATGCGGTGTCCGGACCCGTCAGATTGCCGTGCTGGTCGAGGACGGCGTCCATCATGCCTCGCTCGCCACCCTTAACAACGCGCTGACCGACGCAGGTGCAGTCGTACACTTCGTGGGGCCGCGGGTCGGTATGTTCACGGGCAATGGGGGTGGGGAGATAGAAGCTGACAAATCGATGGAGAATTCACCGGGAGTCCTGTTCGACGCATTGGTGTTGCCTGATGGCGCCAGGGCGATCCAAGCACTGGCCGGCAATGGACATACGATGGAGTTCGTCAAGGATGTTTTCAGGCATTGCAAAGCGATCCTGGCTTTTGGCGCCGGATGGGATCTGCTTGAAATGGCAGGACTCGGGGCAATGGCCGAAGCCCCGGGTATCCTGCTGGCGAAAACCGCCGACGCGTCCGGGATCGCGTCGAAATTCATCGACGCGGTAGCCGCTCATCGCCATCCATCACGCGACAGCGACCCGCCTTTGATTTGAGGAGTGACGTAGTATCAATCAGATGCTCTTTGGTGGATGGGACGGCCTGCTCCGGACCCTGGTCGTCGGGGTGCTGGCTTACGTTACGCTCGTTGTATTCCTTCGCATCTCGGGAAAGCGGACACTCGCCAAGATGAACGCCTTTGACCTGATCGTGACGGTCGCCCTCGGCTCAACCCTGGCGACTGTCCTGCTGTCAAAGGATGTCGCGCTGGCCGAAGGGGCGTTGGCCTTCGCCCTGCTTATCGGCCTTCAGTTCGCCGTCACCTGGTCCAGTGTACGGGCGCGGTGGGTGCGGCGGCTGGCGACGGGGGAGCCGCGGATGCTGCTTTACTGCGGCGAGTTCCTGCCAGCAGCCATGCGGCAAGCGCGAGTGACCGAAGACGAAATACGTGCGTCGGTCCGTTCGGCCGGGGTCGACTCGCTGGATGAGGTGCGAGCAGTTGTCCTCGAGACCGATGGCTCGTTTAGCGTCGTCCGGCCGGGCAAGGACGGCAACGGTTCCAGTGTCCTTGGCGTCGACGTGCCCCGGGAGTTCCGCGAGCCCGCTGCGCGCTAATCCGGAAAGCCACCCTGGAATCCGGGGATGAGAACGGTGGCCGTCCTTCTCACAGCGGTTTTGGCGTGGACCGTCGCGACGGCTTCCAGCCACCCGGCGCTGGCAGCCTCATTCGTCCGTTTTCTGCCTGCCCTCTTTGATCGCCTCAGCAACCTGCTCCTCTTCCGCCCGGTTCGTATCCGGTTCTTCCTGCTCGGCTTCTGCGTCGATCTCGAGGCTCAGTTCGATGAAGACTGGAAAATGATCCGATCCCCAGGCGGGCCCTCTCTCTATGCGGACTAGCTTGAAATGATCGGAGTGGAAAACATGATCAAGCGGCCAGCGCAACAGCAGGTTCCCGGCATCGAAGGTGCTGAATGTCCCCCGACCGATGCGCGGGTCGAGCAGACCGCTGGCTTTCTGAAACAGGCTCGTAGTGTAGGACCAGGCTACATCGTTGAAGTCCCCTGCAATAATTGTCGGTTTATCGCGCTTCTCCGACTCCCGGCCCACGATCAGCAGTTCCGCATCTCGTTCCGTCGTCTTGGTCGCATACACCGGATTGGGCGGATCGGGGTGCACGAAATGCATGAAGACCCGGTCCTTTGACGGCAACACGACCTGCATATGCATCGATGGAATGCTGTCCTCGAGAATGAATCGAATCTCGGGATTGATCATCTCCAGTCGACTATGCACGAGCATGCCAAAGGCGTTGCCAAGCGGGCTCTTTAGCGTGTAGGGATAATCCACTTCCAGTTTCCTGAGCGCTTCCTCCCACCAGTCGTCTGTCTCGACGGTCAGGATCACGTCCGGATCATACTCAGTCACGATATCCAGAAAAGCCTCGGACTCCCGGTTGTCCATCAGTACGTTTGCAATCAGCAGGCTGAGGTTGGAGTCGTCCGAGGGTGATTTAGCGGCAAGCACCTGCTTGGGCATTAGCGGCGTGTACGGCACCATCTTCATCACCTGATAGACCACGGCCATCACCAATAGGCCGAGGACGACAGTTTCGTAGGTGCGTTTCGCATCCCAGAAATAAATATAAACGCCAAGAAGTGCGATGCCTGCGATGGTGATCTGCGCTCTTGGAAAATCGAAAACGCGAATCCACCATTGGTCGACACGCAGTAGCGGCAGAGCCGTAGCAATCACAAGGATGAGGGCCAGTATGACCAGAATAAATTTCATGGGACTTGAACGAGCTTCTCGAATGAGCATGACTATACGTAACAGGAGGACTTT
The DNA here is from genome assembly GCA_040904985.1 of Woeseia sp. Lineage (GTDB taxonomy): Bacteria > Pseudomonadota > Gammaproteobacteria > Steroidobacterales > Woeseiaceae > IDS-8. Next base: position 1,351 of record JBBDSK010000004.1, on the reverse strand, counting down.
TATCGGCTCGATAACTCGCACACGTATGTCGAACAGTCGGTTGCGACTCGCCTTGGGAAAAAGACCAACTAAAAGCGCTACATTAAATCTTGACAGCAGGCAGCGTAACTATCTGTGCGCTGGCGTACGCAACGACTGAACCGGACTGCGTCCGGTTGACTGGTCAACTGGCGCAGCCGGACCGAACGCCTTTACCAATCGTCGCGGCGCCATCTTATCCGCCCGGATCCCCGCTAAAGCGGCTGCGCCGCACTGCAATGTGCGCCACTGCACCGACCCTGCAGCGACACGCTACCTATCATTGGAGATTCAACTGGCCGGCATCTGCCGGACTGTTGAGCCCTACCAAAAGGCGCAGCCCGCCCCCGCCGGCGCGCCGCCCACCGATATTCAGGAGGAATCCATGAAAAAGAAACCGTACAGGAAGAAGCAACTGCACGAGTTGCTGTATCAGGCTCTCGAGACGGAACGCGGAGGCATAAAGATTTACGAAACTGCGCTGACATGTGCGCAGAACAAGGACCTTAAGGAGGAATGGGAGGAGTATCTTGAGCAGACGCGCACCCACGAGCAGGTATTGCTGAAGGTTTTCCAGGAACTCGGACTGGATCCGGACACTGTAAGCCCCGGTCGGGAAGTGGTGGGTCACATCGGGGATTCACTGGTCTCCGCGATGGAGATGGCGAAGGCGCGCGGCAGTGCTGCGGCCGCTCAGCTTGTGGCCGGCGAATGCGTAGTGCTGGCGGAAACCAAGGATCACCTGAACTGGGAATTGATCGGGCATCTGGCCAAGCACGGCCAGGGGGAAGAAACCGGCGCACTCAAGACCGCGTTTGAGGCAGTTGAGCAGGAAGAGGATCATCACCTCTACCACACAACGGGATTCACCCGTGAATTGTGGATCGAGTCGCTTGGATTGCCGGCGGTGCTGCCACCTCCCGAGGAAAGGAAGAATGTCGAAACTGCAATCGGCGCCTCGCGGGCGGAGCACCTGCGCGACGATATGCTGGAATCGAGGCACTGACGGATCCGAGTGCTGGCCCTCGATAAAGCGTGTGTTGTATACCGGCTGAATAAGAAAACGGCAGAGGCTGTCGCCCCTGCCGTCTATTCATTCCATCATAACGCTGGAAATTAATCCCTGTCTTCAAACTTCGGCGCAGAGGTCAGATCTTCACGGGTCAGGTCAATCCGCAGGTCCAACTCATCGGAACCGAGAGTATGATCTTCAGAGCCAGGATCATGCTCTGCAGCACCAGGCATTTTGGAAGCAGACGTGCCTCCTGAAATCGTTAATTCATCCCAACCAATGGCTACGTTTTTCTCACCAATGCCCAGGAATCCGCCGACG
>JBBDSK010000003.1:0-13971 GCA_040904985.1 Woeseia sp. | reverse complement strand
AGATGCTGTTCCTCGAGTCGGACGAGGAGTGCGAGGTCTCCTACAAGGACCGCGGCGGCAAATATCAGGGTCAGCGCGGCGTCACGCTGCCGAAAGCCTGAGGAAACTGCAGCGGTTGCTCCAGAAGCCGCCCGTCGAACCGCGCGGCCCCCTCGTGGTAAAGAACCCGTCCTGCGGCGACGAGCGCGACGGCGGCCGGATAGATCCTGTGTTCCATCGACTGAACCCGCTCGGCGAGGGTTGCTGCCGTATCCCCGGGCAGGACGGGCACTCGTCCCTGTACGATGGCCGGTCCGGCATCGAGCTCCTCGGTAACAAAGTGCACGGTGCTGCCATGAACGAGGTCCCCGGCCTGCAGGGCACGCTGGTGGGTATCGAGACCGGAAAACCGCGGCAGCAGTGACGGATGTATGTTGAGGATGCGGCCCTCGAATCGCCGGATGAACGACGGCGTCAGGATGCGCATGAAACCGGCCAAAATCAGCAGGTCCGGCCGGTAATGTTCGAGTGCATCGGCCAGCGCGCCGTCAAACTGCGCCCGCTGCGGGAAATCAGTGTGCGGTACGCAGGTCACGGGGATGCCCGCGCGTTTAGCCCGCTCGAGAGCGAAAGCTTTGGGATTGTTGCTGGCGACGACGGCGAGATCCAGGTTCAGGTTTCCCGCCTGAACCTCGTCGATGAACGCCTGCAGGTTTGTGCCGTCGCCGGAGACAAGAATCGCTGCAGAGACCGTAGATTGCTCGCCGGTCAAAGGTACTCGACCCCGCCGCCGCCGGCGGCGACCTGTCCGATTCGCCATGCCGTCTCGCCGCGGGACTGCAGCGTCGCTAATGCGGCGTCTTCGTCCGCCGGAGCGACTATGGCGATCATGCCGACGCCACAGTTGAAGGTCCGCCACATTTCCTCCGGCGCGATGCTGCCGGCGGCGGCGATCCAGTCGAACACCGGTCCGCGGCGCCAGCTGCTGGTATCGATTTGCGGATGCAGGTCGTTGCTGAAAATACGCGGCAGGTTGTCCGTAATCCCGCCGCCGGTGATGTGCGCCAATCCATGAATCCGTATTTGTTGTCTCAATGCGAGAATGGTTTTGGCGTAGATTCTCGTCGGGGTCAGCATCGCAAGGGCGGCCGGAGTGCCGTCGATACGGTCCCCCCCGGACGCCTCGAGGACACGGCGAATAAGTGAATAGCCATTGGAATGGGGCCCGCTGGACGCGATGGCAAGTATCACATCGTTCTCGGCAATCGTTTTGCCATCTATCAGCTCGTCGCGTTCGACTACCCCGACGCAAAACCCCGCAAGGTCGTAGTCGCCATCCGGGTACATATCCGGCATCTCTGCGGTTTCGCCGCCGATCAGCGCGGCACCGGCCTGTTCGCAGCCTTCTGCGATGCTGCCGATGACCGTCGCGGCCACCTCGACATCCAGGCGGCCACAGGCAAAATAATCCAGGAAAAACAAAGGCTCTGCACCAGAGACGACGACGTCGTTGACGCACATGGCGACAAGATCGATACCGATAGTCTCGTGCCGGCCCAGCTGCCGGGCCAGCCTGAGCTTCGTGCCGACGCCGTCCGTTCCGGAAACCAGCACCGGGTTCTGGTATTTTTCCGGGGCCAGCGCAAAGAGTCCGCCAAAACCGCCAATGCCGGTCAGCACCTCCTTGCGCGAGGTACGCGCCACCAGCGGCTTGATGCGCTCAACCAGTTGATTGCCTGCATCAATGTCGACGCCGGCGTCCTTGTAGGTGAGTGGCTTGTTTTTCATATCGACTCGGTCATGGCCGGTCTCGCAAAAACGCGGAACAGGCATCCACAGTAAGGGTTTCGCGGCCGTCCTTCACTTTGAAGGGGAAGGCAGAGGCGAAATAACGGAAGTGGCACAAGCTATATAATAGGGCTTCAAGAAACGATTCTGCCAGTGCACTACGGATGGAGGACGTCATTTGACTTGCCGCGCGCGGTGTGGGCTCTGGCATGCGGCTTCTTTCGCGCGTATATAGTTCCGCGTATCAAGCGCGTTATTCAGGCAATTTGAATGAAGTTTACATTACAAGGTGTTCCGCGATGTGCGGCAAAGCCGGATATGAAGAGGCAGGCCGCGGCCATCGTCCTCTTGCACGTCCTGCTTCTCGGCTTTGCCATGGCGGTGTCGGCCGCGGAAACGGCTTCGCTCTACACCGCTCGCGTACCCGTCAATGCCAACGATCCGGAGTCGCGGGAGCGCGCCTATGCAGCCGCCTTATCGCAGATTCTGCGTCGCATGACGGGCTCCCAGGACATCCTGCAAGCCGGACAGATCGAGGCTTTGTTTCCCAATCCTGCCCGTTACGTCATGCAATATCGGCCAGGCGAGGAAAGCACGCTATGGGTGACGCTCGATGGCGCGACACTGGAGCGAACGCTGCGCCAGGCGGGGCACACCGTCTGGGGAGGCGAACGGCCGCTCACGCTCGTTTGGCTGGCGGTCGACTGGGGCGGCGGCGAGCGTGAGATTATCGCCGCGGACGACGACGCGGAGCCGCCGCCGGGCGAGTCGGGCACCGCTGACAGGGACAGGTTGCTGCGCGAGCGCATTCGCGAGGCGGCGCTGGATCGGGGCATCCCCGTGGCGTTCCCGCTGATGGATGCTACCGAGCGGCAAGCGGTCGGTTTCAGCGACGTCTGGGGGGGCTTCACTGAACAGGTGCTTGAAGCGTCGGGCCGATACGGAGCCAGTTCGGTCATGGTCGGCAGAATCCGACCGATCGTCGTGGAGAGAAATCGCTGGACCTGGTTCTTTGGTGAGCAGAGGCGCGACTGGAGCGGGGAACCGGAGGAGGCCGTCGGCCTTCTCGCAGACGCTCTCGCGTCGCAGTTTGCGATATCCGGCAGCGATCCCCTGCAATCGATTCGGCTCACCGTTTCCGGCATCGACTCCATATCGGCCTATGGCGCCGTGCACAGTTTCGTGCAGGGCCTCGAAATCGTCGACGAGGTACGGGTGGAAACCGTAACCGGCAATACGATCAGCTACCAGGTAAAGGCGCACGGCGGCAGGGAGCGCCTGGAGCGCACCCTTTCCCTCAGCAGGATGCTCGAGGCCGTAGAAGCCAGGGGCCGCTATGATTCATTCGATCGGCCGTTGGCCGATGGGCGGCCGGCGGCCGACGCGCTCGAATACCAGTACCGGCCATAGCGATTCGGATTCTGCATGTCATTGAGCTGGTTACCCAACGCGATTTCTTTTTTTCGCATAGCGCTTATCGCGCCGATCCTGTTGCTCATCGTCCAGTCACGCTACGAACTTGCGCTGGTTCTGTTTTTCGTGGCGGGATTCTCCGACGGTCTGGACGGTTATCTCGCAAAGCGCTTCAGCTGGCACAGCCGTCTGGGCGCGCTTCTTGATCCGATAGCCGACAAGCTCCTCGTCGCCAGCACCTTCGTCACGCTCGTCTACGCGGATCTCGCGCCGCTCTGGCTGGCGGTCGTTGTTGTATTGCGTGATGTCGTAATCATCGGCGGGGCCGCCGCTTACAACTTCCTTGTCGAACCGGTCGATGGCGAGCCGACGCGCATCAGCAAATTGAATACCGGACTCGAGCTGCTTTTTATCCTGTTCGTCCTCAGTCGCGCCGGCTTCGGCTGGCCGGCGGAGGTCACTGTCACGGTTCTCGGCGCAGCCGTGCTGGTTACCGTCGTGATCAGCGGTGTGGACTACGTCTGGTCCTGGTCGCGGCGAGCCAGGCCCCATCTGTCAAGAGAGTGAGCGTGGAGCACGAAACTTTTTCTGCGCGCTTGTGGAAACCGGGCAGCGAGGCGGTAGATTGAGCCAGCTCGCATTGCCGCTTTCACTGCAGGACCACGCGGTGTTCGAAAGCTTCTGGGCCGTCGGCAACGAGGGGCTTCTTTCCTATCTGGCTGCGCTGGCGGATACAAGAGCGGGGCCCGGCTGCTGGATCTCCGGTGCACGCTCGACCGGCAAAACCCATCTTTTGCAGGCCATCTGTAACCGGCTCGGAGACGACGCTGTTTTCCTGCCGATCGACCAGTTCATGGACCACGGCCCGGAAATTCTCGACGACATCGCAACGCGGCTATGTGTGTGCCTGGACAATGTCGATTCGATCGCTGCGAACGATGACTGGGAACTGGCCCTGTTCGCCTTGTGGAACCAGATAGCGGACCGCGATGGACTGCTGGTCGTTACGGCGTCGTCAGCACCGCGTGATTGCGGCTTTTTGCTGCCGGACCTGCAAAGCCGCCTGACGCGGCTGCCGGTTTTCCTTGTCGAGCCGCTCGATGAAGAGAACCGAATTCGCGCACTGCAACTGCGCGCCAGTCACCGCGGTCTGGAAATGCCGGACGATACCGCTCGATTTCTTTTGAACCGCAGCAGGCGGGATATGGAAAGCCTTTACCAGTTGCTGGACCGGCTCGATGCCGAAGCGCTGAAAGCCCAGCGGCGCCTGACGATTCCCTTCGTGCGGAATGTATTGCTGGATGCCGGTGCTTAAACGCGCTTGCGCCGGCGGAAGGCGGCTTACGCTCGCAGGACCCCCGAGCGTTGAAGGCCGCAGGCAATCGTGGCAACCCGTGCACCGAGGGCCTGGGCCAGCTTTTTTTCGTCGTCGGCAAGGCTGTCGTTTTGCCGGTTCCAGCTGACATGGCTCGCACCGTAGGGCGTGCCGCCTGTGGTGGTGCTCGACAAAAGGGGCTCCGTGTAGGGAAGTCCCACGATCAGCATGCCGTGATGCAATAGCGGCACAGCCATGGTGAGAAGCGTCGTTTCCTGGCCTCCGTGGAGGGTCGAGGTCGACGTGAAGAGGCCAGCGGGTTTGTTGGCAAGCGTGCCGCCAAGCCATTGGCTGCCGGTGCTATCGAGGAAGTACTTTAGCGGCGCAGCCATGTTGCCGAAGCGTGTCGGACTGCCCATCACAAGACCCGCGCATTCGGCCAGATCCTTGTGCGTGGCGTAAGGGGGACCGTCAGAGGGAATCGGCGGTTCGACAGCTTCGCAAGCGGCTGAAACGGCCGGCACTGTCCGCAGTCGCGAGGCTGCGCCCGCTACCGAGTCGACGCCGTAACTGACCGCTCGCGCAAGATCCGCAGTCGCGCCGTTGCGCGAGTAATAGAGTACCAGGATCTCGCTCAATGGAAATCAGCTCCCCTTCAGAGCCCGGGCAGTATCCTATGCACCGACTCCGGCGGGCGCCCGATGACCGCGCGCTTTCCGTCCTCGTCCACGACGATCGGGCGTTGCAGCGACTGCGGATGCCTGGCGAGCCAGGCTGCGAGTGCCTCGTTCTCTTCCGGTGGCCGGTCGCTGCCGACGTCAGCGTTATTGCTGCGCAGGATTTCGGCAACCTGGACCCCGAGGAGTTTTGCGAGCCGCAAAATTTCAGCTTCCCCGGGCGGGCTGCGCAAGTACTCTATGATCTTCGGCTCGAGGCCGTGCTGCCTTATTATTTCGAGCGTTTTCCGCGACTTGGAGCAAGCCGGGTTGTGATAAATCGTAATGTTCACGGAGAAGTAGCGTTCCTTGACCCGGTAACCGAAGCGCAAGTGTCACGAGTGCCGCAAAAAATCTCAAGTTTATCGGCACGCCGGCACGTCCAAGTCTCTCGCTACGTCGCCGCAAGTGCTTTGCTTGACTGTCATGGCATGCGCTTGCTAGCTTTCCTGCCGTGCGAGCAGCCATCCTATCCTTTATGTCAGGCCGCGTGACGGAATTGTTCAGGCGGGGCCTGCCAGTGGCGATCGTGCTCGTTGTGTCGGCTTGTGGAAGCGGTCCCCCGGTGCAGGAAATGAGCGATGCGAGGCAGGCCATTGCGGTTGCCCGTGAGGCCGGAGCGGAAGAACGGGCCACGCAGCAGATCCGCGATGCGCAGGCACTTCTCGACCGTGCGCAGCAGAAGCTTTCCGACCGTGCCTACGATGATGCACGCCAGGACGCACTGCAGGCGAAGCTGAAGGCGCTTGATGCGCTCGCAAGAACCGAGAATCCCCCGGTCAACGAATAGTCCCGCCCGCAAGTCCTAGAATGAGCAGTCACAAGCCATCTGACGACGGTTTCAGCGACGGCCAGTGCCGCAGGTTTCGGATCACAGGGCGTGTGCAGGGCGTGTTCTTTCGCGACAGCACGCGTCAAGTGGCGCGAAAGCTCGACCTCACGGGCTACGCCAGGAATGAGGCGGACGGAAGCGTGGAGGTCGTCGCCTGCGGCCGGCTCGAAGCGCTCGACACACTGGCGGACTGGCTTCACTCAGGACCGCCCATGGCATCGGTCGTTGAAGTGGAAACATCGGCGATTGACGCGCCGGGCTACGACGACTTCAGCATCGCCTAGGCAAGCTTCGCACAAGTGTGCGGAGCTTGCCTGCGGGGCTAAGGATGCCCCGCCGCGTCAATCGCGTTAGCGATTGATAGCGCGGGAGAACGGGCGAAGCTTTGCTTTGCCCTTCGACTCCGCAGAAGTGATTTTCTAGTGGTCAGATGCGAAACCACTTTTCCCGCAACCGGTCGATTACCCGGTTCGGGTAGTCGCGTTTGCCGAGGCTGCCGTTGTAGCGACCCAGCGCGCGCTGCAGGTCGCCTTTTTCCATGTCGTAATAATATCTCAGTATCGTGCAGCCGAAGCGGAGGTTGGTATCGATATGGAAAAGGTTGTCGTCCGGTCGCCCTATCTCGTCCAGCCAGAATGGCATTATTTGCATCAGCCCTCTGGCACCAACGTGCGACAGCGCAAATCGGTCAAAGTTACTTTCCACATCGATTACGGCAAGCACGAGTTCCGGTGGCAGTTCGGCCCGGGTGGCCTCGTGGTGCACCCTCTGCAGGATTTCGATGCGTTCGTCCGGTTCCCGTACCTGGCGCGCCAGCCGGTTCGACATGTCATTGAGCCATACCTCTGCATCGAAGCGATCAGGGAAACTGGTCGCGTCGCTGGCCGCCTGGCGCAGGAGTTCGCGCAGTGCGGGATCGGGTGCGGCTTCTTGTGCCTGGACGGTAACACCCAGCAGTACGAGCAAAGGCCATGCAGCAAGGCGAATAAGCATGTCCCTATCCTAGTGCGGGCTTCGCCACCAGTTCGAGCACCGCTTCACGTTTCAGCATGCGGGATTCCTCGTCCCGCCTGTGGCGATATTCCAGCTCCCCGGAATCGAGTCCCCGGTCGCTGATGACGAGACGGTGCGGTATGCCGAGAAGCTCTGCATCGGCAAACTTCACTCCAGGTCGCGCATCCCGGTCATCGAACAGCACGTCTACGCCCCTGCCCATGAGTTCGTCGTAAAGGCCGACGGCAGCCTCCCGCAGCCGTTCGGATTTGTGCATGTTGATCGGAACCAGCACGAGGTCGAAGGGCGCCAGAGGCTCCGGCCAGATGATGCCGCGATCGTCATGATTCTGCTCGATGGCCGCGCCTATGATCCGCGTCACACCGATGCCATAGCAACCCATCGCCATGGCGCGGTCGTTGCCGTCCTGGTCCTGCACTGTTGCATTCAGCGCCTCGCTGTACTTGGTGCCGAGCTGAAAAATATGGCCAACTTCGATGCCGCGCGCAATGCTGAGACGCCCTTTGCCGCCCGGCACGGGATCTCCTTCGACCACGTTGCGGATGTCCACCGTCTCCGGCAACGGCAGATCACGGCCAAAGTTGATGCCCGTCAAATGCATGTCCCGCTCATTGGCCCCGGCGGCGAAATCGGACATGAGGCCGGTTGCGTGGTCGAAGAAAACGGGAATACTGAGCCCGACCGGCCCTGCAAATCCCGGTTCGCAACCCGTGACCGCGCGGATGGCATCAACATCCGCCATCGTGAGCGGCGCGGCGACACCCGGTATTTTCTCCGCCTTCACCGCGTTCAGCGTGTGATCGCCGCGAAGAACAAGGGCCACCGGTGTTCCGGAGCCAGCCACGATCAGGGTTTTGAGGGTCTGTTCAGGCTTCACATCGAGCTGTTCGCACAGCGCATCGATGGTCCTGGCGGACGGTGTGTGCACTTTCTTCAGTTCAGCGCGCGGGGCGGGCGGTTCTCCCCGCGGCGGGAGCGTCGCGGCAGTTTCGACGTTGGACGCGTAGTTGTCGTCGTCACTGTAGGCGATCGCATCCTCGCCGGAATCTGCCAGAACGTGGAATTCCTGGGAACGGCTGCCTCCGATTTCACCGCTGTCGGCCTCTACCACCCGAAATTTCAGTCCGAGGCGGGAGAAGATCGCCCGATAAGCGTCATGCATGCGCTTGTAGCCGTCCTCGAGCGAGGACTGGTCGGTGTGGAACGAGTAAGCGTCCTTCATGACGAATTCGCGGGCACGCATGACGCCGAACCTCGGGCGAATTTCGTCGCGAAATTTAGTCTGGATCTGGTAGTAATTGATTGGCAGCTGCTTGTAGCTCTGCAACTCGCGCCGTGCGATGTCAGTGATCACTTCCTCATGCGTCGGTCCGAAGCAGTATTCGCGGTCATGACGGTCCCGCATGCGCAACAACAGGGGCCCGTACTGGTCCCAGCGTCCCGATTCTTTCCACAGTTCGGAGGGCTGAACCGCCGGCATCAGCACCTCGAGCGCGCCGGCCCGATTCATCTCCTCACGGACAATGCGTTCGACTTTCCTCAGGACCCGAACGCCCAGAGGCATCCAGGTGAAAAGCCCCGACGACAGACGCCGTATCAAGCCCGCACGCAGCATCAACTGATGGCTTACAATTTCGGCCTCTGCCGGGGTCTCTTTCAGCGTGACTAGCCCGAACTCGGTAAATCTCATGTAATTTGTGGCCCTGGTTCGTGGTCGGATTACAATGGCCGGCGTATTCTACACGACGCTTCGCAAAGCCTGCCGGGGATCGAGGGATTGACTGCGACTGTAGGACTCCAGGGATAGACACAGAAAAATGACTTTGACAATCAGGGGTATGACGGATTGAACGGCAGGCGAGCATTCTTTGTCGCCGGTGAGGGTATTCCGTTCCTGCTTTTGATGATTGTGGTTACGGTGATCACATGGCATTTCGGCGGTGCGCTTCCGGCATCCGTCCCGTTCGCACTGCTGGTCTGGTTTTACCTGATCTTTCACGATCCGCAGCGGGCGACTCCCTCGGTAGCGCTGGGCGTTCTCAGCCCTGTTGACGGTACGGTGATCGACGTCCGGAAGACCGACGGCGTCTTGGGCGGCGAGGCGCAGAAAATCCTGCTGCAGGTCAACAGTCTCGGCACCTACACGGCGCGCTGCCCGGTGGAGGGCAAGATCATGGATCTGCACGGGCTGTCGCGGGACGGCTCCCGTGCGGAGGAGGCTGGTGGCCTGTGGGTCCTCACAGACGAGGGTGCGAATGTCGTGTTGCAGTTTAATGGCAATCGCTTCGGCATTCCGCCCCGAGCGTTCATGCGCTATGGAGAGCGCGTCGGACAGGGCCAGCGCTGCGCCTACCTCAGACTGACGAAGTTTGCCGAAGTATTGCTGCCGGGGGATGCTCGCATTCTGGTGTCTGCCGGACAGCAGGTTTCCGCCGGCGAGCATGTACTGGCCAAACTGGCCGCGCGTTAATGATGTCCCGGCGGACCAGCAGGAGCCCCGCTCCAGCGACCGCAGGCGCGGACTGTTATGGCCATGATCGGCGTGGCAGTATAACCGCCCCAAAACCTCTGCGCGGCAAAAGAATCGCAGCCACGCCGGCACATTTTCGGGCGCTGAAACGGACTTGATGAACGAGGAACCAGATAAAAAACAACGGAGAGGCATCTACTTGCTGCCGAATTTGCTCACGACTGCGGCTCTTTTTGCGGGCTTTTATTCCATCGTCGCCGCCGTCGACGGCAACTTCCAGAAGGCGGGAGCCGCAATTTTTGTCGCAATGGTGCTCGACACCCTCGACGGCAGGGTAGCGCGGCTGACGAAAACGACTTCCCAGTTCGGCAAGGAATACGACAGCTTGTCGGACATGGTGTCGTTCGGTCTCGCGCCCGCGATCGTCGTATACCAGTGGGGTGTAGCCCGGCTGGCGGAATGGAACGTGACCTGGGGACGTGTCGGCTGGCTGGTGGCCTTCCTGTTTGCTGTAGCGGCCGCGCTTCGCCTCGCCCGGTTCAATTCCCAGGTTTCGACGGCCGACAAGCGCTGGTTCGTGGGACTGCCCAGCCCATCGGCGGCGGGGCTCGTTGCAGCCTTCGTGTGGCTCAGCAGCAAGGTCGGGGTCTCTGGCCTCGGTGGCCTCGCCGGCGCGTTTGTCGTCACCGCGGTCGCGGGCGGGCTGATGGTTTCCGACTTCCGCTATTACAGTTTCAAGGAATTGAACCTCGGGCGCCGCATTCCGTTCACATGGATGGTCGCGATCCCGCTTATTTTCATGATTGTGTCCATCGATCCGCCGCTGGTGTTTCTGCTGATGTTCGGCGGTTACGCACTGTCCGGTCCGGCGCTGTGGTACTGGCGCCGCCGGCGGCGGCGCGGACGATCTGCGGCGAAGGCGGTGCGCGATGACGAGTGAAGCTCTGCGGGTTTCCTATCTCGACGCGCTTGGCATCGATCTGTTTGTTTCGCGCGAAGCCGCGCAGCCCGGCTGGGCAGAGCTTGAAAGGGAGGTAGCTTCGTGCACGCGCTGCCCCTTGCATGAGGGGCGCACCCGCACCGTCTTCGGCGTGGGCAGCAGGATTGCGGAGTGGATGATCGTGGGCGAGGCGCCCGGTGCCGAGGAAGACCGGCGCGGCGAGCCCTTTGTTGGGCGGGCCGGTCAACTGCTGGACGAAATGCTGCGAGCGGTGGGACTCGACCGTGGCAGCGTGTTCATCGCCAATATATTGAAGTGCCGGCCGCCGGCGAACCGGGATCCGTTGGCCGCCGAGGCAGGCGCTTGTCGGCCGCATCTCGAGCGGCAGATCGAACTCCTGCAGCCGCGCCTCATTGTGGCCGTGGGCCGTGTTGCGGCGCAGCGGCTGTTGGGTTCAGATGCACCGGTGGGACGGCTGCGCGGCCGGGTCCACAGCTTCGGTGAGGCGGAAATTCCCCTGGTTGTCACGTATCATCCTGCTTACCTGTTGCGGAACCCTTCCGGGAAACGCGAGGCGTGGAAGGACCTTTGCCTGGCGCGGCAGGCTGTGGAGGCGCAGGAATGATTTCGCCGGAGCCGCGAGTGCCGGTGCGCACCCGGACCATGATCCACGACGACCTGCCGCAGGTCTCGGATATCGAAAGGCGCAGTTACGATTTTCCCTGGAGTCACGGTGTCTTCAGGGATTGCCTGCTGGCCGGATACAGCTGCATCGTGCTCGAACAGGGCGATTCTGTGGCTGGCTACGGCATCCTTTCCATCGCGGCCGGTGAGGCACACGTGCTCAACGTATGCGTCGATCCCGACTTCCGCAGGATGGGCTTCGGCGACCGCCTGCTGGACGAGATGCTGCTGCGTGCGCAAGCCGCTGGTGTGCGGGAGGTTTTCCTGGAGGTCAGGCCTTCAAACGTGAACGCCCTGTCGCTTTATCGAAAAAAGGGCTTTCGTCAGATCGCGAACCGGCAGGCTTACTACCAGGCACGCCACGGCCGGGAAGATGCTGCCGTGCTCTCACTTCGGCTGAAATAGGGGGCAGTTCCCGCGCTTGCCGTTTCATCGCTGCATGATCAGGGGTAAACTGCGGCGCTTTTTGGCGGGCGGACGACGACCCCGCCACTTTCGGCCGCTAAGGCACATAAATGAATTCCCTGAAAAACGAAGTCACCCGGCGCCGAACTTTTGCCATCATTTCGCATCCGGATGCCGGTAAAACCACCCTGACGGAAAAGCTGCTGCTTTACGGTGGCGCCATTCAGCTCGCCGGTACCGTGAAGGGGCGCAAAGCCACGCGGCATGCGACCTCCGACTGGATGGCGCTCGAGCAGCAGCGCGGCATTTCGGTTACGTCATCGGTAATGCAGTTCCCCTACGGCGAGCGCATCGTCAATCTGCTGGACACTCCGGGTCACGAGGATTTTTCGGAGGATACCTACAGAACGCTCACCGCCGTCGACTCGGCGTTGATGGTCATCGATTGCGCAAAAGGTGTCGAGCAGAGAACCATCAAGCTGATGGACGTATGCCGCCTGCGGGACACGCCTATCATGACCTTCATCAACAAGCTCGATCGAGAGGGCCGTCCGCCGATCGAATTGCTGGACGAGATAGAGTCTGTCCTCGGCATCCAGTGTTCGCCCGTTACCTGGCCCATCGGCATGGGGCGGAGGCTGAAGGGCGTTTACCAACTGTTGCAGGATCGCATATACCTTTATTCACGTGCCGGACGGGAAAAAGCGTCCACCATCGAAACGATCGATGGTCTTGAATCGGCGCGCGCAGTCGAAGTTCTGGGTGACGAGCTGGCAGCTTTCCGTGAAGAGATAGAACTGGTGCAAGGCGCCTGTCCGAAGCTGGACATGAAGGCTTATCTGGCCGCCAGGCAGACGCCTGTTTTCTTCGGCTCGGCCATAAACAACTTTGGCGTCAAGGAACTCCTGGATGAGTTTGTGGCACACGCGCCCGCGCCGCAGCCGCGGGAGAGCGAGAACCGTGTAGTAGAGCCTTCCGAGGAGGCATTGACCGGCTTCGTTTTCAAAATCCAGGCGAACATGGATCCGGGGCATCGCGACCGCATCGCCTTCTTGCGAATCTGCTCGGGGAAATTCCAGGGCGGCATGAAGTTAAAGCACGTGCGCAGCGGAAAGGATATGAAAATAGCGTCTGCCATCACGTTCATGGCAGCGGACAGGCAGCAAGCCGAAACCGCTTATGCCGGCGATATTATCGGGCTGCACAATCACGGCACCATCAATATCGGCGACAGTTTCTCCGAGGGCGAAGACGTTCGATTCCTCGGCATTCCCAACTTCGCACCGGAAATATTCCGCCGGGCGATGCTGAAGGATCCGCTGCGGCTCAAGGCGCTGCAAAAAGGTCTGTCGCAACTTTGTGAAGAGGGCGCCACACAGCTGTTCAAGCCGTTGCGCAACAATGATCTGATTCTCGGCGCCGTCGGGCCTCTGCAGTTCGATGTCGTGGCGCATCGCCTGCGCGATGAATACAAGGTCGAATGCCAGTTCGAGCCGGTAACGGTGGCGACGGCCCGCTGGATCGAGACCGAAGACGAACGGAAGCTGGCGGAGTTTCGCAAGAAGGCGCATGACAATCTTGCGATCGACCACGGTAACCGGCTGGTCTATATTGCGCCCTCCAGGGTCAATCTCAGCCTTGCCGAGGAACGCTGGCCGGATATCCGCTTTCGCGAAACCCGCGAGCACTGAGCCCCCTCGTTCGGCAGGGTGCTCACCCGGTTAGCTGTCCGGTGCCGCTGGTCGTGTGCTGGCGTCTGGTGGTTCAGCCTGAGGTTCAGCCTGCCCCAAAGCGCTTCACTGCCCTTTGCAGAGCAGCCAGCGCGTCCGGGTCCGGGGCGCCGTAGCGCGCTGCCAGGTAGTGTCGCGCGATGCCCTCGGCCGCCGGCGTCGCTGCAGCACCCAGCTCGACGAGCCGCCGCGCGTAAGCGCCCGGCGTCTCGCCGGGTTGCGGGTTTATGCCGACCTGGCGCACAAACTGCCGGTATATGAGCGCTGGCCGGTCCTTTGGCGGCGGCCGGTAACGCCGCAGAAGCAGGAAACTTACCGTGGCCACGAGCATCACGATGAGCGCCAGCATCGCCAGCAGCATTTTGCGCCAGTCAGGCTCGTCCATGCCGAACCATTGCATGAGCAGACGCTGGTTCTCGGGGCCGTAGCCAAGGATCCAGCCGTTCCATTTGGCATTCAGCGCGTCCCAGGTCAGCTCGAGATCGTAAAGCCAGCGAGACGGTGCCGTGAGGCCCCAGCTCGCGCCGATTTCGCCGAACCGCGCGCCGGACATGCCGGACTCAATTCGTTCCGGGGCAACGGCCGCGGTCGGGTCGACCCGGACCCATCCCCGTCCGGCAAGCCACACTTCGGTCCAGGCATGGGCATCGGACTGGCGCACGATCATGTACTCGCCCAGCGGATT
>JBBDSK010000002.1:0-13972 GCA_040904985.1 Woeseia sp. | reverse complement strand
CTATCGGCGTTACTTATGAAACATCCGCCGATGAGCTAAAGCGGATTCCCGGCATCATCCGCGAAGCTGTGGAGGCGCAACAGGACGTGCGCTTTGACCGGGCGCATTTCCACAAGTACGGCGACTACGCTCTTTTATTCGAAGCCGTCTACTACGTGATGTCATCGGACTATACGCTGCATATGGACATTCAGCAGGCCGTCAACCTGATCCTGTTCGAGCGCTTTGCGGAGGAGGGCATCGACTTCGCTTATCCGGCACAGGTCGTATACCTGGCCCGCGCGGAAAAATCGCCGCTGACGTCCTCCGCCAGGTCTTAGGTAGCAGGCGGGGTTTCCGCAAGCGCTCACCAGCTGTTCCGCCCGCCTCAACTCGCTTTTTTAACCGGTGCCGGTTGCGCGGCGGCGACGGAAAAACCGACGTCGCCGAATATCCTGTGCGACAGGAGTTGCGTCTGACGATCGAAAATGGCGCCGTACTGCTCATCGTCGGCGAAGTGCTGCCAGCGCTCCAGCGTCCTCATTCGGCTGGCATTGCCGTTGTAGCGCCGGCCGTCAAAAGAACTGCCCTTCCCGACAGCCGGAACGTGGTGCCGGTGCGCATCGCTGAAAGCCAGTCCGAGTTGTTCCGCGATCTCGCGCCGATACGCTTTTTCGGTCGCCCAGCGGTTGTAGTTTATGAGTACGCGAGGCTGCTTCAGATAGCGGCGGTCGCCAAGAAACTCGCGGGCATGCTGCTTCCAGATCCGCAGTGCGGTCTGGTTGGATACCTCCCCAAAACCGGCGCGCAGCCGGCTGGCGAACAGGTTAAACGGATCCCGCAGAATCAGGATATCCTTGCGATGGAGCGACGGGCCGACAAGCGCGTCATGGTTATCTTCGAAGAATCCTTTGGCGATGGTTCCGAAAAAGCAGTCTTCATGGCTGAAGATCAGCAGGTCTTTTTCGGAAAATCTCCCCCGAAGCTCTGCGCCAAGATCGAAATCTGCGTAGTTGGCGAAGATGCTGCGGCCGTCGTCGAGCGGCCGTGCAGTCCGGAACGGGTTGGATTTGGGCTCTGCGCAGTTGAGGAAGCAGCTGCGCCCGGTCGTTTGCGAGAGGATCCAGTTGATGACGGCGTGGTTGCCGCTGCGAGACATGCCTATGACTCTGTATTCTTCTCTGTTCATCGATATATGCAGCCGGTTCCACCTGTAAAAATGTGACGAGGCTGGATTATACCGGGCCGGAAAGGAGCGGAGGCTGTTGCGGACTCTGCAGTGGAATCAGGAGCTTGGCCGCAACGATCAGAGAACGGGAACGCCTCCCACCCGCGGCCCCACGGGGAAAGCTTCTTCGAGGCTCGCCACAGCGTCCGGCGGCAGTTCCAGGGATGCCGCGGCAGCGTTGTCCTGGACATGGCTGCGGGTCGAAGCTTTGGGGATGGTGAAACCGCCGGATTTGAGGATCAGGAAGGCGAGAGCCACCTGGCGAGCTGAGGCATCGAGCGCAGCTGCTATTTCGTCCAATATCTGCGCGCTTCTGCCAGCGGCCGCGGTAAAGGTGCCGGAACCGAACGGACTGTAGCCCACAACAGCGATTCGCTGGCTGTGGCAAAAGGGAGCAACCTCGTGCTCGATCGAGCGCTGGCCGAGATGATGCATCACCTGATTGCAGGAAATACGGTCGGGACCTGCAGCGTCGACAAACTCCGCAAGTTTGACTTCATCGAGATTGCTGACGCCCCAGTAGCGGATCTTGCCCGAAGCAAGCAAGGCTTCGAATGCGGCGACGGTTTGAGCGACGGGCCACGGTCCAAGCCAGTGCAAGAGATAAAGGTCGAGGTAATCCGTCCGCAGCCGGCGGAGCGATTGCTCACAGGCCTTAACGATGTCCTGTCGCGATGCCCGGGATGGGTGCACCTTGGAGACCAGCAGCAGACGGTCACGCAGGTCGTGCAAGGCATGGCCGACGAGAGTTTCCACCGCGCCCTCGCCATAAATCTCGGCGGTATCAATGTGCGTCAGCCCGAGTTCCACTCCGAAGCGCAAGGCATCCATGGACCGCTTTCGTTCGCGTTCCATGTTCCAGGTTCCCTGGCCGACGACCGGGACTTCGAGACCGGTAGAGCCGAACAAGCGGTGCGCGGGTGCCGTCAATGCAGCTGGCCCTGGAGTATCACGTCCAGCTCCCGGACCACTTCATCCCCGACGTCAGCGCGCTGGCACCAGTACGTTTCGTGTTCCGGGCATTCCAGCACCCGAAAGCCGCTGCTGCGAAGCATTGCCTGGGCACAGGTATCGTTTGCAGCCCACCAGTTTGTGGGGTCGCCCGCAAGCCGGCGCTCGATAAAAGCGAGCTTCGGCCATCCTGGCGCAGCTATGCGGCTGCGCTCCGTGAGCGCAAAGTCTTCAGGTACGTCCTTGATCGCGATGTCGGGAAAGGTCATCGTCTGGAACATCAGAAAGCGCGGCGACAATGAACGGACGATATCGAGCGCCAGCAGCGGATGCCTCAAGTGATAAGCGACACCCATAAACCAGATAAGGTCGAACGGGCCCTGAAGTTCCCGCAGACGGTAGACGGACAGTTGTTGAAAATCCGGCGGGGTATCGACGTCGATGTACCGGCCTGCCCAGCGCGCCTGGGCGAGATAGCGAGGGTCCACATCGACACCGGTAACCTTGGCACCGCGCGCTGCGAGCGCAAAACTGTAAAAACCCGCGTTGCAGCCGACGTCGAGAACCCGCCAGCCGCTGAGGTCGCTCGGGATGCAGTGATGCACGCGCTGCCACTTGCGGGCGGGAAAGTCGCCCAAAGGGTGTCCCGGCGCAGTCTCGATGCCGCCCGGGAGGTGCAGGTTGTGAAACCACTCGCCGAACTGTGCAAGCTCCGCCGCGATTGAATCCGTTTCGTTCATGCATCCATCCGTCATGCGGGCAGTTGAAGCTGCGACTCCAGTTCGACGGCTCGCTGCAGGCCGGTGTGCGACTCCAGCACCCTCGCGCGCGCCGCCTCGCTTAGCGTCGCGCGGTCGCCGTCCGTCATTTCCCTGATGTATGCAAGTACGTCATCGCGACTGCTTGCAACCAGAATCTCTTCGCCGATGCGGAAGAAGGAATTCAGGCCGGTCCATGTGTCGGATATCACCGGCGTGCCGCAACAGGCAGCTTCGAACAGGCGAACGCTCGGCGAATACCCCATCCGGCGCATGTCCGCGCGGGTCAGGTTAAGAGTGAATCTTTGGCCGCAATAAAAGCCCGCGTGCTCCTGCGGCGGAAGATGCGCAACGTGATGCACGTTTTGCGGCCAGCGATTTGCGTCCGGATATTGCGCGCCTGCGACAGTGAAACGGCCGTCGCGCCAGTCCGTTGCCGGGCGGAACAGGAGTTCCTCAAGACCGGGCTGCCGATCCTCCGACCAGGTCCCGAGGTAGCCCAGATCCACCTCGTTCGCCACTTCGACGGGGGAGTGAACGTCGGGATCGACCGAACAGTAAAGAGGCTCGGGCCGCCGCACGCCCAGTAACCGCAATTCATCCAGAACGGCGCCGCCTGCGAAACTGAGGTAAAGGTCGAACTCCGGCAGCAGCTCGCGCTCGAGATAGCCGCATTGGCCACGTTGCAGTTGCGCAATCGTTACGGGGGTATCGATGTCGTAGAACGCAAGAACTGCCGGATAACCGCGTCTGAATTCATGGACCAGCCTGGCGGTCTCCCGTACGTAGGAGCCGATGATGATGGCATCGGCTTTTCTGAATTCGTCGCGCCATTCATCCAAAAGGTCTTTAGCGGAAGCGTAGAAATGCAGCGAGGGGTAGTCTTGCAAGTCGCGATTCGCCTCGTACCAGGGTTCGCTGCGCTCGAAAAACGATACGTTGTGCCCACGCTGGCGCAGGCCTTTCATCAACGACCGCCAGGTGGTGGCATGACCGTTCCCCCACGAGGAGCTGAGACTGAGACCGATTATTGCGATGTCCATTTTTCCGTCTCGCTCGTCAAGCTGCTCCGCCAAGCAAAGTTTCCAGTTGTTCGGCGCGATGGGCGTAGGTGTGCTGCGCCAGCACGCGCTCGCGTGCCTGCGATCCTATGCGCCGCGCATGTTCGGGTGTTATTTCTTCCACCCAGCGCACGACATCGTCCGCATCGTTGGCAACCAGAACCTCCTCGCCCGGCTCCAGAAAATGCTCTATGCCCTCCCACGCGTCGGTGATGAGGCAGCTACCGGAGCCGGCGGCTTCGAACACCCGGGTGGCCGGCGCAAAACCGACACTTGCCATGTCATCACGGCTGATGTTGATTACGGCCTTCGGGCTCATATTGAACGCGTTGTGATCGGTCGTGTAGACATGTCCGACATAGTGAAGATTAGGCAGTGCGGCAGCGGCGGAATCCCACCCCGATCCGCCGAGGACGAAGCGGCGGTGGGAGAGGCGTTGCGCGGGTGAGAAAAAAAAGGTTTTTACCCGCTCCTCCCGGTCGGGAAGCCTGTTTCCAAGAAACCCGAGATCGCCGGAAAAACGGGAGTCCGAGCGTACGGGATAATGTGACGCTGGATCGAGCGCGTTGTAGATAATTTCGCAACGTCGCGCCCCGAGCGCCAGGTAGCGAGAGCGGACAGCGTCTCCCCCGCCATAGCAGAGAATCATGTCGTACTCGCCCAGCAGCGCACGCAGAGGATCTTCTCGATTGACTTCGAGGCGTGCAAGTGTCGCCGGAGAATCCACGTCCCAGAAAAGTGCGCCGGTGGCTGGCGATCGCAAGGCCGCAACCTCCGCTTCCAGCCGTTCGTCGCCGACGCCGATTCCGCCGGCCTTGACCACGAAATCACTGGAGGACGCCCGGCGCAGGCATTCGCGGATCTGCTGCCAGTCGTCAGGATCGTAGACGGTGACATCGCCCCAGGGCAGTTCGTCGATGTCCCTGTGCGACTGCCGTTCGAAAGCATCCGGCTCGAAGAAATGCAGGCGATGGCCGCGCGCGTGCAATGCGCGCGCCAGTCCCCGGTAATAGGTTGCTGCTCCGTTCCAGTACGCGGACAGGATGCTCGACACGAAAAAGCTGATATCGAAGGTCATGACGCGGCGGCCATCGGGTTGCTGACCAGGTCGCTGCAGATGCCCAGCAGCTGGTCTACCCGATGTCTGCAGCTGTGCCTTTTTTCGATGACCTGCCGCCCGGCCAGGGCCAGCTCCCGAGCCATGGCGGGATCCGCTCGAATGTCACGCATCGCTTTCGCCATTTCGCCGCCGTTTCGCACCAGCAGAAAGTCGCGGCCCGCGCGAAAGAGCTGCTCCGTGTCCGCCCAGGGCGCGCAGATCAGCGGAATGCCGCAGGCAAGCGCCTCGAAGACGCGAATGGTGGGGATTCCCGCCAGTTCCCTGCGGTAGAAGCGGCGGGGAATGTGCACAGTAAAAAGATGCCGGTGGAAAAGCTCCGGCACCTCGTAGTTGGGTGCCCAGCCACGATAGCGGAGGCCCGACCTCGCCACCGCCTGCAGCGCTTCCCCGGGATAGCGCACGCCATAGACGGATCCGCTGATGCCATTCGACCGCACGGGCTCGAAGAGAAAGGTGTGCAGCTCCGCGCCGCGTTCATCGTCGCCCCAGTTGCCTATCCAGACGAGATCGCCTTCCGGCTCCGGCTTCTCTGCCGCCGGTTTGAACACGCGGGTATCCGCGGCCTCATGCCACACCCACACGCGGCGCCCCCAGCCCCGGCGGCGATAGACTTCTGCCACGGTCTCGCCAAAAGCCAGGGTGCCGTCGAAATCGCTCAGTGGATACCGGTCGATCTCTTGCGCTGCGCTGACGGCTCGATGATGGGTATCGTGAAACAACAGCCGGTAGCGCGAGGAACTCGTTCGGCGGTGCCGGCCGATCTTCTCCAGCAGGCGAAGCGGATTCCATTCGTGAACCACAACAACGTCCGCCTGCTCCAGCGCGGCATCCAGATCCAGAGTCTCCAGCCTGTAGCGCCGCGGCTCGAGATGCGGGTAGTGCCGCCTGAATCCCTCCACCGCGGATGCGCCTTCGAAGCGCGTCAGTTGCCGCAGGCTCCAGCCATCGGCGGGCTCGTAAACCTGCACATCGTGGCCGCGCGCCAGCAGTTCGGTCACCACACCGCGCAGGAAGTGCGCGTTGCCGTGGTTCCAGTCGGAGGTGAGCGAGTGATAGAAGAGTACGAATTTCACGCCACGTTCTCCGAGCGCATCTCCAGCAGGCGCCGGTACTCCGCTGCATACGATGCGGCCATGTTGGTGGCGCTGTAGCGAAGGGCGCGGGCGCGCGCCGTGGCGCCGCGCCGCCGGCGCTCGTCCGGACTGGCAAGAAGCCGCTGCAGCGCCTCCCGCCACGCCTGCGTGTCGTCCGGGTCCGCGAAAACGGCCGCGCCGTCCCACAGTTCCTTCAGTGAATCGATGTTGCCGAGCACGAGAGGACAACCGCAGAGAGCTGCCTCGAGTACGGCAAGACCGAAGGGCTCGTAGCGAGCCGGGTGTGCGAATACCGACGCGCGGCGATAGTAGGGCAGCAGTTGAGAGCGCGACAGGGAGCCGAGCATTACCACGCGGCCGGGGTCACGGTCGAGCTTGCCGTCGCCGGCTATCATCAGCGGGCAGTGCAGGTAAGGTGCAACGGCGGCGAGCTGGCGCAGGTTTTTCGCCTCGTCCCATACGCGGCCGACGCCGAAAACGAAGCGCGCACTCGGGGTACGCGCAGCTGCCCAGTCACCCGTGTCTATGCCGTTGTAGATCACCTGCGCGCGGCCGGTCAGGTTTACCTCCTCATAACAGCCGCGAACGGCATTCAGGCTTGCGGCGGTCGGCGCGATTATCCGGTCTGCCGTGTAAAGAGCACGAATCACGCAATCCCTGTAACGATTCCACGAAGCGTCGGGTTCGCACTTGCGTGTTGCCCGCCACCAGGAATGGACGCAGGAGTGTGCGACGAGAAGAACGGGCACTTCCCAGCGGCGCACGGCCGGTCCGAAGCAGTTGAGGTGGAGAAGATCGGCGCCCGTTCGTTGCAAAAGCCCTTGTAGCCAGTCTCCCGCCCGCTCCACATCGTCCCACGGCTCTTCCATCCATTCGAGGCGGTAGCAGGATTCGTGCAGTTCAACGTTCGGCAGGCTGCCGGCTTCCTTTCTTTCCGCCGCGCCGAGTTTGCCGCCCATACAAGCGAGTACGATGTCGCAGTTGTCCAGCGCGACAAGCGCTTTGCAAAGCTCGATCGAATACGACCAGACGCCACCGACGGAGTCGGTTGTCATCAATATCTTCATGAAGCGCCTGAGGCCCCGCCATCGCGACCGTAGATGCTGTCGATAAGGGTCGCTGTCGTAGCCAGATGCTCGACATCCTCGTCGCAACCCGCGCCGCTTCCCAGGCGCCGGGTCCAGTCGAGCAATGCCCGCCCGGACCAGGGGTCGGGCGGGGCCGCCAGCACAAGCGAATCGGCGCCGTGATGCAGGGCGACCTCGAAATCGTAGAAGGACCCGCCGACGTTGCGGATTTCGGCGCCGCCGCCGGTACCGAATATCCGGCAGCCGATGACGGCGCCGCAGCCGGCCGATGCTCGCCATGAGCAGCTAAGGTGCAGGTGCTGTCCGCTCGCGTAATCGATATCGGCCATTACGAAATCTTCCGCTTCCGAAACCGGCGGCGGCAATAGCTTGCCTTGGCTGAAGCATCGGGCGCGTACGTTCTGCGGTCCGCGAGCTCCAAGAAGCCAGTGACAGAGGTCGAGTAGATGGCAGCCGAGGTCCAGGAGGCAACCGCCGCCCGCGCTGCTTAGCTGATAGTACCAGGCGGCGTCCGGCCCGTAGGCATTGTGGAAGGACATCTCGGCGGCGGTCACTTCGCCGATCTCTCCTTGTTCGATGCGCCTTTTCAGCTCAGGTACGCCCGCCAGGTAGCGGTAAGACCAGTCGACGCCGAGCGGCAGGTTCTTCTTGCGCGCAAGTTCGAGAAGCCGCGCGGTTCCGCTGCCTGAAAGCGCGAGCGGCTTCTGGCTGAAGGTGGCGAGATCGCGCTCCATGGCTGCAGCAGCTTGCGGCTCATGCAAGGCGTTCGGCGTCGCAATTACGATGCCTTCCAGCGGCTGCTCCAGGAGTTCCTCGAATGACCGGCACACGGCGGGTTGCTGTGGCAGCGCTGAGCAGGCGCCGCGCAGGCGCACGGGGTCCGGCTCGCAAACGGCAACGATATCGGCGATACCCGCGTCCGCCAATGCCCGCATTCGCTGCTCGCCGATCCAGCCGAGACCGGCGAAGCCCAGGCGCGGTTTGACGGCCGCGTATTCCGCTGGTGACAGTTCTACAGACACAGGGTTGCCTTTGTGAAGCCTTCCGGCCGCTCCTGCATCAGCCGGAAAGCCCGGTCAATGTCCTGCAGCGGCAGGCTGTGAGTGAAAAGAGGCCAGGGGTCCAGCCGCTTGTGGTCAATCGCGTCCATCGCGGCGCGTATGCCATTCGTGTAGCGCGCAGGATCCCGTTCGTGGGCGTTGATGACGTCGATTCCCTTCCAGTTCCACTGCTGCATGTCGACGGTGCAGGGTCCTTCCTGGTGATAGCCGGCGACAACAAGCCGGCCGCGCACCCCGACAAGCTGCGTCGCCGCATCGAGCCCGGCCTGCGTGCCGCTGCACTCGATGACGCAGGGCCAGGACTGGTTTTCCTTCCCCGCCAGCGCATCGCCAATGGGCTTCGCTTCGACGGCGCCCTGATCGAGCGCCTGGTCGAGCGACCATTGGCGTCGCGAAAATGCCGTCACGGCCGCACCCGCAGCGGCTGCCGTCTGGATCAGGACACTGCCAATAAATCCCGCTCCCACGATCGCCGTGCGCAGCCCGCGTTTTATGCCTGCGCGATCGAACACGTTCATTGCGCAGGCAAGCGCTTCGCCGGGAAAGGGCCGTCCGTCGAAACGCGCCGGCAAGGGGACCAGCTGGTCGGCTCGCGCAATGTCACACTCCGCATAGGCGCGGTAGGAAAGCCCGGTAACGCGCGTGCCGACTTCCAGGCCTTTGACGCCATCGCCACATTCGATAATCCGACCCCAGGGCTCGTGGCCAGGGGCGCCCGCCTGCTGCGGATACTGGAACCACGACCGCCCCTGCCAGACCGGCAGATTGGACGCGCACACGCCGCAGCCTTCGAGGCGCAGTACCACCCCCCCCGGGCCGGGCGAGGTCTCCGGAAGATCCTCGAGGGTACTTGCACCGTCGCCTGTCAATACTGCGGCCTTCATGCCTGGCTCTCCTCGTGTCTCAGGTCCCGCACCGTGGGCGTGCCCGGGCTGTCGCGTAGCCAGGCCCACAATTTGGCGACGCCCTCCTCGGGCATCGTGCGGGGACGCCATCCGGTCGTTTCGGTGAATTGGCCGTGGTCGGCGCAGAACCAGGGCTGATCGCCCCGCCTTGGATCGCTGAAGTGGATGTTCATAAACCGGCCGTCGAGCTTTTCGGTCATATCGATCATTTCCAGCAGGCTCAGGCTATTGGCCGGTCCGCCGCCGATGTTGAACGCACGGCCGGAGAGCCGCCGCTCATGCGAGCGGGCGGCGAGTAATGCGTCCACGAAGTCATCGATGAACAGGATGTCCCGAACCTGTCGCCCGTCGCCGTAAATCGTCAGCCTGTCGCCTGCCAGCGCCGTCTGGAGAAAATGCGCAACCCATCCCTGGTCACTGGTCGCCTGCTGGTGGGGGCCATAAATGCAGCTCATCCGCAGCACGGTCGCGCTGAGGCCGAAGCTGCGGCAGTAGTCGAGCACGTACTGGTCGGCGGCGCCTTTGGAGCAGCCGTAGGGACTAATGAACGCGAGCGGATGCCGCTCGTCGATCCCGGACCTTCGCACGTCCTCATCTTCGGGGGCGCAGCGTCGTTTGCCGCGCTTCACTCCGATCGCCGTCAGCGCGCCGTAAACCTTGTTGGTCGAGGCGAACAGCAGGCTCGGGCGGCGCCGCAGGCGCCGCATGGCTTCCAGAATGTTCAGGGTGCCGGTGACATTGATCGAATGGTCCTCCATCGGCTGCTGCAAGCTCGTTGTCACAGCCACCTGTGCGGCGAAGTGGAAAACGAAAGAACAGTCTGCTACGGCGGCCGCAACGATCGCGGCATCGCGAATGTCCCCCTCGAGATGCTCCAGGCCGCTCGGGTGCCTCTTCTGCAGCCAGCGCAGGTTGTCCTTCACACCCCGGCGCGACAGGTTGTCGAGGATGCGGACTGTTTCGCCATCGCAAAGCAGGCGATCGGCCACGTTAGCCCCGATGAAGCCGGCGCCGCCCGTTACGAGTACCGGCCCGGCCACAGGCCTGGCGCCGCCCTCGCCATCCGCATCCTCGCCATCTCCTCGGCCGCGTGACAGTGCTTCGGGGAACGTCACAGGGTCAGCCCCCGGCGTGAAAGCTCGGCGGCAGCGAGCGGCGCTCTGTCCACCGCCTGTTGCCGGCTCAGCCAGCCGCCCAGTTCCTCGACCCCCGCCTCGAAGGAGACCCTGGGTCGATAGTCCAGCAAAGCGACTGCGCGCGATATGTCTGCGAAGCAATGACGCACGTCACCGACCCGATATTTGTTCTCAAATTGCGGCGAAATATCCGGCCGGTTCAAAACGCCTGCCAGCGACTGCGCCACCTGCTCAATGCTGATGGCGCTGCCGCTGCCGATGTTGATGGCGCAGTTCTGCACGTCGGTGCGTTCGAGCGCCAGACGGAATGCGCGGGCAACGTCCCTGACATTGACGAAGTCGCGCAACTGCGCGCCATCCTCATAGATCAGCGGTGCGTTCCCGTTCAGCAAGCGGCATGCGAAGATGGCCATGACGCCGGTATAGGGGTTCGATAAAGCCTGCCGCGGCCCGTAGACATTAAACAGCCGCAAGGCCACGGTCGGTAACGAGTACGCAGCACCGAACATGAGGCACATAAGTTCCTGGTCGTACTTTGTCAGTGCATACGGCGAAGAAGGCTGCGGCACGATGTCCTCGGGGGTGGGCACCGGCGTCAACGGCCCGCCGTTCCGGTCCAGCGGTTCCCATTCGTGGCGAGCCAACTGCTCGCGGCTGCGCGGCGGAGGATGCAGGAGGGCGCCGCTGCGGTCCGTGAAGGCTCCCTCGCCGTACACGCTCATGCTCGAGGCGACGACCAGCCGCTCGATGGCATGCGAAGACAACGCCTCCAGCAGAACAGCCGTTCCGAGAGCATTCACGTCCACGTATTTTTTCAGTTGATACATGCTTTGGCCGACGCCGACAGCGGCGGCCAGGTGGATAACACCGTCGACACCCCTTAGCGCTCGTGCAACGGCCTGCTCGTCGCGAATGTCGGCCGCAATCAGCTCGACCTCGTCGCTCAGATAGTCAGGAATCGTGCCGCAGTCGTGAACCTGCCGGTCTAGCGCGTCGAGGATGCGGACCCGGTAACCGCGATCAAGCAGTTCCTCGGCGAGGTGTCCGCCGATAAACCCGGCGCCGCCGGTAACAAGCACCGTCCTCATTGAACGGCGGCGGCGGACTTGACGGTCGGATAGTTGTGATCCCCGATCACGCGGCTGAAATAATGCATTGTCCTTATTAGTCCCTCCTCTAGCCTGGTCGTCGGTGACCACCGGAGTATTTTTTTCGCAAGCGAGATGTCCGGGCAGCGCCGCACCGGGTCATCGTCCGGCAGCGACCGGAAATCGAGAGTAGAACGAGAGCCGGTGAGCTTCAGGATCGTCTGCGCCAGGTGCAATACCGTAATCTCTTCGGGATTTCCGAGGTTCAGCGGCCCGGTGGCTGCCGTCTCCGTGCTCATCAGTCGAATAAGGCCCTCCACAAGATCATCCACGTAGCAAAAAGATCGCGTGTGGGACCCGTCTCCGTAGATTGTCAGCGGTTCGCCCCGAAGGGCCTGGGTCAGGAGATTGGAGACCGCGCGTCCGTCGTCCACCCGCATACGCGGCCCGTAGGTATTGAAGATTCTGGCCACCGACACCGATACGCCCCGATTGCCGTACAGGTAGCACACCGTTTCCGCGCAGCGCTTTCCCTCGTCATAGCAGGCCCGTGGTCCCATCGTCTTGACGTTGCCGAGATAGCTTTCCTGCTGCGGGTGTTGCGATGGATCTCCGTACACTTCGCTGCTCGAAGCGTAGATGAGGCGGCTGCCGGTATCCTCCGCGAGTTGCAGCAGTTTCAGCGTACCCTCGACGTTCGTGCGTAGCGTCATCTCCGGGGCTGCCTGGTAGTGCGGTGGGGACGCGGGGCTTGCAAGATTGAATATGATGTCGACCGGCAACCAGCACGGGTCCAGCACTGAGCGCGATATGAAGGAGAAGCGCGGCGAACTCAGTAAAGGTGCAATGTTCTGACGCCGCCCCGTCATCAGGTTGTCGAGACAATAGACTGTGTGGCCGCCATGTACCAGACGATTGCATAGATGTGACCCGACAAAGCCGGCCCCCCCTGCCACCAGAATTTTCATACAACCTCCTCTCTTTGCGCGCTGATATTTTTACTTGTCGAGTCCGGCCGTATGCGGAGCCAGGTATCAAGTTTTCAAATCTTCTATGCAAAAGCTGTGCCACTGCTCCTGACACTGTTGCAACGCCGAGCGGAGGCCGGAGCATGTCGAGGAATGCCTCTCTTGAACGGGCGAAAATCGAGGGACTTTCCCGCAGTTGGCAGGAGTAGCTGCAGCTGGAAACGGAATTGGCGGGCAGCATTTGCAGAGAACCCGATGCATCGGGTAAAAACCGTGTTGTATGTAAAACGGGCAAAGGGTTGTAAATTTGTCCGGTCTGCCCACGCCTCGCGGCTGCCAGGCCTTTGCTGCGCCGCCTTTCGCCCGCTTCCTTAGGTTTCCTCCTGGAATTCCATGAGCAAATTATCGAACACTGCCAGGTATACGGACGGCCGTGAGGCGCTGCGCGACAAGCTCGGCATATGTCAGTGGTTCCACTATGAAGCTCACGAGGACCTCGAGCGGGCGGTGGAGTTGTTGCGGGAGCTTGGCATCCGGCATTTGCGCACGGGCGTTTCCTGGGCGGACTACCATCGGCCGCGGGGGAAAGCGTGGTACGACCGCCAGATGCAGGTGCTTGGCGAGTTCGACGTATTGCTCTCTATCTGGCACACGCCACCGTCGATCGCGGCGGGCTCCAGTTGCGCCAGTCCGCCGCGACGCCTCGAAGACTATGCGGATTTCGTGATGGAACTGATCCAGGAGTACGGCGATGCTTTCTCCTGCGTAGAGCTTTGGAACGAACCCAACAACTGCTACAAGTGGGACTTCCGGCGCTACGACCCGGGCTGGAAAAAATTCGGTGCCATGGTGTCTCATGCCGGCATTGCCGCCCGCAATGCCGGTAAACCGGCCGTTCTGGGAGGCATGATGCCGGTCGATCCGCACTGGCTCACTCTGATAAAACAGCAGGGAGCGCTCGATGCGGTGGACGCGGTCGCCATCCACAGCTTTCCGCGAATGTGGTGGCGCAACCATCCGAACTGGGACTGGTATCGAGACTGGCACGGCTGGGATGCGAAGCTCGAATACATCGGCGCCCACACGGACGGAAAACCGGTCTGGGTGACTGAGACCGGGCTCGCTACCTGGGATCTCGATAACGCCACGCCGGCACGGCACGATTTGCAGTGTCAGCGCTTGCGAAAGGCCGCGGCAGCGCCGGCAGAGCGGGTTTACTGGTACTCGCTCGTCGACCTCGACCCCCGCCGCTCCGCCATAGAGGGATTTCACGTGGACGAGAACGAGTATCACATGGGCCTGACGACCTACGACGGGGAGAGAAAGCCGGCATGGTGGACGCTCAAGGAACTGCTCGAGCTGTCGCGCGTCGGGGCGGTCACGAGGCAGCCGGACAAACAGTAGAATTTACCGCGGCTTTGTAAGAATTTTCCTCGCCCCCCGGAAACTACAACTACGGCTGCAGCAAGGGACGCTAGGCAAGCTCTGCACAAGTGTGCGGAGCTTGCCTGCGGGGCATGGATGCCCCGCCGCGT
>JBBDSK010000001.1:10987-14075 GCA_040904985.1 Woeseia sp. | reverse complement strand
GTAATCCAGTGTTGCGTCCGCAAATGCGCCGATCCGCTCCTGGTCGATCTCGAGCCAGTCTGAGGGCTCCAGTTCGCGGTCAATGTAATTGCTTAGTTCGTCTTTCGGTACCGTGAGCACGGTCGTATTCTGCCAGATAACATCCCTTATGTGTCGCGATGGCGCTCAACTCAGACCGACCGCACCCTCGACACCGCCTGCCGCCAGCCGGCGTAGAGGCTGCTTCTCCGGTCAGGGGACATACGGGGCGCAAACACTGCGTCACGCCGCCACAGATCCTCGATCGCCTCCCGGGAAACGCAGACGCCCGTCTGGAGGCCGGCGAGAAATGCCGCCCCGAGTACGGTGGACTCGATGTACAGGGGCCGCTCCACTTCGACACCGAGGATATCGGCCATAAACTGGAGCAGCCAGTCATTCGCGGCCATGCCGCCGTCGACGCGGATGATGTGCGGCTCTATTCCGTCGTCCACCATTGCCAGCATCAGGTCTTTGGTCTGGAAAGCAACCGCCTGCAGCGTCGCGGTGACGATCTCCCGGAGGCTGCTGTCCCGGCTTAAGCCCAGGATTGCACCGCGCGCCTCCGGATCCCAGTACGGTGCGCCGAGGCCGGCGAACGCCGGGACGACGTGCACATGCTCGACGATGCCCGTGGCCGCGGCGATCTCGCCGGTTTCAGCGGCGGTCTTCACAAGCTTCAGTTCGTCCCGAAGCCACTGCACGGCCGAACCGGCGACGAAGATACTGCCCTCTACCGCGTAGGTGACTTCGCCAGCCAGGCGGTAAGCCACGGTCGACAGCAATCTGCTCTTCGACCGTACAAGCTGCCTGCCGGTGTTGGTAATCACGAAGCAACCCGTGCCGTACGTGCTTTTGGTCGTCCCGGCTGCAAACCCGGCCTGCCCGACAAGCGCCGCCTGCTGGTCTCCCGCGACTCCGCATATCGGGAGGCGAAAGCCCAGAATCGATCGATCGGTGGCGCCGTAATCGGCGGCACAGTCCTTTACCTCAGGCATCAGGCTCTCCGGCACCTCAAGAGCCGCCAGCAGCTCCCTGTCCCATTCCTGGGTATTGATATTGAATAGCATCGTGCGGCAGGCGTTCGTCGCGTCAGTGGCATGCACGCGTCCACCGGTCAGGCGCCAGATCAGGAAGGCGTCAACAGTACCGAACGCGAGCCGGCCTTCGCTTGCGAGTTCCCTGGCCCTCGGCACGTTGTCGAGAATCCACACCAGTTTGCTGGCCGAGAAATAGGGGTCCAGCAACAGGCCGGTCTTTTCGGTAACGGCAGGCAACAGCCCTCGTGCCTCGAGATGCCTGCAGTACTCCGCGGTACGACGGTCCTGCCAGACGATGGCCGGATAAATGCAGTCTCCGCTGTCGCGCTCCCACACCAGCGTCGTCTCGCGCTGGTTCGTAATGCCGAGACCGGCAAAATCTCCAGGCGCTCCCCCGCTGGCTGCAATCGCCTCCTTAGCGACCTCGACCACGGAACCCCAGATCTCCTCGGGATCGTGCTCGACCCAGCCCGGCTTTGGATAGTGCTGCGCGAATTCCCTGCGGGCGGACGCGACCGGCTGCGCGTGTTGATCGAAAACAACCGCGCGGCTGCTGCTCGTTCCCTGGTCTATGGCGAGAATGAGGTCAGCCATTATCGTCGTTCGCTGCCATCGCGTAAAGCGGACGCGCTATGGACATTTTCTTTCCCGCTTCGTCCGGTACATGGGACGGCTCCTGGTCACTCACGAACTGTTTTAGCGCGTGCAGCACGGGCGCCGGCCACGGGCTGACTTTTCGAGCCTCCAGATCAACGTGGAGGTTCATCCACTCGGCCGTCGCCGCCACAAACCCTTCTTCGGCGTGATACATACGCTGGAACTGGTGAATTCTCTTTTCATCGTAAGCCAGGATCTGGGAGGTTATGCGGTAGGGCTCGTTCTCCTGCAGTTCACGCTGATAGGTGACGTGGCATTCGACAGCGAAGGTCGACGCTCTTTCGGTCCGGATATATTCTTCGGTAATGCCGAGGCGCGCCCAAAGATCGTCAACGGCCTTGTCGAATGCGAGGACGTAGAACGCGACGTTCATGTGTCCGTTGATATCTATCCACTCGGGGAGGACCACGCCCTGCGTCACGGACGCTCCAACTATTGCCGTCATTCAGCTTACTCCGTCGCCAGCTCGGGAAGATTTCGAAAATATTCGAGCGCCTCCGGATTCGCCAGAGCATCGGTGTTGCGCACCTCTTCGCCATGCACCGCTGAGCGCACCGCAAGCTCGACCAGCTTGCCGCTGATGGTGCGGGGGATCTCCGGTACCGCAACGATCTTTGCCGGCACATGCCGCGGAGTTGTGTTGTCCCTGATCACTTTGCGAATCCTTGCCTCCAGCATTTCGTCAAGAGCAACACCATCCCGCAACACGACGAATAGAACGACCCGGACGTCGTCCCGCCAGTTCTGCCCGATCGCGATGCTTTCGAGAATTTCATCCAGCTTCTCCACCTGGCGATAGATTTCCGCGGTACCGATCCTTACGCCACCGGGATTGAGCACCGCATCGGAACGCCCGTGCACGATCAGGCCGCCATGCTCGGTGATTTCGGCATAGTCCCCGTGGGCCCACACCCCGGGATAGCGCTCGAAATAGGTGCGGTGGTATTTCTCGTTGCCGGGGTCGTTCCAGAATTCGACCGGCATTGAGGGAAAAGCCCTGGTGCACACGAGTTCGCCTTTCCCTCCCCGTACAGGCCGTCCATCATCATCGAAAATTTCGACCGCCATACCGAGGGCCAGGCATTGCAGTTCGCCGCGACGCACCGGCAGCAGCGGGTTGCCCGTGGCGAAGCAGCTTATGATATCGGTACCGCCGGTAATGGAGGCTAGCTGAACGTCTTCTGCAATGGCCTCGTAGACGTAATCGAAGCTGGCTGGCGCAAGCGGAGAGCCGGTGGAAAAGATTGTCCGCAGTTCGTTCAGGTCGAACTCGTCGCGGGGACTGATTCCGGCTTTTTCCAGTGCCGCAATGTACTTGGCGCTGGTGCCGAAGGCATTCACCTTCTCACGCTCCGCCATTCTCCACAGCACGC
>JBBDSK010000001.1:0-10977 GCA_040904985.1 Woeseia sp. | reverse complement strand
AGTTCCACATCATCCAGCCGCAGGTAGTGAAGTAAAAGAGCCGATCACCGCGGCGGATGTCGCCGTGCAGAACGTGCTCCTTCAGGTGCTGGATGAGTGTCCCACCGGCGCCGTGCACAATGCATTTGGGCACCCCGGTTGTGCCCGAGGAATACATGATGTACAGCGGGTGATCGAACGGAAGCGGCGTGAAAGAAAGCTCCGGGTGCTCTTCGAGAAAATCGTCCCACCAGACAAATGATGGAGACTTCACGCCGGAGCGCGTAAATGGCACGACGACCGTGTGCCGGATACTGCCAATGGCCTCGACGACGCCGGTGACGGCCTGTTGCGAATCGAAACGCTTGCCGTTGTAGAAGTACCCGTCCGCGCAAAAAAGCACTTTCGGTTCGATCTGCCCGAATCGGTCGACTACACCGTTGATGCCGAAGTCCGGTGAACAGGACGACCACACGGCGCCGATACTGGCAGTCGCCAGCATCGCGACGATGGCTTCGGGACAATTCGGCAGAAACGCCGCCACGCGGTCACCCTTGCAGACACCGGCGCCCAGAAGTGCGGCGGCTGTGCGCCCGACTTCGTGTTTCAGCTCGAACCATGACAGCTCGCGCCGAGTGCCGTCCTCGCCGCAAAAAATAATCGCCGGCTGGTCGCCGCTGTAGCGGAGCAGATGTGAGGCAAAGTTCAGTTCGCTCCCGGGAAACCAGTTTGCCGTTGTCATATCGCCCGGCTGCAGTAGCACCTCGCTGGCCGGACTGTCGAAGCGCAGGTCGCAGAAATCCGCGAGGTCCTGCCAAAAGCGGCCCGGGCGCTCTATTGACCACGCATGCAGTTGCTCGTAATTATTGAAACCGTGGCTGGCCATGAAGCGGTACATGGCAGAGTTGTTCCGCCTTTTTTCGTCCGGCCGCCAAAGAATCGTAGTGTTTTCAGAGTAGTGCGTCATAGGACAGGTGGGTTGCCAAATCGGGCCGATTATCTCAGCAAAGAAGCAGCGTTGCATGCAGGGGCGGCCTGTACGGCATGAGGTCCAGGCTGCATACTCCCTCGCCTCGAACAACTCGCGGCCACGCACACCCGCGGAAACGGGAAGTCAGGATGCAAAAGATGAACGCCATCCAGATCGCGAAACCCGGCGGACCCGAAGTTCTCGAGCTGGTATCGCTGCCGATGCCGGAGCCTCGGGATAACGAGGTACTGGTAAAAGTCTTCGCAGCCGGTGTCAATCGACCGGACGTGCTGCAACGGCAGGGCAAATATCCGGTACCGCCGGACGCGAGTCCCTTGCCCGGGCTCGAGATTGCCGGCGAAGTCGTGGCGACAGGCGAGGCTGCGGCCCGATGGCAGACTGGCGACACCGTGATGGCGCTCGCACACGGAGGCGGCTACGCCGAGTATTGCCGCGTCCACGAGTCGCACTGCCTGCCGGTGCCGGACGCGCTGACGCTCGAGGAGGCGGCCGCCGTGCCAGAGACTTTTTTCACCGTTCACTACAACCTGTTCATGCGCGCGAAGCTCTCGCCAGGCGAAAGCCTCCTGGTGCACGGCGGTTCGAGCGGCATCGGCTCGACGGCCATTCAACTGGCCAAGGCAAACAAGGTTGAGGTCATCGCGACGGCCGGGAGCGATGAGAAATGCCGCTTTTGCGAAAATCTAGGGGCCGATCACGCGATCAACTACCGGCGTGGTGACTGGCAGCAGAGCGTAAAAGACCGCATTGGCAACCGCGGTGTCGACGTCATCCTGGACATGGTTGCAGGACCGTACGTGCAGAAGAACCTGGAGGTGCTGGCGAGAGACGGGCGATACGTGATCATCGGTTTCCTGCAAGGATGGAAATCACAACTGGATTTGCGCCCGCTTCTTGCGCGGCGTCTTACGCTCACCGGTTCGACGCTTCGTCCACAGACGGTCGAAGAGAAGGCCGCCATAGCCGCCAGCCTGTCTTCCGAGGTTCTGCCACTGCTCGAGGCGGGAACGGTCAAACCCGTCATACATGCCACGTTTCCTCTCTCGAACGCGGCCGAAGCGCATGCGCTGATGGAAAGCAGCCGGCACATGGGCAAGCTGGTGCTCAGTGTCGCCTGACCGGCACTTGCCGTGAACAACATACTGATCTGGATCATCGTTGCGGCGGTCATCGTCCTGGCCGGTGCTGTCATTGTCATGCGGCGGACGCGAGGAGAGCATCCCTTTCCCGATGTTCTCCGGCCCGGCAAGCCATTGCCGGAATTCCGGGCGCTTGATGAACAGGGGAATCCGCTGCGGTCCTCCGAGCTCGCGGGCTCGATTTCCGTGATCCTGTTCGTGCGGGGAAGCTGGTGCCCCTTCTGTACGGCGCAGGTAGAGGAGCTGACCCGTCACTACAAGGACATCGTCGAACAGGGTGCCCGGCTGATTCTCGTGACACCGAAACCGCTGCAAACGACGCGGCGGGTGGCGCGCTTTTTCGAGGTGGAATTCGATTTCTGGCTGGACGACTCGCTGGACGCGGCCGAGAAGCTCGGGCTGCTGCACCGGACGGCGGTGCCCGGCAGCTACCGCAAGGAATACGGCAAGGACACTGTCTGGCCGACGGCTCTTGTAATCGACCGCTCGGGCATCATCCGTTACGCCGACGTCGCCAGGCATGTTTCGGACCGTCCGGATCCGCAAGTACTGGTAAACGCGCTGAGGAAAGTGCAGAAGGGCCGTTAGGAGAGACCGCCGGTGGACTCCACCGGCGCGGCGGCGGGTGCTAGTGTACGCCGAGCGTTCTCGATGATCCGGCGTGCTTGCTCGTCGGCGATAACATTGGTCGGCCGCTTGCTCAGCGCCGCCTCTTCGAATATGCGAGCCAGCCGCGGGCCTATCGCAGAAACCATTTGCGTTACTTCTTCCTCGTTTGCCGTTTCACGGTATTCGTTGGCGACGTTGATGATTCCGCCGGCGTTGATCACGTAATCGGGAGCATACAAAATACCGGCATCGGATAATCGTTGCCCGTCGGCCGGTGTTGCGAGCTGGTTGTTGGCAGCACCTGCCACGATGGGCGTGCGCAGGCGGGGGATCGTGCGCTCGTTCAGGACTGCACCTAATGCGCAAGGCACCAGCACATCGACCGCCTGGTGAAGTATGTCTTCCAGCGCGACAGCTTTGGCGCCAAATTCCTCGCAGGCCGCCTTCACGCGGCTTTCATCGATGTCTGCGATCAGGAGGCTGGCACCGGCCGCGGCCAGATTGCGGCAGAGGTTGTAGCCCACATTGCCGACGCCCTGAACGGCGACGGTAAGGCCTTTTACACTGTCCCGGGACAGCTTGGACCGGACCGCTGCCTCGATACCTTTGAATACGCCGAAAGCAGTCATCGGAGACGGATCCCCGCCTACGCGCCCTTCCTTTTTCGGCAGACCGGTCACGAAACGCGTCTTGCGCGCGATGACCTGCATAATGCTGACGCTCATGCCAACATCTTCCGCGGTGATGTAGTCGCCGTTCAGTTGCTCCACGA
Organism: Woeseia sp.; assembly: GCA_040904985.1. Taxonomy (GTDB): domain Bacteria; phylum Pseudomonadota; class Gammaproteobacteria; order Steroidobacterales; family Woeseiaceae; genus IDS-8. Next base: position 7,487 of record JBBDSK010000001.1, on the reverse strand, counting down.
ATTCGCCGAACTTTTCGTAAAGTGCGTCGCAGCCATCAAAGTGCGCTGCCTTCAGAATCACCGCTTTACCGCCGCCGAAATCTATTCCGGCCATCGCGTTCTTGTAACTCATCCCCTGCGACAGCCGCAGCACATCGTGCAGCGCCGCATCGTCCGTGTCGTACTGCAAAAGCCGGCACCCGCCCGCTGCCGGCCCCAGCGCGGTGGAATGAATGGCGATGATTGCTCGCAACTCTGTTTGCGCATCGTGGCAGAAAATGACGCGTTCGTGATCGTCGAACGCCGGGTCCTCAAAAGCGGCCATGGATTATCCTGCTTTCGTTACTTGCTATCGTTAACAGTCCGGAAGAAATCCGCCGGTATTGCAGCGGCGTCCGGTCGTGGCGCGCGGATTCTAGCATCGACTGCGCGGGGTACAAGCAACGTTTGCACCTGCCGCTTGCGCATTCAGCAGGTTTCCTGCCCCTTCAACGGATGTGGAAACTGGTCGGACTCATCTTCTCCCTCACGCGGGGTGAGGCAGGCAAAGTCCTTCTCCACCAGGATGGAGAGCCCGCCTTCATCCTCCAGCGGCTGTACGGCCGAGATGGACACTTCATCCGTCACTGCCCACTTCCGGGCCACGGGCGCCGGAATTTGCACGACGACCCGGTCGGCGGTGAAAGCGGCGCGGGGCTGGCCCGTCATCGAGGACGTTTCCAAGGAATATTCGAGAGTCGAGCCGCCGGGAAATACCGTGGCGTCGCTGACGCTGCCCTCGCGGTGAAGCTGGTCCACTTCGCTGCGCGTCAGCCTGAATCGGACGGAATTGCCCTGGATACGGAGTTTCAATGGATCTGTCCTGAGCCCGAAAACGCAAGTTTAGCTGCGTTCCCTCGCCGTTTCACTGGGCGCAACACTAGGCCCACCATTTCCGGGCCGCAACCGGGAGCTGCTGCCATTATTTTTGCAGCGGGAAGCCAGACACGGAGCTGCGTACAACTCCACCGCCCGTCGAAACGCGGACTGGCGGCGTGGTCTCGGGGCAGGCCTGCACGCGGCGCCTGGACCTGGGGAGCCGGAAAGTCTGCGGCCCCGGCCCTTTTTGCTTAATCGGCGATTACGTTTTCCGCCTGCGGTCCCTTCTGCCCCTGGGTCACTTCCATGGTGACTCTTTGTCCTTCCTTGAGGGACTTGAAGCCCTCCATCTGGATGGAGCTGTGATGGACAAACACATCCTGGCCGCCTTCACGCTCGATAAAACCGAAACCCTTGTCGTCGTTGAACCATTTGACGGTTCCGCTAACTCTTTCACCTGCCATATCAACCTCTTCGTATTTCTCGCCGGTGACCCGGCGTTTTATGCGACTTCGCACGGTGGCGAGCAATGGCCAATATTACCCGCAAATCGCGCAGATCGCGCGCAATTCAAGCTTTGAGCGCTTAAAAACAAGCAAAATTGCGGTAAAAACGTATCGAGCGGGAGGTTTTGCTGCCCGCTGGCGAACGAGAACGGACAAGATTGCCTACTCGCGAATGACGCCGCGCCGGATCTGGTCGAGCTCCAGTGATTCGAACAGCGCCTTGAAGTTACCCTCGCCGAAACCCTCGTTCCCCTTGCGCTGGATGATCTCGAAGAAAATAGGGCCGATGACGTTTTTCGTAAATATCTGTAACAGAAGGCCCTGGCCCTCCTGCGGCGCGCCGTCGATCAGGATGCGGCGCTTCTTCAATTCCTCGAGCGGCTCGCCGTGGCCGGGCAGCCGCTGTTCGATCAGTTCGTAGTAGGTATCGCTCGTGTCCTGAAGGGCAACACCGCTCGCGGCGAGCTTGTCCACCGTTGCGTAGATATCGTCGGTGCCCAGCGCGATGTGCTGTATTCCCTCGCCCTTGTAATCCCGCAGATATTCCTCGATCTGGCTCCGATCATCCTGGCTCTCGTTGAGCGGTATACGAATCTTGCCGCAGGGGCTGGTCATCGCCTTTGACAGAAGCCCCGTGTGCTTTCCCTCAATGTCGAAATATCGTATCTCGCGGAAATTGAAGAGGGTTTCGTAGAACTCGGCCCATACTTTCATTTGTCCGCGTCGCACGTTGTGGGTCAAATGATCGATGTAGGTAAGCCCGGTGTCGAGTTCCGCCACCTGCTCCTGCCAGCCGGCCTCATAACGAAAATCGACATCGTAGATGGTGTCATCGCCGTAACGGTCCACCAGGTACAAACGGCTGCCGCCAATACCTTCGATTGCGGGAATGTTGAGTTCCATAGGGCCGGGATCGCCGGGCACGGCTTTTGCCCCCAGGTCCACGGCACGATTCAGCGCAAGGTTCGCATCTTTCACCCGAAATGCCATTGCGCAGGCACAGGGGCCGTGCAGTCGAGCGAATTCCTGCGCAAAGCTGTCGGACTCTGCATTGATAATGAAGTTGATGTCGCGCTGCTTGTGCAGGGTCACGTCTTTCGATCGGTGATGGGCCACGGCGGGCAAGCCCATTTTTGAGAAAAGCTTGCGTAGCTGATTTGGATCCGGCGCCGCGTATTCGACGAACTCGAATCCGTCCGTACCTGTCGGATTGCGGCGTTCGTCCGCCTCGCCGGTCACTTTTTTAGTCGTCCTTACCACAGCTGCAACCCTCATCGGAAAACGATTGCCCGCGCCCGAAGACTGGGCTCCAAAGGCGGGCGAAGGCCCTCATTTTATCCCAGGCGAAGCTGGGCTGCAGGGCGGCTCTGCAGACGCCGGGGACGCTGATAATCGGCGAGGATGCGCGGCAGGATCGCAGCCCGCCTCGGCGTCAATAAAGCCCCGTCAGCGCGATCAGCCTTTGCGCGAACAACGAGATCAGCAGGAGGCTGACGCCGCCGACGAGAAGCGCCGCCAGCAGGCCCAGCAGGAACGGCCGGAGCCCGATGCGCCGCAAGCCGGAAAAAATGGAAGTAAGACCTATAGCGGCCATGGCAATGAGCAGGAAGCGCTCGGCGGCCGCCTGCGTTATCTCGACCGCGAGGCGCCACTGCTCCGGCTCCAGCACGCCAAATGCCCGTGGAGAGAAGTCGCCAACGGTACGCAGCGCCGACATGAAGGCAAAACCGGCGATGAACCACGGAACCATCGACAGCCAGGGAACTTTTTCGCCGCCGGGCCGACCCCGGTCGCCCGCGTAAAGGATGCTGACCAGCGGAATGATGGCGACCATGCAAAGGTTTCGCACAAGTTTGGTAACGGTCGCAACATCGAGCGCGATTGGCGCATCGTATTGCGTCTGGTACATCAGACCCGCTCCCGCTACCTGCGCGGTCTCGTGTATGGATGTCCCCAGAAAAAGGCCGGCCAGCGCGGGCTGGTCGGGAAACATGGCGTATCCGACAAACGGGTAAACGAACATGACCACGAGCCCGAAGAGCGTAATGCAGGCAATCGAATAGCTGACCTCCGCCTCATTTGCCTTGATTAAAGGGGCTGTCGCGACGATCGCGGTACAGCCGCAGATGCTGGTGCCCACAGCAATCAAACCCGTCAGCTGTCGCGACAATCCGAGCGACCGGCCGAGCAGGCCGACGACGGACAGTCCGACCACGATGGCAACAACGACGAACGGGAGCGCCACCAGGGTAAAAAGACCCGCCCCGAAAAGGCTCAGGCGGATACCGAGCAGCATGATGCCGATTCTCAGGATCGTGGTGGTACAGAAGCGCAACCCCTCCACAAACCGCGTCGGCATAGACACCGCATTCGCGAGAACCATGCCGATCACCATGGCCATTACGATCGGGCTGATGGGACTCCGGTCGAAGCCCAGCAGCGATTCGCCCAGCCACTCTGCGGAAAAGCCGGCGGCAACCGAGACGGCGACCGCGAGAGCGACACCTGCCCACCAGTGCGGGCGAGGAAGAGCGTTTAGCAAGGGCTCGTCCCTTTGGCTGCTTTTTTTCTCAAGGCCTTGCGGCAACGTTGGAAGGGTTGAGATCGGCGATAGAGCCGCAGCCCATCAGCAGCATGTCCCGTTCAATCTCCGCCCTCATCAGCCGCATCGCGCGCTCTACGCCGGCTCTGCCGGCGCCTGCCAGCGCGTACAGATACCAGCGGCCGCCGGAACAGGCCGTCGCGCCGATGGCCAAAGCTTTCAATACGTGTGTACCGCGCCGTATACCCCCGTCGACAATAATCTCGATGTCGCCGCCAACCGCGTCTACGATGGCCTTCAGCTGATCGAAAGGTGCGCGCGAGCCATCCAGTTGCCGGCCGCCGTGATTCGAGATCATGATCGCAGTAGCTCCGATCTGGACCGCCCGTTTCGCGTCGTCTACGGACATCACTCCCTTCAGGGCAAAAGGCCCGTCCCACTCTTCGATCATTTTCGCCGCGTCGTCCCAGTCGATCGAGCGCTTCATCTGGCTGTCGAGGTAACCGGCCACCGAGGATGAAATATTCGAGCCCTGCTCGATGTAACGGGACACGCAAGGCAGATCGAAACGCTCACGGAACAGATAGTCGAAGGTCCATTCCGCATGCCGCGCGAAGCTCATGAGGCTGCGGGGCGTGAGCTTCGGCGGCGTCGTCATGCCTGTGACCAGGTCTCTCTCGCGATTTCCGGCAACGATTGTATCGACGGTGAGTGCGAGCGCACTGAAACGGGCGGCCTTGCAGCGTGAAATCAGGTCCGTGGTCAGCGCCGGGTCGTTGTGTACGTATATCTGAAAGAGCTTTGGCACGTCTGTGAATCGCCCAAGCTCCTCAATGCTGCAGGTGCCGATCGTGGAGACGCCGAACATCGTGCCGAACTCGGCCGCAACGGCCGCAATGGCGCGCTCGCCGTCGTGATGAAAAAGCCGCTGCATTGCCGTTGGCGAAAAAAAGAGCGGCAGGCTCAGCTGCTGTCCGAGCACGGTTGTCCGCAGGTCCGGAACCTGTACCCCCGCCAGCACATTCGGCACCAGGTCGATGCTCTCGAAAGCCTCTGTATTTCGGCGCAACGTCGTCTCGTCGTCGGCCCCGCCATCGATGTAATGGAAGATCGGCGACGGCAGCCGCGCCTTCGCCAGCTTGCGAAAATCGGCGGTGTTGAAGCAGTTTTTCAGTCGCACGAGCCCCCCCGGGACACCGGTTCTCGTATGATACCGGTCCGGGTCAACAGCCTGCTACTATTGCGCGCCCTCAGAACTCCGCCAGAGGTACGATTCACATGCCAGCCGTAAGCTCCACGAACAACCGCAAGGTTGCCCTCTGGCTGTTCGTACTCTGCGGGCTTGTCTATATGATGATCGTGCTGGGAGGCGTAACGCGGCTGACCGGTTCGGGCCTGTCGATTGTCGACTGGCGCCCCGTCACGGGAGCACTGCCGCCGCTGGGCGAAGAGGCCTGGCGCGAGACCTTCGAATTGTACAAGCAGTCGCCGGAGTTCCAGCAGGTGAACTCGCATATGGACGTCGGCGGCTTCAAACGTATTTTCTGGCTGGAATATCTTCACCGGCTTCTGGGCCGGCTGATCGGCATCGCATTTCTGCTGCCATTCGGCTACTTCCTCTGGCGTGGCTATATCCGCAAACGTGAACTGCCGAAGTACGGCCTGATGTTTGTGCTGGGCGGATTGCAGGGACTGCTTGGCTGGTACATGGTCAAGAGCGGGCTGGTCGATAACCCGCGGGTAAGCCAATATCGCCTTGCGGCACATCTGGTTGCGGCGATTGCCATTTATGCCTATATGTTCTGGATCGCGCTGTCGCTTCTCAGGGGCGGGGAGCGGGCGGAGCCCCACTCCTGGTACAGGCGAACTCTCCTGCTGGCCGCGCTTGTCCTGGTCACCATCGTTTCCGGCGGATTTGTCGCCGGGCTTGATGCCGGTCTCGTCTACAACACCTTTCCCATGATGGGAAATTACTGGGTACCGCCGGATCTTTTTGCCTTGACGCCGGCCTGGCTCAACTTCTTTGAGAACATGGCGGCCGTGCAATTCAGTCACCGCGTACTCGCTGTAACAACGTTCCTGGTAATCGTTACCTGGTGGTGGTTTGCGAGAAAGGCAGACATGCCGGCGAGCGTGCGGCCCGGCGTTAGCGCTGTTTTGCACACGGCTTTGTTGCAGGTGGCGCTCGGCATATCCACGTTGCTGCTTTTCGTGCCAGTCCCACTGGCAGCGGCACATCAGGCCGTCGCTGTGCTGCTATTCACCGTGGTTTTATATCTGTGCCATGGCTTGCGGCATCCATTGGCGACTCTGCCCGGCGTGTCAACCCTTACGGGGACTCTGAATAAAGCCGCTGCTTCCTCATTGCAATAATTCAGAATGGGTTCGGCGGAGGATATCCGTTTTGCAGTGACACTGCTCCCGGAATGCGTCATGGCGGAGAACCTTCACGGACGGCACCTTCAAGTAGACAACGAATCAGCGCCCAGACTAACGAACCCAGGACAGCAACAACGGTGGAAAGACTTAGCCCGATCCAGAGGATTCCCTGTGGTCCGCTAAAGTTGAGCGCCAGATTCCCAGCCAGCGCGACGGATACCGGCAGCCACGCAAGCGCCGCCACGAAGGATGCCGTGGATACGCGGCGAAGCAAAGTACCCGGCTGGCTGAGCCCGATCGCTGCGCCGGCTGCAGAGCACAATCCGATAGCCACCAAGGCGTTCCCGATTGGTAGTCCGCCTGGCAGGGGTACCTCCAGGTAGAAAGCACCCGAGACGAGGGAGAACATTGCGCCAACCGTAACCAGAGTTAGCAAAACGATGGTGCTCTTGGACATGGTCATAACAATATCAACTCAGGCAAATAAATGGCGCGAAGGCCGCACATCCGGGGCTGTGCCAGGCTATCTCTTCACCTCGACGCTACCTCGCGCCTTCTCATACCGGGGCAGGTCATCACGCGGCACCGTCCAGTTCGCGGCTGAACCTACGAATAGGTGTGCGCTCGGCTTGACTGGTACGTCTACGTCCATTGTACCCAGCGCCACCTCAACCACGTCCTTTGGTGCTCCTGGACTGGAAAACGTCAGACTGGAACCGCAATGCCTGCAAAATGTGCGAGTGGTGCCGTTTTCGGCGGTGTAGCCCTGGAGCGAAGCTGTGCCTTCCAACCAACGAAAGTCAGATTGAAACACGGTCGCGAAAGTGGAAACCTGTGCCCCATGTTTCGCCAGATGCTGCGATTGTTCGCGAAGCGCAGCAGAGAGTCGCGGTCGTCGATCTTCCAGTCTCTTACGATGCAGGATCCGCAGTTCAGATACATTCGAGTAAACGCCCAGCCGCCGCCGAACGCTTAGCCGCAAACGCATGCTGGCGCGCCTTCTGCTTAGGCAACTGATCCGCGTTAACCGCCGACGTCCTTTGGCTCCCACAATTCAATTGGATTTCCTTCAGGATCATACATGCGAGCGAATCGCCCGTTAGGGTAAACCTGTTCATCAACTTCGACCCTTATACCGGATGCCCCGAGCTGTGCCGCCATTGCATCCATATCGCGCACCCGAAAATTGACCATCCACGTTTGTTTCCGGTTTCCGAAGTATG